>CAZZFT010000196.1:0-8146 GCA_964653555.1 uncultured Spirochaetales bacterium | reverse complement strand
GCGGCGCCGCTCTTCTCCATCGCGGAGGCGATTCCGAGGCCCGCGCCGATCACGACCAGGATCGACCAGTTGACGCTGCTGCGGGCGACGCGACCGGTGATGCAGCGCGTCCCGATCAGCAGTCCCGCGGCGAGGAAGCCGGCGATCGAAATCGGGTACACACCCGTCCCCGCCACCGCGACCATCGCGAGCAGGATCGCGATCGCCACCCAGGCCCGTTCGTGCCGCGGCTTTGCGCTCTCGGCGACCTCGCTCACCAGATAGAACTCCGGGCTGTTGCGGTGCGCGCGAAGGAAGCCGGGCGCGGTCTGCAGGAGCAAGGTGTCACCCGCCTCGAGGACGATCTCTCCGATCTTGCCGGCCACGCGCTCGGCGTTGCGGTGCACGGCGATCACGGCGGCGTCGTACACGGTGCGGAAGTTGGCGTCGCGGATGCTCTGCCCGATCAGCGGAGAGGAGGCCGATACGACGGCCTCGATCAGACGCTCGTTGTGCGCCGACTGGAGCGGTGCGTCCTCGTGGGAGATCGGCACCAGGCCGCGGATCCGCTGGAGCTCGACGATCGTCGACACGACGCCCGCGAACACCAGCTCGTCCCCGGACAGGATCAGCTCCTCCGGGCCGACCGGCGTGAGGACGCGATCTCCTCGCACGATCTCCACCAGGAACAGTCCTGGCAGGTGCCGGAGTCCAGCGTCCTCGACGCTCTGCCCGATCAGAGGGCATTCGCTCTCGACCCGCATCGACGTCGTGTACTCGCGGCGGCGTTCCCCGAGTCGCTCGACCGGACCGAGGCGATCGGGGAGGAGTCGCGGCGCCACGAACTGGAGATAGAGCAGGCCGATGATCGCGATCGGCAGGGTCGCCGGCGTCAGCTCGAAGAAGCCGATCTCCTGCATTCCGGGAGAGCGCTGGACCAGACCCGCGACGGTGAGGGTGGTGCTGGTTCCAATCACGGTGAGGATGCTGCCGAGGATGGCGGAGTAGCTGAGAGGCAGCAGGAGTCGCGAGGGAGAGAGGCCGACCCGACGCGTCCAGTCGATGATCACCGGCGTCATCATCGCGACGATCGGCGCGTTGTTCAGGAACGCCGACATCACTGCAACTGGCGGGCAGATGCGCGCCAATCCGCTGGCTTCGCTGCGCGCGCGGGCGAACAATCTGCCCACCGTGGCATCGAGCGCGCCGGTCTCACGAAGGGCCGCCGAGACCACGAACAGGATCCCCACGGTGGCCAGTGCCGGATTCGCGAACCCGGCGAAGGTCTCGGCGGGGGTGAGCACGCCTGCGGCGGCCAGGGTGAACAGGCCTGCCATCAGCACGAGGTCCGGGGACGCCAGCTCCCGGACCATCGCCACCAGCGTCACGCCCACGACTGCGAGCGTGAGCCAGCCCTGCCACCCCATCGGCGCAGCACGATACACCAACATCCGCCAAACTGGGCCGTCATGGCCGAAGAGCGCGCGAGCTGGGCCCCCTTTACCGAGAAGGCCTTCTACCTGGCCGAGTTTCGCGATCGCACCCTGGCGATCGCCTGTGCGACCGACGAGTCGAGCGCCGCCGAGCGGATGCGTCCGGTCCTCCAGGAGCTCGAGCAGAACCGGACTCGCATCGTGCTCCTGGCCGGTGATCGCGAGGTGGGCCGGGCGCTGGACGCGACCGTCGTCTCGGTGCCGCCTGGTCGCGCGATCGGCTCGGTCTGGCGCGCCCTGTGCTCCTCGCCGCGGGTCGCGGTGGTCGTCGACCCCGGCGACCCATTCCTCGCCGCCTGCCGCACCTGGGCGGTTCGTCTGCGGGTGTCCAAGCTCGTGTTCGTGGATGCGCTCGGCGCCGTGCTCGGCGGCGACGGCTGCCGGGTCTCGTTCGTGCACCTCGAGGAGCTCGTCGGCCTGCTGACGGCGCCCTTCGGCGACGCGGGAAAGCGTACGCCGCTGCTCCGGGAGGTGGAGGCCGCCCTGCGCGGAGGCGTCCCGGCGGTCAATGTCTGCACTGCCGACGAGCTGGGAGAGGAGCTCTTCAGCTATGCGGGCTCGGGAACGCTGTTCACGCTCGGCCGCTACGTCGACGTGCGTCGCCTCGGCATCGACGACTTCGACGCGGCGAACGATCTCGTCGCCCGAGGCGTGGCCGAGGGCTATCTGGCCGCGCGCAGCGAGGAGGAACTCGACCTCGTGTTCGCAAACGGGTTCGGTGCGTTCGTCGAGGCGCGACACCTGGCCGGGATCGGAGCCCTGATCCCGCACCCGGAGTCGGGAACCAGCGAGGTCGCCTCCCTGTACACCCTGACGCGATTCCTCGGAGAGGGCGTCGGCGGACACCTCCTGGAGGCGTTCTGCCGGGCCTCGCACGAGCGCGGCGACGTGTTCCTGTTCGCGTGTACCACCACCGAGAGGGTGGCCGGCCTGTTCGAACGCTATGGATTCCGCCGCGTCGCGGCGGAGGATCTCCCCGCCGAGAAATGGCGGGGCTACGACGCCGAGCGGCGGGCGCGTCTGATCTGCCTGCGCCGCGATCCCGAGACGGTCTGATGCAGGGGGACGGCGGTCGCCGCCCCCCTGCACACGGCTGGAGCTTCGGAGGCGTGGCGCGGGGCTTCTTCCTCCGAGTTCGGGATCACTCCCGAAGTGGTCGATAAGCCGGGTTCTGTCACGACGCTGCGTCGCCGCGGCGTCTCGGGGGATCATTCGTCTAGGCGCCGCATTGCTGCGGCACTCGAGCACCCTGACCCGCGCACTGGCGCGCCGCCGGAGCGGAGCGCTTCGGACGGGCCGTCCTCGACAGTGCGCCTATTCGGGCTTGCTCCGGGAGGGGCTTGCCCCGCCGCCGGTCACCCGGCCGTCGCGCGTGGGCTCTTACCCCACGATTTCAACCTTGCCTGTGCCTCCCCGGACGGCGTCTCTCACAACGCCGCTCGGATCGCGGGCCATCGGCGGTGTGGTTTCTGTTGCGCTTTCCCTCGGGTCACCCCGGGTCGCCGTTAGCGACCTCCCTGCCCTGTGGAGCCCGGACTTTCCTCCCGCGAACGGTACGTGTTCGCCGGCGATCCCCTGACCGCCTCCAGCGGGCGGATCCTACCACCGATCCTCGCGCTCCTCGCGAGCCATCGGGGCCCCCAAGGGAATCCAATCAATACAGATATAGGTATCCATTGCATACCGTTCTGATATTGATTAGATATCTAATCCGTGGAGAGCACACCCGCGCGTCTTCCCTCGAGCCTTCCCGGAGTGCCCCGACCCGGCGCCATCTTCGATCCGGTCGGTCGTGGGCTCGACGTGATCGGCGATCGCTGGACGCTCGTCCTCGTCCGCCACCTGCTCGGAGCCAACCGGGGCTTCCAGGAGCTGCGCAAGCGGACGGGAATCGCGCCGCGCGTGCTCTCGAGCCGGCTGCGTCAGCTGACCGCCGCGGGCTTCGTCGAGCCCGTCGCCGAGGGATCCCGCTCGTTCTACGCGCTCACTCCGCAGGGGCGCTCGCTCGCCCCCATCATCAACGCGATCGCGCGCTGGTGGATCTGCCACGGCCTCCGCGACCTGCACATCGACGCGAAGCGATTCACCTCGACCTCGGCGCAGTCCGTGATCGAATCGCTGCCCTTCATGGTCCGGGAAGATCGCTCCGCGGGGATCGATCTCAATTTCGAGGTGCGTCTCACGGGAGAGGGCGGCGGAGTGTGGACGATCTGCGTGTTCGACGGCGTCTGCGACGTGCGGCCGGGCTTCTCCCCGCGAGCCGACGTGCGGTACACGGCCGACGCGCGCGTCTGGTGCGCACTGGCGCTCGGTCTCGTCGACGCGCGCGAGCTCCACCAGCGCGGGCTGCTGGTCAAGGAGGGCGGATCCGACGCGATGGACCACTACTTCTACCAGGTGGCGCCCGAGGGCCGGGCACTGCCGATCGATCAGGTCCTTCCCAAGCACTCACTGGAAAGGAGTGACTCGTGATTTCGTTTCAGCCTACCGAGGAGCAGGAAGTCGCGCGCGACGCCCTGCGCGAGTTCGCGGAGCAGGTGCTGCGACCGGCCGCCCGGGAGTGCGACGAGGCCGCCCAGATTCCCCAGGCCCTGCTCGATCAGGTCTGGGAGCTCGGGCTCGCCTCCACGTCGGTTCCCGAGACCTACGGCGGTGGGGGGGAAGAGCGCTCGCCCGTGACCCTCGCCCTGGTCGCCGAGGAACTCGCCTGGGGCGACGCCACCCTCGCTGCGGCGGCCCTGGCGCCCGTGGCGTTCGCCAACGCGATCCTCGACCAGGGCACGGAGGCGCAGCGCCGCGAGCTGCTTCCACTCTTCTGCGGGTCTTCGTTCCACGCCGCGTCGCTCGCGTGGATCGAGCCCGGTCCCGCTTTCGAGCCCCTGCTGCCGCGTACGCTCGCGGAGCCGAAGGGTTCGGGCTTCGTGCTCTCGGGAGCCAAGACCTTCGTCCCGTTCGCCGATCGCGCGAGCCACTTCCTGGTGGTCTGTCGCAACAACGGAAGCCACGATGCGTTCATCGTACCGCGGGATGCCCGGGGTCTGAGCGTCTCGGAGCCGGAGAAGAACCTCGGTCTGCGCGCGTTGCCGACGGCCGCAATCGAGCTGGAGCGCGTCGAGCTTCCCGCATCGGCGCGGCTCGGCGGAGAGGCGGGCACCGATCTCCGGCGCCTGCTCGGCCACTCGCGGGTGGCCCTCGCCGCCGCGATGACCGGTCTCTCGCGAGCGGTCGTCGAGTACGCGATCCCCTACGCGAAGGATCGCGAGGCCTTCGGTCAGGCGATCGCCCAGAAGCAGGGCATCGCCTTCAAGCTGGCCGACATGCACATCGAGACTGAGTCGATGCGTTGGCTCACGTGGAAGGCGGCGAGCCAGCTCGAGCAGGGAGCCGACGCGCTCCAGGCCTCGCACCACGCCCGCGCCTATGCCGCCAGCCAGTCCATGCGCGTGGCCGACGAGGGAGTGCAGGTCCTGGGTGGCCACGGCTTCATCCGCGAGCACCCGGTCGAGATGTGGTACCGGAACGCGCGAACGCTCGGCGTGCTCGAGGGCACGATCGGCGTCTGAGCGGCGCGGTCACGGCCGACGCCCTCCATCCATTCTCAGCCGCGCCGCGAGCGGCGCAGTGAGGAACCGAAATGATCGACTTCAGCTTGACTGAGAAGGACCGACAGCTCCTCGACCAGGTGCGCGCCGAGGCGCTCATCTGTCGCAAGTACGCCCGTTACTACGACGAGCACGAGGAGGAGTTCATCCCCGACGAGTTTCCCGAGGCGGACGACTTCCCGAACGTGTACGCCCATTTCGCGGGGCGCACCGAGCAGGACACCAGCATGCCGGTGATCAGCATGCTGCTCTCCGCCGGGCAGACCTGGGGCGACTACTCGGTGCGCCTGCGGCGCGCGAAGGGCGGCCTGGGCAACGCGGCCCTGCGCGCCTCGGGCACGCGCGAGCAGCAGGAGCAGTGGAAGGGCCTGACCCTGGCGATGGCGATCACCGAGCCGGGCTGCGGATCCGATCCCTCGATGGTCCAGACCACCGCGGTGCTCGACGGAGACGAGTGGGTGCTGAACGGGGAGAAGATCTTCGTCACCACCGGATGCAAGGCCGAGGGCGTGGTCGTCTGGGCGACGATCGACAAGTCGGCTGGTCGCGCCGGGATCAAGTCGTTCCTCGTCCAGAAGGGAACGCCCGGCTTCACGGTCGCGCACAAGGAGAAGAAGCTCGGCATCCGCGCCGACGACACGGCCGCCTACGTGTTCAGGGACTGCCGCATCCCGCGCGCGAACCTGCTCGGGGGGGACGAGACGATCCCCAAGCGGAGCTCGGGCGGCTTCAAGGGCGTGCTCAAGACCTTCAACATGACGCGGCCCGCGGTGGCGGCCGGCGGCCTCGGCATGGCGCGCGCAGCGCTCGACTTCACCCGGGATCAGCTCCGCGAGGTGGGTGTCGAGATCGAATACGGGGGGCGGGCGCACAGCCAGTCGGCGGTGGTGGCCAAGTTCCTCGAGCTCGAGGCGCTCGTGGAGGCAGCCGAGCTGACGGTGCTGCGTGCCGCCTGGCTCTCGGGAGAGGGGAAGTCGAACAACCTCGAAGCATCGGTGTGCAAGGCGAAGACCGGCACCGTCGTACGCCAGGTCACGCAGGGCTGCATCGAGCTCCTCGGGCCCATGGGCGTGTCGCGCGACCACCTGCTCGAGAAGTGGTTCCGCGACGTCCGGATCACCGACATCTACGAGGGCACCGGTGAGATCCAGCGCATGATCACGGCGCGCGAGCTGCTCGGCTACACGCGCGCCGAGCTCAACTGAGTCGGCCGGCTCGCGTTCGGGATCGCGAGCGCAGCCAGACCAGAGCGGCGGCGCCGGCGAGCAGCGAGGGCACGGCACCGGGCTCGGGAAGCTCGTTGCGCCACAGGCGCAGCGGAGCTCCGTCGAGCGCGCTCGACGATTTCCAGTCCGCCCCGATCAGGTCGACGTCGCCGTCCTCGTCCACGTCGGCCGCCACCAGGTCGTGGCTGCTGACCGTGTCGACCACGTCGACGGGCCACAGGGCGGGGCTCCCGTCGTTGAGCAGGACCTCCACCACCGGGTCCTCCGCCTGCTGCATCCGCGCCGTGGCCACGTCGAGGTCGCCATCGAGATCCCAGTCGACGATCTGGAGCGAGTGGTGTGTGCTCGACACGGTCTCCGAGAGCGCTGCGCGGGTCCAGAGGCCGTTGCGCGGGTCGGAGGGCCCGCGGAACCACTCGATCCGATCGGTCTCGCCGGCCTTCTCGGAAGGTGTCACCACGACGTCGGCGCGTCCATCGCGGTCGAGGTCGGCGATCGCCACGACCGTGTCGGGCTCCGGGCTGACGACGCCGTCGAACAGGCGTTCCCGCCACGCACCGGCGGCCAGCGGTCCGTCGTTCTCGTACCAGCGATCGGCGATCGCCAGGTCGTCGTCTCCGTCGCCGTCGAGGTCACCCAGCGCGAGCCCTTCCCCGGCCGGCACGGGACCGACGGGAATCTCGAGCCATCCGTTCGCGAGGTCGTTCCGGTACACGTAGATCGTCGTCCCCGCAGCGCCCTGATCTCGCGTCGCCAGGTCGATATCGCCGTCGCCGTCCAGATCGCTGCCGTGCACGTCGTGGCCATCCCGACCCCCGTACACGTGAGTCGTCCAGGGCTCGTCGGTGGCGGATCCTCCCGGAGCGGGATTCTCGTGCCAGATGCCGTTCGCCAAGACCGCATCGAGATCGCCGTCGCCGTCGACGTCGAAGAGATCGATGTCGGTGCTGCTGCCCCCGGGAGAGACGGTGTCGGCGATCGTGTGGCGATCCCAGAGCGGTGCGCGATACCAGACGACCGGTCCGTCGCGCCCCGCGACGACGATGTCGACGGCGCCGTCTCCGTCCAGATCGCCGGCGGCCTTCATCCAGGGATCGATCGGAGGCGCGTCGTCGAGGATCTCCGCCGTCACGGGGACCTGGGCGCTCGCGGGAATCGCCGCCGCGAGCGCCACTGCCAGCAGCAGCACGCGGCGCAGGAGGTTGGAGGACGGGGTCGCGGAGGAGGCGCGTTGCATGGGGGAGGGATCGTCCGGTGGAGCGGTTGAGCGCCTTGCGAGCGGACTGCAAGGGCCGAGCCAAGGAGCGCGCGCCGGTCGCAGGGGCTCGCGCTCCCTTCACGACGCCCGGAGCGGCTCGTCTGCCGGACGGACGGGTGGTTTGTAGAAGCGGTGTTGCACGGAGGAGCGGCAGCATCTCGACGCGAGCCGCGGGCCCGGTACGATCGTCCCCGTGAAGGCGATCCTGTTCGACGCGTTCGGTGACGAGTCGGTGCTGTACCTGGGCGAGGCGCCCACCCCTTCGCTGGGCCCGGGCGAGGTGCGTCTGCGCGTGAGCGCGTGCGGTGTGAATCGCGCCGACCTTCTGCAGCGGCAGGGACACTATCCGCCGCCGCCCGGTGCCTCGACGATCCTCGGCCTCGAGTGTGCGGGCGAGGTGATCGAGGTGGGGGCGGGGGTCTCGGGATGGAGCCCGGGCGACCGCGCCATGGCCCTGCTCGCCGGGGGCGGATACGCGGAGCAGGTGGTGGTGCACGCGGGATCGCTCCTCCCGGTGCCCGCGTCGCTGACGCTCGAGCAGGCCGCCGCATTTCCCGAGGTCTACCTGACCGTCTTCCTCACGGTCTT
>CAZZFT010000195.1:0-8254 GCA_964653555.1 uncultured Spirochaetales bacterium | reverse complement strand
ACGTCAAGGACGTGCTGCTGCTCGACGTGACGCCGCTCTCGCTCGGCATCGAGACGCTCGGCGGCGTGATGACCAAGCTGATCGAGAAGAACACCACGATCCCCACCAAGCGCAGCCAGGTGTTCTCCACCGCCGCGGACAGTCAGCCGCAGGTCGAGATCCACGTCCTTCAGGGCGAGCGCGAGATGGCGAACGACAACCGCACGCTCGGGCGCTTCATTCTCGACGGGATCCCGCCCGCGCCGCGCGGCATGCCCCAGATCGAGGTGACCTTCGACATCGATGCAAATGGGATCCTGTCGGTGCACGCCAAGGACAAGGCGAGCGCGAAGGAGCAGTCGATCCGGATCGAGGGCAGCGGCGGTCTCTCCAAGGAGGAGATCGATCGGATGGTCTCCGAGGCGGAGTCCCACGCGGGAGAGGACCGGCAGCGGCGAGAGCTGATCGAAAAGCGCAACACATTGGATTCGCTGATCTATCAGGCGGAGAAGACGCTGAAGGAGAACGCGGAGAAGATCGGCGCCGACGACAAGAAGAAGGTGGAGACGGCGATCCAGGAGGCCCGAGCCGATCTGGAGAGCGACGACGTCGCCAAGCTGGACGCCGCGCGCCAGCGCGTGGAGCAGTCCCTGCACGGGATCGCCGAGACGCTCTACAAGGCCCAGGGGGCCCCGGGAACGTCGCCCGAGTCGGCCGCCTCCGACTCCGCTTCCGGTCCCTCGTCGGGAGACGACGACGTCGTAGACGCCGAGTACACGGAGACGAAGGATTCCTGACCCGGCAGACCCGAGCGAGGGCACATAATCCGTACCATGCGGAACCGGAAGCAGGATCAGCCGGGGTCGTCGTTCTACGGCGACTTCGGAGATCGTCTCCACGGCGATCACTGGCAGCCCGACGTGGATGTCTTCGAGACCGAAGAGGCGGTGGTGGTGCGCGCCGAGCTCGCCGGTGTTCGTCGCGGCGACCTGAAGGTGACCGTCGACGGGGATCGGCTTCGAATCCGTGGCCTGCGGGACGGCGGCGGTCGGACCGCCGTGCGGCTCCACCAGATGGAGATCGCCTCGGGGCCCTTCGAGCGGTGTCTGCAGATTCCGGCCGACGTGGACCGCGACCGGGTGACGGCGCATCTCGAGGATGGACTGCTCACGGTGACGTTGGCTCGGCGCAAGCCGATTCGCCGCACCGTGCCCGTGGAGCGCGAATGAAAGAGCGGGAGCCGATGAGCGAAGAGACGAAGGAGATCCGCGGAGCCGTGACGAGCGGCACGGAGATCGCCGTCGAGAGTGGCGGCGGCGAGGAGACCGCTGCGCCTGCGCTGCCGGATGCGCTGCCCGTGCTTCCGCTCAAGAACACGGTGCTGTTTCCGCACCTGCTCTCTCCGCTGCTGGTGAACACCGATCGCTCGCGGAAGCTGATCGACGAGGTGCTGCGGAGCCCGCAGCGCCTGCTCGTGTGCGCCGCGGTGCGGGGGGAGGTGGAGACGAGCCCCCGGCCGGACGAGGTGCACCGCGTCGGAACGGTGATGCGCATCGCGAAGATGCTGAAGTTCCCCGACGACTCCTACCGGCTGCTCGTCCAGGGGGTGGCTCGCGCCAAGATCGAGGACTTCATCGCCGAGGAGCCGTTCCTGATCGGCCGCGTGCGGCGGCTCGAAGACGTCGGCGACATCGAATCCGTCGAGGTGACGGCTCTCGCCCGCAACCTGGTCCAGCAGTTCGTGGCGTTGGTCTCGTCGAGCGCACGGCTCTCCGACGAGCTCCAGGTGCTCGCCCAGGGCGTGGAGGACCCGTCGAAGCTGGCGGATCTCGTGGCGTCGCACCTGGATCTGGACGTGGCGGGAAAGCAGGAGCTGTTGGAGGAGCTCGACGTCCGAAGTCGCCTGGAGCGGGTACTGGCCGAGGTGTCACGCGAGCAGGACGCCCACAAGGTCGAGAGCGAGATCCGGGAGAAGGTGCAGACGGACATCGGCCGCACCCAGCGCGACTACATGCTGCGCCAGCAGCTCGAGACGATCCGTCAGGAGCTCGGCGAGAGCGAGGACGCGGAGACCGAGGTCGAGCGTCTGCGCGAGCGCATCGAAGCGGCCGGCATGCCGGAAGAGGCGCACGCCCAGGCCACCCGGGAGCTCGAGCGCCTCGCCCAGATGCCCACCGCCGCCGCCGAGCACGGCGTGATCCGGACCTATCTGGAGTGGATGGTGGAGCTCCCGTGGCAGAATGCCTCGGAGGACCGCCTGGATCCGGAGGAGGCGCGCCGCATCCTCGACGAAGACCACTACGGTCTCGACAAGGTCAAGGATCGGATCGTCGAGTACATCGCCGTCCTCTCGCTCAAGCGTGACCTGAAGGGCCCGATCCTGTGCTTCGTCGGTCCTCCGGGCACGGGCAAGACCTCCCTCGGCCGGTCGATCGCGCGCGCGCTGGGCCGCGAATTCCAGCGGATCTCGCTGGGCGGGGTGCGAGACGAGGCGGAGATCCGCGGCCACCGCCGCACCTACGTGGGTGCGCTTCCCGGACGGATCGTTCAGGGTCTTCGCCGCGCCCGAACGCGCAATCCCGTCTTCGTGCTCGACGAGGTCGACAAGGTCGGCACCGACTTCCGGGGCGATCCCTCGTCGGCGCTGCTCGAGGTCCTGGACCCGGAGCAGAACTCGACCTTCAGCGACCACTACCTCGAGGTGCCCTTCGACCTCTCCCAGGTTCTGTTCATCGCCACCGCCAACCTGATCCATCCCGTGCCGGCGGCGCTGCGCGATCGCATGGAGGTGATCGAGCTCCCCGGCTACACGGCCGAGGAGAAGCTCGAGATCGCCAAGCGCTTCCTGGTACCGCGCCAGCTCCAGCAGAACGGCGTCGCGAACGCGGGGGTCGAGCTGCCCGACGAGACGCTGCGCGCGGTGATCGCGAGCTACACCCGCGAGGCGGGGGTTCGCAACCTGGAGCGGGAGATCGGCGCGCTGGCGAGGAAGGTGGCGCGGCGCATCGCCGAGGAGAGTGCCAGCGGCCCCCAGCGGATCGAGCCCGCGGACCTCGCGAAGCTGCTCGGGCCGGTCAAGTTCGAGCCCGAGGTGGCCGAGCGGACCGGTCAGCCCGGCGTCGCCGTCGGCCTCGCTTGGACACCGGCAGGAGGGGACATCCTGTTCGTCGAATCCACCCGCATGCCCGGCAAGGGCGAGCTCAAGCTCACCGGCTCCCTCGGCGACGTGATGCGCGAGTCGGCCGAGGCGGCGCGCTCCTGGCTGCGCGGTCACGCCTCCGACTACGGTCTCGACCCGGAGGCGTTTCGGACCTCGGATCTCCACCTGCACGTTCCCGCCGGCGGCGTGCCGAAAGACGGACCCTCGGCGGGAATCGCCATGGTGAGCTCACTGGCGTCCATCATGACCGGACGCCTGGGCCGACCCGACGTCGCGATGACCGGCGAGATCACGCTGCGCGGGCGGGTGCTGCCGGTGGGCGGCATCAAGGAGAAGGTGCTCGCGGCGAAGCGCGCGGGCATCGAGCGAGTGGTGCTGCCGGCGCGGAATCGCAAGGATGTCGAGGAGGTCGAGGCGGGGCTCCTCGAGGGGCTCGACCTTCAGTACGTGGGGACCATCGATGAAGCGCTCCAGCACACTCTCCAGGGTGACGCCTGAGCAGATCGCCGTCCTGGGCCTCGCGGCTGTCCTGGCGACGTCCTGCGTCACGCGGGGCAAGTACGACCAGGTGGTCGGCGAGCTCGAGCAGGAGCAGAAGCGCCTGACGACGCGGGTGGCCGAGCTCGAGCGGTCGAACGAGGCGCTGGGCGGTGAGCGCGTCAAGCTGATGGACGAGATGGAGGATCTGCGCGTGGCGCGCGACGGTCTCTCCGAGGAGGTCCAGCAGCTCGAGAAGACACGCGAGCTGCTCTCGTCGCATCTCCGCAAGCGCGAGGCCCAGGTGCAGGAGCTCTCGAAGCTCTCGGGCAACTACGAGCAGCTGGTGAAGGATCTCGAGTCGGAGGTGGCCGCGGGGCAGATCCAGATCACGCAGCTTCGCGAGGGACTGCGGCTCAATCTTTCCCAGGACATCTTGTTCCGTTCCGGCTCCGTGACGCTCGAGCCCTACGGTATCGCGGTGCTGCGCAAGGTCGCGGACCAGCTGAAGCGGTTTCCCCAGCAGGTCGAGGTGCAGGGGCACAGCGACAACGTGCCGCTCTCGGCGGCCCTCGCTCAGCGGTGGGGATCGAACTGGGAGCTGGCGGCAGCACGCGCGTCCCAGGTGGTGCGCCTGCTCGAGTCGCAGGGCGTGGACCCGACTCGGCTGCGCGCGGTCTCCTACGGGGAATACGCCCCGGTCGTGGCCAACGACACCGCCGAGGATCGTGCCAAGAACCGCAGGATCGAGATCCGCCTGATCCCCGATCCCGATCGAGAGTCCGGATCGGCGGCGGAGGCGCCGACCTCGGAGGAGCCCACGCCGCAGGAGGGGGGCACGTCTTCGTAGGCGTGGGAGGATCCGTCTCGCATCCGGAGACGACGACGCGCGCGCGCCTGGAGGGCGTCTTCCGCGCCGCGCTGGCGGCGGTCGAGCCCGGTCGCTGCGTGAGGGCAGCCTTGCGCAGGGACGCTGGGGGTCTGGCGATCGCGGGAGAGCCGGTTCCGCGCGGCGCGCGGGTGTTCGCGCTGGGCCTCGGCAAGGCCGGGGCGGCGATGGTCGCCGCGGCCCTGGAGGTCGGCGGCCCCCAGATCGCGGACGCGATCGCCCTGGTCCCCGACGGCTTCGAGCGACCGCTCGCCCGCGGGCGCCTGCTTCGCGGCTCCCATCCCCTGCCCGACGCGCGGGGAGCCGCCGCCACGCGCGAGATCTGCCGAGCGGTGGCCTCCCTGAAGCTCCGCGACGTGCTCCTCGTGCTGCTCTCGGGCGGCAGCTCGAGCCTGCTGTGCGAGCCGGCCGCGGGGGTGGAGCTCCCGGACGTGGCGGCGGCCGCGCGTGCGCTGCTCGAGGGCGGTGCCTCGATCGAGGAGCTCAACGCGGTGCGCAAGCACTTGTCCGCCGCCACCGGCGGCCGCCTGGCGAAGGCCAGCGGCGCCGGCCGGGTGCAGGTGCTGGCAATCTCCGACGTCGCGGGCGACCGCCTCGACGTCCTGGGCTCGGGTCCCTTCGCGCCCGATCCCACCGGCTATGCGGATGCGCTGGCGGTGCTCGCGCGGCGCGATCCACGGCGCCGCGCGCCCGCCTCCGTGCGCGCGCACCTCGAGGCCGGCGTGCGAGGGCAGCGCGAGGAGACGCCGAAGCCGGGGGATCCGGCGTTCGGACGGGTGCGCCACACCCTGATCGCCAGCAATGCCACGGCCGTGGGCGCCGCCTGTCGCGCCGCCGAGGCGGCGGGGTGGCGGGGGATCGGGATGCCCGGATGCCTCGCCGGCGAGGCGCGGCGCACCGGTCGGCGCCTGGCGGCCCTGTCCGCCTCCCTGGGGAGCGACGCTCCGATCTGCCTCGCGGCGGGCGGCGAGACCGTCGTTACGGTTCGCGGAGACGGGCGGGGCGGGCGCAGCCAGGAGCTGGCACTCGCCGCGGCGCTGGAGCTCGCGGGCCGGCGCGATACCGCCCTGCTGGCCGCCGGGACCGACGGCGCCGACGGCCCCACCGACGCCGCCGGAGCCTTCGTCGACGGGTCGACCGTCGAGCGCGGGCGGCGCGCGGGAGTGGACGCCGTCGAGGCCCTCGCCGACAACGATTCCCACCGCTTCTTCGCGCGAGAGGGCGGCCTGGTCCGGACGGGACCCACCGGCACCAACGTCGCCGACCTGGCCCTCGTGTTCTGCGACGCGCGTCGCTAAGGAAAGGGCGTGCGCAAGATCGGATGGATGCGCGGCTGGCTGGCCGGGACGTCGGGGCTGGCCCTCGCCGTTCGAGCAGCGGTGCTGCTCGGCCTGATCGCACGCGGCGCGGCCCTGTACGGACGCCTGCGGCTCGCCGGCCGCGGTGTGTGGCCGCTCCACGACGCGGCGCGCGAGCTGCGGCTGCGGCGCTTCGCCCTCCGCTTCGTCGCGGCCGCCACGCGTTTCCGCGGCGGGCTGATCAAGCTCGGTCAGGTGGCGAGCCTGCGTGTCGAGGTGCTGCCCGAAGCGCTCACCGGCGAGCTGGTCCGCCTCCAGGACCGGGTGGATCCCCATCCCTTCGAGGAGATCGTCCAGCGCATCGAGCGCGAGTACGGCGCTCCGTGGACCGAGCGGCTCGCCGAGCTCGCGCGCGATCCGATCGCCGCCGCCAGCCTGGGCCAGGTGCACGCGGCGCGCGCCCGCGACGGCCGGCGCCTGGCGCTCAAGGTGCTCTACCCGGGCATCGAGCGCTCGGTGGGGGTGGACCTGGCGATGACGCGCCTGGCCCTGTGGCTGTTCGACTTCGTCACCGTCGCCGATCTGGGCGAGGTCTACCGGCAGCTGCGCGACGCGATCCGGGGCGAGATGGACTACCTGCGCGAGGGCCGCGCGGCCGAGGAGGTCGCGCGCAATCTGTCGGTGGATCGGGAGCTGTGGTCACACCTGCGCATCCCCGCCATCGATTGGCAGCTCACCACGCGTCGCGTCCTGGCCATGGAGTTCATCGAGGGCGTGAAGATCAACGACGCCGCGGCGGTCGAGCGGGTCGGCGTGTCCCGGGACGATCTGGTGGCCTGGGCGGGCCGGGCGTTCCTGCACATGATGTTCCGCGACGGATTCTTCCATTGCGATCCCCATCCGGGAAACCTGATCGTCGACGAGTGGGGGAGGATCGCGATCATCGACTTCGGCATGAACGAGAGGCTGGATCCGCGAGTGCTCGCGGCCGTCCGCGATCACCTGCGGGCCTCGGTGACGCGCGACCCCGCGCTCTACGCCCGCTCCCTCGTGTCCGCCGGCGCCATCGATCCCGGGGACGTGCCGGTGGTCGAGGAGATCGCCGCGCTGGCCTTCGCCCCCGAGCTCTACAACCTCACGCCCCAGGAAGTCGCGGGCCTCGACTTCTCTCTGCACTTCCGGCGGATGCGGGAGCAGCTCGAGAAGCTCGGGACCTTCCGGCTGCCGCCGGGGATCGTGATGTGGTCGCGGGCGCTGTCGGTCCTGTACGGACTGGTCGTCGAGCTGGCGCCGGGGCTGCGGCCGCTGGATCTCTTCGGCCCCTATGTGCTCGAATTCCTCCAGGGACCGGCGACGCCGAGCGGGCAGGGAGAGCCCGTGCATCGCACCGCGCGCAGCGGCTAGGATCCGGCCCCTCCATGGCAGTGAGCTCCGACGAGTACAGGCAAGCGCTCTCCCGCTGGGCGAGCGGAGTCACGATCGTCACCGCTCGCCACGGCGAGCGCATCCACGGCATGACCGTCTCGGCCTTCACGGCGGTCTCGCTGGACCCGCCGCTCGTGCTGATCTGTGCCGAGCGGAGCTCCCATACCCTGCCTGTGATCGCCGAGGGCGGTGTCTTCGCCGTGAACGTGCTGTCGCGCGACCAGTCCGAGCTGTCCAGCCGGTTCGCATCGAAGAAGTACGAGTGGCGGCGCTTCGACGGACTCGAGATGGAAACCGGAGCGACCGGCGCTCCGCTGCTGCGCGGGGTCGTCGCGAACATCGACTGCCGGGTCGTGGCGGCCCACACCCACGGCGATCACATCGTGTACATCGGCTCCGTCGAGGAGGTGCGCCACTTCGACCGCGAGCCGCTGGTCTACTTCCGCGGCGCCTACGGCAGCCTGGCACCCTGAAATGCGACGCCCCGACCGCCTCGTGGGCGGCCGGGGCCGCGATCCGACCGGACCCGAGCCGGGGCCGCCTAGGCAGCCTTTTCCATCGCCGCCGTGTACTTGCCGTAGCGCGCGGCGCCATTGCACTTCGCCCGGTGGTAGTACGCCTTCTGTGCGGCCGACACGTTCTCCGTCTTGCCGCGCCAGGCCTTCAGCGCCGGCGCCTGCAGAGCGCGACCGTAGGAGAAGGAGATCTCCCAGGGGCCGCCGCCGAGCTCGTTCATCTTCGACAGGTGGGCGGTCGCCAGCTCGTCGCTCTGTCCGCCCGACAGGAAGACGATTCCGGGCACCGCCGCCGGCACCACGCGTCGGAAGCAGTGGAGCGTCGCCTCGGCCACCCGGGTCACGTCGGCCTGGGTCGGGCACTCGGTGCCCGACAGCACCATGTTGGGCTTGAGCAGGATCTGCTCCAGCGGGACGCGCTGATCGTAGAGTTCGGCGAACACCTTGTGGAGGGTACGCTCGGTGACCTCGTAGCAGCGCTCGATCGTGTGGGGCCCGTCCATCAGGACCT
>CAZZFT010000194.1:0-8382 GCA_964653555.1 uncultured Spirochaetales bacterium | reverse complement strand
CCGGTGGGCAACACCGTCGAGGCGAAGACGGCCAGCTGGACCAACACGATCGGGGAGTCGGAGCTCGGCACCGTGTGGAGCGACCCGGAGTTCGACCCCAAGCAGAAGGCCTTCTACTACGCGCGCGTGCTGGAGATCCCGACGCCGAGGTGGTCGACCTATGACGGATTCCGGTTCAACGTCGAGATTCCCAAGGGCGCGCCGGTGAGCCTGCAGGAGCGGGCCTACACATCGCCGATCTGGTACCGGCCCGGGAAGTAAGCGCGATTCCAGCCAGTCCCAGACCCAGGAGAAGGGCAACCGAAGGCTCCGGAATCGGAATCGCCCAGACTCGGGCTCGGTCGAACGAAACGGCTCCGTAGTTGAAGCCTTGACCAGCGATCAGGATGCTGATCGTCACGTTCTGTCCGATCAGGGGGTCTCCCGGAAGCAAGGTCGCGGATACGGCTACCTCTCTTCCCAGAGCTCCAATCAGTTCGTCACTCCGGACCGTCTTCGCTGCCAGGCCGTTCAGCAGAATCTGGAACTGCGGGATCGAGCTTCCATCGAAGTCGATGGGCGTGATCGCGAAGACGTACGTCGTATTGGGCAGGTACGTCGCCGCGAGCGCCTGCTGAATACCGGAAGCGGACCCAGTCGAGGAGGTCCGGAGCCGGATTCGCTGCTCTCCATCGACCACCCCTACGCCCGAACCGGCCGGGTTCTCGAAGAGGGGATAGGGAACGCCAGTGCCGGCGGAGAACACCCAGGGAGAGCCGATGGTGGCCAGACTGGTTCCATCCGCCAGCGCGGGCTCCTCGAATCCCGAGTTCGCCACGGCCAGGCTTGCTGCGAGCGCCGCAGTCGGCACGAGCAAGACACCAGAGATCGCGACAGGTAGGAACACGGGCAGAAGGACTCGGGACATGCCACCTCCAACGCGAAAACTGGGAGGGACCTGGTTCTCGGCGGGAGCGATAGGCCAACGGTACCGTCGTGGCCACCCCTGGATGCGCCGTGGCGGACGTCCGCTCAGGCTGCGAGCACTTTCCCGATCTCCTTGCGGTTGGAACCGAGCGCGAACAGCGCTCGGATCAGCATCTCGATACTCGCGTCTGCCCGCTCGAGGCGGGCGATCCGGGGCTGGGTGGACTGGATACGCGCCGCGAGCTCCTTCTGCGTAATGCGCCGCGAGCGCCGCTTCTCGCGCACCTTCTCGGCGAGGCGAATGCGGATCTCGACGATCGCGGCCTGTTCATCGCTGAGACCGAGCAGATCCTGGACCGATCCCTCGACCCAGCCCTTCGGGAGGTTCTTGGTAGCCATGGTCGTCTGCCCTTCCCACCGGGGCGGTCCGCCAGCGCGTTCGGCATTCACTGCAGCGGATGGTCGGTCATCGCAGCGTATATCTTTTCTGATATACGACAAGCACCCTCGCTCGCGCCCGATCAGGTTCCGCAGAAGGTCTGGTGGACCACCTCGTGCGGCTCGGGAGGGTTCTGGTAGTGGGCGAGGTCGGGGTGGTCTTCGTAGGGGCGGCCGGTGACGGCGAGAAGCTCGTCGGTGGCTGTGAGGTCGCCCTGCGCGGCGGCGTCGATGGCCTGCTGCACGCGGTGGTTGCGCGGGATGAAGGCGGGGTTGACGGCGCCCATGGCTTCGCGGCGCGCCGCGTCGTCGCGCCCGTCGGCGGCGAGCCGCGCGAGCCAGTCGACGGACCAGCGGTCGAAGGGCGCGGGGTCTTCGAAGAGGGCGCGCACCGGGGCGAGGGAGCCCGGGTCGTCGCTTCGCGCCTCGGAGAGGCGGCGGAAGGTGTTGGTGAAGTCGGCTCTGCCCTCGGCCATGGCGGCGAGCAGCTTGCCGGCCAGCGCGAGGTCGCCCTCGCGCTCGTCGGAGAGGCCGATCTTGCGCAGCAGGCCCGCGTGGTAGGCGGCCTCGAAGTGGCCGGAGAAGGAGGCGAGGGAGGCCTGCGCCTGCTCGAGCGCGGCCTGCTCGTTCTCGTCGAGCAGGGGCAGCAGGCACTCGCACAGGCGCGCCAGGTTCCACTGCGCGATCCCGGGCTGGTTGGAGAAGGCGTAGCGGCCGGCGTGGTCGATGGAGCTGTAGACCGTGTCGGGGTGGTAGCTGTCCATGAAGGCGCAGGGGCCGTAATCGATGGTCTCGCCGGAGAGGGCGACGTTGTCGGTATTCATCACGCCGTGGATGAAGCCCACGTGCAGCCACTTCGCCACCAGCTCGGCCTGGCGCTGCACCACCGCGTCGAGCAGCGCCCGGTAGGGCTTCTCGGCCTCGGCGGCGTCGGGGTAGAGGCGCGCGACGACGTAGTCGGCCAGGGTGCGCACGGCCTCGCGATCGCCGCGGCGGGCGAAGTACTCGAAGGTGCCCACGCGCACATGGCTCGCGGCCACGCGCGCGAGCACGGCGCCCGGGAGCGCCGACTCGCGGTAGACGGGCTCCCCGGTGGTGACCATGGCCAGCGCGCGCGTGGTGGGGATCCCGAGCGCCGCCATCGCCTCGCTCACCACGTACTCGCGCAGCACCGGGCCCAGCGCCGCGCGGCCGTCGCCGCGGCGCGAGAAAGGGGTCGGGCCGCTGCCCTTCAGATGGATGTCGCGGCGCACACCGCGAATGTCCACCACCTCGCCGAGCAGCAGCGCGCGCCCGTCACCCAGGCTCGGCACGAAGTTGCCGAACTGGTGGCCCGCGTAGGCCATGGCCAGCGGCCGCGCGCCCTCGGGCGTCGCGTTGCCCGCCAGCATGGCCACGCCCTGCTCGCTCTCGAGAAAAGCCACGTCGAGCCCGAGCTCGCGAGCCAGCGGGCGGTTCAGGCGCAACAGCTCCGGCGCCGCCACCGGCGTCGCCTCCTGCCGCGCGCCGAATCGCTCGGGAAGGCTCGCGTAGGTGCTCTCTAGGGTGGGGGCCTCGCCGGTGGAGTGGGGGGAGCTCACGCGGCGAAGGTAGCGCCGCAGGAGTAGGGAGTTCTCGACGCCCTGCCACCGGTCGCGGCGGTATCCTCGAGCGCGAGCATGGATCACCAGGAAGACACCTCCCGAAGCCGCGTCTGGCTCGGCCGCCTCGCCGTCGCAGCGGCCCTGTTGCTCGCTGTCCTCGCGAGCGGCGCGTTCCTGCTGTCCCGGGCGGACGGTCCGGTGTATGTGTTCGCCGGGGGGCCGCTGCGCACCGGAGAGCAGACGGACTTCGCCGACATGGACTGGGATGCGCTCGACGAGCGGCACGAGCTCGAGATGGAGATCGTGGGCGCCGGGAGCTCGCGCACCCTGTGGTTCAGCGTCCACGAAGGTGTTCCCTACGTCGCCTGCGACCTCGACTGCGTCGGCGGAGTGCTCACGCGGTGGCCTCAACAGATCGAGCGCGACGACCGTGTGGTGATCCGCATCGACGGCAAGCGCGTCGCCGCCCGACTGGTCCACGTGCCGCACGGGACGGAGGAGTACGAGATCGCACGGGCCGCGCGCGAGCGGAAGTACTCGGGAGACGAAGGAGGCCGCGCCGCTGCCGAAACCGCGGCGCACGACGCGGTGGTGGAGGTGGGGGAGGTGCTGACGGGCCGCTCGAGGCGCGAAGAGCCCGGGGATCGCCTGTATCGAGTGGATCGCCCATGAGGCGCTCGAGCACGCCGCCATCCGAACCGCCCCGAGACCGCCGTTGGCGGACGCCACGGCGAGGGCGCAGAATCCGGCCCAGAGCGCCCCAGGAGACCCCGTGCGATTCGCCTACCACGCCGCCATGTGCGACCCCGACTTCTACCTGCCGCTCGCCCTCGCCTGCGAGGAGGTGGGCTTCCACACCTTCACCCTGCCCGACAGCATCTGCTATCCGCAGGAGTCGGACAGCAAGTACCCGTACAACGCCGACGGGAGCCGCGAGTTCCTCGAGGGCGTGCCCTTCCTCGAGCCCTTCACGGTGGTGCCGGCCATGGGCGCCATCACCACGAAGCTCCACTTCTCGACCTCGGTGTTCAAGCTGGCGATCCGCCAGCCCGCCATCGTGGCGAAGCAGCTGGCCTCGGTGGCCGTCCTCACCAAGAACCGCTTCACCTTCGGCGTGGGCATCAGCCCCTGGCCCGACGACTTCGCCGCCTGCCAGATCCCCTGGGAGGGACGCGGCAAGCGGATGGACGAGATGATCGAGATCGTCCGCGGCCTGCTCACCGGCGACTACTTCGGCTACCAGGGCGAGATCTTCTCGCTGGATCCGATCCGGATCTGCCCCGCCCCGAGCCAGCCCGTCCCGATCCTGATCGGCGGGCACGCGAAGCCCGCCCTGCGCCGGGCGGCCCGGCTCGCCGACGGCTTCATCCACGCGGGCGGCTCGGCCGAGGAGTTCAAGGTCGTGATCGACGAGATCGACGGCTACCGCCGCGAGCTCGGGCGCGAGAGCGAGCCCTTCGAGTACCAGTCGATGAGCGGCGACGCCTTCCGCCCCGACGGCGTGCGGAAGCTCGAGGACATCGGGGTGCAGGAGGCGATCGTCGCCTTCCGCAATCCGTACGCCGCGGAGCCGGACACGCGCACGCTGGACGAGATGATCGGCGAGCTGCATTGGTTTGCGGATACGGTGATCGCGAAGGTCTAGCGACCCCGGGTCGGCCGAACACGGTAGTGTCTGCGCGTGGGGATGCTCGAGCGCGGCCTCTACGAAGAGCTGATCAGCGAAGCCCTGGAGCGGGAGTTGCTCGACCTCCCGCACAACCTGCTTGCTTCGCGTGACGCCCTCCGAAGCGCTGAGGCAGGCGACCGGCTAGCCCTTTTCCTGGCTCGCATCGTCGAGCGGGCCGTCGATGACCTCGCCGAGAAGGACCGCGTCAAGCTCGGTCTCTCATTGGCCCGAAGCCTGGTTGCGACCCTCGCCGGGGAACTCGGGCGCGAGGACCTGCGGCAGGCGGCACCGGTTCTGGAGAAGCCCGTCCTCCAGTCGATTCTCGCGCTTCAACCGGACGGATCGCCCGAGTCGGTCGAGACGCCGTTGATTCCGTTGCTCGATACGACGCTCCTCACTAACGCACCGGGTGAGCCGCGCGTCGGACACCAGCTGCTGACCGAGGTCGAATCAGCCGATCGGATCGAGGTTGTGATGGCCTTCATCCGTCGTAGCGGCATCCGGCCGCTGCTCGGCGCCTTACGCCGCCACTGCGAGCGTGGCAAGAGCCTGCGCGTGCTCACCACCACCTACACGGGATCGACCGAGATCAAGGCGCTGCAGATGCTCGAGGAGGTCGGTGCGCAGGTCCGGGTTTCCTACGACACGACGAACACTCGACTCCATGCCAAGGCGTGGCTCTTCCACCGCGGGGGCGGCCTGCACACCGCCTACGTCGGATCGTCGAACCTGACTCATTCGGCCCAGGTGAGTGGCCTCGAGTGGAACGTCCGGGCCTCAGGGGCGCGCAACCCCGATCTCGTGGCAAAGATCGCTGCGGTGTTCGAGGCCTACTGGGAGAGCGTTGACTTCGTGCCCTTCGCCGCTTCCGAGTTCGCGGAGCGCGCCCTCGTAAGGGAGTCCGCGACGCGATCCCTCCTCTCCCCCGTCGAGATCCGCCTGGAACCATTCCAGGAGCGCCTTCTCGAAGAGATCGAAGTGGCGCGCGAGCGCGGCCAACACCGGAACCTCCTGGTCTCCGCCACCGGCACCGGGAAAACCGTCATGGCGGCCGTGGACTATGCCCGGCTGAGGGACCGCCTCGGGCGAAGTCGGCTCCTCTTCATCGCACACCGCCAGGAACTCCTGGAGCAGAGCCGGGCCACCTACGCCCAGGCGCTGCGGGACCCGGGATTTGGCGAGCTCTGGGTGGGAGGCAAGCGGCCCGAGCGTTGGGAGCACGTGTTCGCGTCGATCCAGAGCCTGAGCCGGAACGACCTCGAGAGTCTCGCGCCCGACCACTTCGACGTCGTCGTCATCGACGAGTTCCACCATGCGGCGGCGCCATCCTACACAGCACTCCTTCAACGCGTCGCACCCAGAGAGCTCCTCGGCCTCACAGCGACGCCGGAGCGGGCCGATGGCCTGCCTATCCTGGACTGGTTCGAAGGCCGAATCTCGGCTGAGCTCCGCCTCTGGGATGCCATCGATCAGGGCCGCCTCGCTCCCTTCGAGTACTACGGTCTCCATGATGGGATCGACCTGCGCGAGGTTCCGTGGAGGCGCGGGCGGGGCTACGACGTGGAGGCGCTCTCGAACGTCTACACGGGCAACGATGCCTGGGCGCGCCTCGTGCTGGATCAGCTCGAGAAGCACGTGGACGATATCGGGGCGATGCGCGCACTCGGCTTCTGCGTGAATGTCGAGCACGCCCGATTCATGGCTCGCGTTTTCGACGAGGCGGGTGTCCCCGCCACGGCCGTTTGGGGCGACAGCCCAGAGGAGGAACGGCGTGCGGCGCTTGATCGCCTGCGCCGCCGCGAGATCGCCATTCTCTTCTCTGTCGACCTCTTCAACGAAGGCGTGGACGTTCCGAACGTCGACACGCTGCTCTTGCTCCGCCCGACGGATAGTCCGACCTTGTTCCTCCAGCAGCTAGGCCGCGGCCTGCGAAAGCACCCGGGCAAGGGTACCTGCCTCGTCCTCGACTTCGTCGGCCAGCACCGGCGGGAGTTCCGCTTCGACCGCCGCTTTCAGGCCCTTCTGGGTGGATCACGCAAGCACGTGGAACGCCAGGTCGAGGCGGGATTTCCCTTCCTGCCGGCTGGCTGCCACCTGGAGCTCGAGCATCGGGCACGGGAGATCGTACTCGAGAGCATCCGGCGCGCGGTTCCGTCCCAATGGGCCGCAAAGGCCGAGGAGCTGCGTCGCCTCCACCAAGAGGGGCGTGGCTCGCTGCGCGCGTTCCTCGAGGACTCGGGGCTCGAGCTGGAGGACGTCTACGCAGGCACGCGAGCGTGGTCGGATCTGAAGGAAGCCGCTGGCCTCCACGTCGAGCCCCGCGGCCCCGAGGAAGAGGCGTTGAGACGCGCCTGCGGTCGCCTGCGACACGTCGATGATCGCGAGCGCCTAGAGGCGTACCTCGAGATCCTTCAGTCGCCGTCCGCACCGGCCAACCGCGACATTGCATCTCGATCGGCTCGCCTGACCAGAATGCTCGTCGCGTCCGTGTGCGATAGCGCTGTCAAGAAGGACGCTTCCCTGGAAGCGGGCCTTGCGCTGCTCTGGCATCACCCCCAGGTTCGGTCGGAGCTCGCGGAGCTGTTCCAAGTCTTGCAGGATCGGATCGATCATCGGCACTTTGAGCTCGGAGAGTCCCACTCCGAGGTCCCGCTCCGAATCCACGCGCGCTACACACGACTCGAGATCCTCGCCGCATTCCGACCCGAGCCGCGCGCGAAGGTCGCCCCCTGGCAAACTGGCGTTCACTGGATTCCCGAGGCGAATGCAGACCTGTTTGCCTTCACGCTAGATAAGACGAGCGGCCAGTTCTCGCCGACCACCCGGTATCGCGACTACGCGATCAGCCCCGACTTGATTCACTGGGAGAGCCAGTCGGCTACCCGCGCCGAGAGCGAGACCGGCCTGCGTTACCAGCGGCACGCAAGCTCGGGCTCCTCCGTCATGCTCTTCGCTCGCGAGCGAGCCAACGAACGCTCCTTCTGGTTCCTCGGCCCAGCGACCTACGTGCGACACGAGGGGGAGCGCCCCATGGCCATCACGTGGCGCCTTCGGCATGCGTTGCCGGGGGACTTGTACGCCTCGTTCGCAGCTGCGGTGGCGTGAGACCTGCTTCGACTGCGAGCGGTGGGCCCTCCAGGACTCGAACCTGGGCACTTCCGGTTATGAGCCGGTTGCTCTAACCAACTGAGCTAAGGGCCCGCCGCGGGCATTCTACCGGCTGCGGGTCGGGGTGGGACCCCGAGGAGGCCCGCCCGGGCCAGCGGCCGAGAAGGATCTGGCGCGGGAGCTGTGCGACTCCGAGCGCGAGTTCACCAACTATCTGCGCGCTGCGCACCGCCGACCAGAGCGGCGACTGCAGCGCCTGGCTCACCTACTTCCTCGGCGGCTTCTCCTGGCAGATGGTGGGGATCCAGGAGGCGGTGCGCCGCGCGGCGATCGACGCGGAGCGTCCGTAGCCCGGACACGAGCAAGGGCTCGGGTCTGTAAGGACCTGGACCTCGGCCCGGGCGAGGCGAGATAATCCAGCGGTGCAGACCCGCCCCTTCGGCCCGGCGCGACGCCCCGTCCCCGTGATCGGCCAAGGCACCTGGGAGATGGAGCACGACTGCAAGGCCGCGGTCGCCGCGCTGCGCCGCGGGCTCGACCTCGGCCTGACGCACATCGACACCGCGGAGATGTACGGCTCGGGCGCGGTGGAGGAGCTCGTCGGCGAGGCGATCGCCGGGCGCCGCGAGGAGGTGTTCCTGGTCTCGAAGGTGCTGCCCGAGAACGCCTCGCGGCGCG
>CAZZFT010000193.1:0-8455 GCA_964653555.1 uncultured Spirochaetales bacterium | reverse complement strand
GCGGCCATCTGCTAACCCTCTGCGAATCCACACGTTCCAGGGGCGCCCCGGCGGTGCCCGCCAGCCGATCGAAGACCCCTTCGGGTCCCGCGGCACGGCGGGTCGGGGAGGCACACCCCGGAACGGACGCACAACCGCGAAGGAGATTGCCATGGCCGAGACCCCGGCCCCCCCCGAGGCCGCGGCGGAGACGCCTGCCGCAGCTTCCAGCGCGACCGCCGAGGCGGTCGCGCGCGAAGCCCTGACGATCCGCGACCTGCTGGAAGCGGGCGTCCATTTCGGACACCAGACCCGCCGCTGGAACCCGCGCATGAAGCGCTTCCTGTTCGGCGAGCGCAACGGCGTCCACATCGTCGACCTCGACCAGACGCTGCCGCGCTTCCAGCGGGCGCTCGACTTCCTGCGCGAGACCGTGGCCGCGGGCGGCAAGGTGCTCTTCGTCAGCACCAAGCGTCAGGCTCAGGCCGTGATCGAGACCGAGGCCCAGCGCTGCGGGCAGTACTACGTCAGCCGCCGCTGGCTCGGCGGCATGCTCACCAACTTCAAGACGGTCCGGAAGTCGATCGAGCACTTCAAGGAGCTGCTCGAGCTGGTGGGCGACGAGGAGAAGGTGGCGGAGCTCTCGAAGAAGGAGCTCTCGCGCATCAATCGCCAGCTCGAGAAGTACAAGAAGTCGCTCGACGGCATCAAGGAGATGACCCGGCTCCCCGACGCCCTGTTCGTCGTCGACGTGGGCCGGGAATCGATCGCGGTGAAGGAAGCGAACCGGCTCGGGATCGCGATCGTGGCGGTGGTCGACTCGAACTGCGACCCCGAGGCGATCGACTACGTGGTTCCCGGCAACGACGACTCGGCCCGGGCGATCCAGCTCTACTGCCAGCGCGCGGCGGACGCCTGTGCCGAGGGCGCGATGCTGTTCAACGAGCGCGTGCAGAGCGAGGTGTCGGAGCAGGAGCGGGTCGCGGGCGAGGTCGGCGAGAAGCGCGGCACCGGGCGCGTGGTGGTGGAGATCAAGCAGCAGCCGCGCCGCGGTCGCGGCACCCACACGGCGGCTCCGCGCAAGGGAGAGCGGGAAGAGCCCGAGGAGCCCACCGAGGCGAGCGCAGCCCCCCCGGCGGCGCCCGGCGAGTGATCGCGCGGCGGGCGGCCGGCCGGGCCGCGCGTCCGGCCCCGGGCCGAATCCGGGCATCCAGTCGAGCAGGCGAGAGCAGGCAAGGAGAGTGACGTGGCGGAGATCTCCGCAAAGGACGTGAAGACACTGCGCGAGCAGACGGGCGCGGGCATGATGGACTGCAAGCGCGCCCTCTCCGACGCGGGCGGCGACCTCGGCAAGGCCGTCGAGGTGCTGCGCGAGCGCGGCCTGGCAAAGGCCGGCAAGCGCGAGGGCCGGGCCACCAGCGAGGGCGTGATCGCGATCTCCCTGGTCGGCAGTGCCGGCGGCATGGTGGAGCTGGGCTGCGAGACCGACTTCGTGGCGCGCACCGACGACTTCGTCGCGCTGGCCGACCGCCTCGCCCGGGCCGTCGCCGAGGACGCATCGATCACCTCGGTGGACGCGCTGCTGGCCTCGGCGATCGACGGCGAGAAGGTGTCGGACCGGATCGTCTCGGCGATCGCGGTGATGGGTGAGAACGTGGTGGTGAAGCGCGTCGCCCGGCTGGCCGCGGAGAAGGGTGTCGTGGGCGGCTACGTGCACGCGGGTGGGAAGCTCGGCGTGCTGGTCGCGATCGAGTCTCCTGCCGCGGGCTCCGAGATCGAGGCCCTGGCGAAGGACATCTCGATGCACGTGGCGGCGGCCGACCCGAGTCCGGTGGCGGTGAGCCGCGAGGGCGTGTCCTCGGAGCTCCTGGCCGCCGAGCGCGAGATCTACCGCAAGCAGGCACTCGCCGAGGGCAAGCCGGAGAAGATCCTCGACAAGATCGTCGAGGGGAAGGTGAACAAGTTCCTCTCGGAGATCGCGCTGGTCGAGCAGGCCTTCGTGAAGGACCCCGATCAGTCGATCGGTGATCTGCTGCGCGCGCGCGGCGACTCCCTGACCATCTCGGCCTTCGAGCGCTTCAAGCTCGGCCAGGCGGAGGAGGCCGCCGCGGAGTGAAGCCGGCGTACCGCAGGCTCCTGGTCAAGCTCTCCGGCGAGCAGCTCGCCGGGAAGAACGGTTTCGGCATCAGCCCGACCGTGATCAAGCGGATCGCCCGGGAGCTGCGCGAGGTACACGAGCTCGGCGTCGACCTGTGCGTGGTGATCGGGGGCGGCAACGTGATCCGCGGGATCACCGCCGCCTCGGAGGGAATGGACCGGGCCAGCGCCGACTACATGGGCATGATGGCGAGCGTGATCAACGCGCTCGCGCTCCAGGACGCACTCGAGAACGAGGGGCTCGTCACGCGCGTGCTCTCCGCCCTAGAGATCCAGTCGGTCGCCGAGCCCTACATCCGCCGGCGCGCGGAACGCCACCTGGAGAAGGGGCGCGTGGTGGTGTTCGCCGGCGGGACCGGAAATCCCTACTTCTCCACCGACACTGCCGCCGCGCTGCGCGCCGCCGAGATGCATGCCGAGGTGATCCTGATGGGGAAGAACGGCGTCGACGGGGTCTACTCGGCCGACCCGAAGCTCGACCCGAAGGCGGAGCGCTACGAGCGCGTGCGCTTCGACGAGGCCCTCCAGAAGAATCTGCGGGTGATGGATCAGACCGCTCTCGCCCTGTGTCGCGAGAACAAGACCCCGATCGTGGTGTTCGACATCAGCCAGCCCGGCAATCTGCGGCGGGTTGCCGCGGGCGAGGAAGTCGGAACGCGGGTGGAGGAGTAGAAGGATGGCAGCCGAGGACCTGGAGGTCGTCTTCTCCGAGGCGAAGGATGCGATGGACAAGTCGGTGCGCGGCCTACGGGTGGAGCTCCAGAAGGTGCGCACCGGACGCGCCAGCACGGCGCTGCTCGAGGGCGTGCAGGTCGACTACTACGGCACCCCCACCCCGATCAATCAGCTCGCCAACATGAGCACGCCGGACCCGCGGCTGATCGTGGTGTCGCCCTACGACAAGAGCTCGATCAACGCGATCGAGAAGGCGATCCTCGCCTCCGACCTGGGGCTCACCCCGAGCAACGACGGCAAGGTGGTGCGGATCCCGATTCCGCCGCTCACCGAGGAGCGGCGCAAGGAGCTGGTCAAGCACGTGCACCGGCTCGCCGAGGACCACAAGGTAGGAGTCCGGGAGGGGCGGCGGGACGCCCTCGCGATGCTCAAGGACCTGGAGTCGGATGGCTCGGTGCCCGCCGACGACCGCCGGCGCGAGGAGAAGCGGATCCAGAGTCTCACCGACGAGCACATCCAGAAGATCGACGAGATGAAGGCCCAGAAGGAGGAGGAGATCCTCCAGGTCTAGGTCGAGGTGGGTTCCGGGGAAGGCAATGGGCAACGACGCGCTGCGATCCGAGGGATGCCCCCGGCACGTCGCCATCATCATGGACGGCAACGGGCGGTGGGCCGAGCGCCGCGGCCTGTCGCGCGTCGAAGGTCACCGCGCCGGCAAGGAGGCGGTGAGCGAGGTCGTGCGCACTGCGGCCGACCTGGGCATCGAGGTGCTCACGCTCTACGCCTTCTCGCTCGAGAACTGGAACCGGCCCCAGGCCGAGGTGACCGAGCTGATGCGCCTCGCTGAGCGCTACCTCGACGAGGAGCTGCCCGAGGTGATGGCGAACGACATCCAGGTGCGCGCGATCGGCCGCCTCGAGCGCCTGCCCCCGCGCGTGCGCGAGCGCGTCGGTCACGCCGTCGAGAAGACCCGGGACAACGGCTCGCTGAAGCTCGTCTTCGCCCTCTCCTACGGCGGGCGGGCCGAGATCGTCGACGCCGCGCGGCGCCTGATGCGCGACGCCGAGCAGGGTCGCGTGGATCCGGAGGTGCTCGACGAGAAGATCTTCGCCTCCTACCTGTACGACCCGGAGCTGCCCGACCCGGACCTCCTGATCCGGACCGGCTGCGAGTCGCGCGTGTCGAACTTCCTGCTCTGGCAGATCGCCTACGCCGAGTTCTACGCCGTCGACGTGATGTGGCCCGACTTCCGCGCCGAGCACCTGCGCGAAGCGGTCTGCGACTTCTCGGGCCGCGAGCGTCGCTTCGGTCTCACCAGCGCACAGATCGCGGGCAACCGGGACCGGGGGTCCGCGTGACGCCGAAGCGACTGGCGGTGCTTGGCAGCACCGGCAGCGTGGGCGAGCAGACGCTCGCCGTCGCAGCTGCACATCCCGAGCGCTACGCCGTGGTCGGGCTGGCCGCTGGGCGCCGCGTGGAGAAGCTGGCCGAGCAGGTGCGCCGCTTCCGCCCGCGCTGGGTGTCGGTGGGCGACGCCGAGGGGGCGGAGGCCCTGCGCACGCTGCTCGGCGCGGACGCGGCGCCCGAGATCGCCGTCGGGGTGTCGGGCCTGGAGGCCGTCGCCACCTGCGACGCGGATCTGGTGGTCGCCGCGCTGGTCGGGGCGGTCGGCCTCGCACCCACCCTCGCGGCGGTGCGCGCCGGCCGCGACGTGGCGCTCGCCAACAAGGAAGTGCTCGTGATGGCCGGTGCGCTGGTGCGTCGGGAGGTCGCCGCCCACGGCGGGGCGCTGCTGCCCGTGGACAGCGAGCACAGCGCGATCTTCCAGGCCCTGGCCGGCGAGGATCGCGACGCGATCGCCCGGCTGATCCTCACCGCCTCGGGCGGCCCGTTTCGCACCTGGAGCGCGGAGCAGATCGCGCGCGCCACCGTCGCCGAGGCGCTGCGCCATCCCAACTGGGAGATGGGGCCGAAGATCACGATCGACTCGGCGAGCCTGATGAACAAGGGGCTCGAGGTGATCGAGGCGCGCTGGCTGTTCGACGTCGAGCCCGGACGCGTCGAGGTGGTGGTGCACCCCCAGTCGATCGTCCACTCGCTGGTCGAGTTCCGCGACACGTCGGTGATCGCCCAGCTCGGGCTCCCGGACATGCGCGTGCCGATCGCCGTGGCGCTAGCGCATCCCGATCGGCTGCCCCTCGACCTGCCGCGGCTCGACCTGGCGGCGGTGGGGCGCCTGGATTTCGAGACGCCCGACACGAAGCGCTTCCCGTGTCTCGCGCTCGCCTTCGAGGCCCTGCGCGGCAGCGAGGCGGCGCCGGCCGCCCTGAACGCGGCCAACGAGGTGGCGGTGGAGGCGTTCCTGGAGGGAGGGCTGCCCTTCCCGGCGATCGCCTCGGTGAACACCGCGGTGCTCGAAGAGCTCTCTGCGCGTGCCGACGGCGGCCCGCTGCGCGACCTGGACGACGTGATGGCGGCCGATGCGTGGGCGCGCGCGCGAGCGCGCGAATGGCTGGCCGGCGAAAGGGGCTCCGCGTGACCGTGCTCTCCTACCTGTGGGCCTTCGTGCTCCTGCTCTCGGTGCTCGTGTTCGTCCACGAGCTCGGCCACTTCCTGGTCGCCCGCGCCTGCGGCGTCCGGGTGCTCAAGTTCTCGATCGGCTTCGGACCGCCGATCGGCTTCGGCCGCTACCGGCTGGCGTGGACGCGCGGCGGCACCGAGTACGTGGTGGCCTGGTTCCCGCTCGGCGGCTTCGTGAAGATGCTCGGCGAGAACCCGGAGGAGGTCGGCGACGTCCCGGTCGACGTCCGTCCCGGCGAGTCGCTGCCCGAGAAGAACACGTGGCAGAAGCTGGCGATCGTCTTCGCCGGGCCGGCGGCGAACCTGATCCTCCCGGTGCTGGTCTTCCTGATCACCCTGGCGATCGGATTGCCGCGGCCGGTGAGCGTGGTGGGCGACGTCGAGCCGGGCTCGCCCGCCGCCGAGGCCGGACTCGAGCCGGGCGACCGGATCCTGTCGGTCGACGGCGAGGCGACCGCCTGGTGGGAGGATCTCGAGGACGTTCTGCGCTCGCGCGCCGGCGAGACGGTGACCGTGGCCTACGAGCGCGACGGCACCCCGGGCCAGGTGCGCCTCGCGATCGGCGAGCGGCCCACCATCGACGACTTCGGTCGGGTGACACCGGTGGGCTGGGCCGGCCTGGAGCACCGGCGACCGGCCGCGATGCTCGGGGTCCCCTCGGCCAGCTCGCGGGCGGCTGCTGCCGGCCTGCGCTCGGGAGACGTGGTCGAGTCGGTCGGGGAGCAGGGCGTGGAGGACTGGGGCGCCTTCGAGCGCGCCTACGCGGCGGCAGGTGAGGGCGGCGAGGTGGAGCTCGTCCTGCGCCGCGGCGAGGGCGACGAGGCCGTGCGCAGCCATCTGCGCGTTCCCGCCCTCGGAAGCGTCGCCGCGCTGGGCGTCGTGCAGGCGAACGTGCTGGTGGCGAGCGTCGCGGAGGACTCGGCGGCGCAGCGCGCCGGTCTGCGGGCGGGGGACCTGATCGTCGCCGTGGACGGTGACCCGGTGGGCAGCTTCGGCTCCTTCGCGGAGATCGTCCGGACCAGCGGCGGACGGGCGATCGAGATCCAGTACGCGCGCGACGGCGAGATCCACACCGCGACCGTCAAGCCCGACCTCATCGACTACGACGCCGGCTTCGGCCTGAAGGAGCCGCGCTATCTGGTCGGGATCACCGCCGAGGTGGCGAGCCTCACCGGCTCTCTCGAGATCGATCGCGAGCGCAACCCGCTGGTAGCGGTCCCGCGCGCCGTCGGCATGACCGTCGAAGTCACGCGCACCTTCCTCCAAGGGCTCGTCAAGCTCGTGACCGGCGAAGTCTCCCGCAAGCAGCTGGCGGGTCCGATCGGGATCGCCGAGATCGCCGGCCACGCCTACGAGCGCGGGTGGGAGACGTATCTCTCGATCCTGGTCCTGATCAGCATCAACCTCGGCGTGCTCAATCTGCTGCCGATCCCCGTCCTCGACGGCGGCCAGGCCGTGATCTATGCGGTGGAGGGCGTGCGCCGGGCACCGCTCTCCCTGCGCACGCGCGAGATCGTCCAGCAGGTCGGGCTCACCGTGCTGATGCTGCTGATGGGTCTGGCGTTCTGGAACGACCTGTCGCGGCAGTGGACGCGACTGGTCGACTGGCTGTCCGGGGCTTGAGCGCCGTTCCGCTCCTGCTGGCGGTGGACACCGCCACCGAGCGGGCGAGCTGGGCGCTGGTGCGCGGCGAAGCGCTCCTCGGCGAGCGCGCCGTCGAGCGCGGCCGGCCGACTGCCGAGTCGCTGCTGCCGGCCCTCGACGCTCTGCTGGCCGACCTCGGAGTGGCGCTGGCGGCGGTCGAGGGCTTCGCGGTGTCGATCGGTCCCGGGTCGTTCACCGGGCTGCGCATCGGGGTGGCGACGGTGAAGGGCCTCGCCTTCGGCACCGGCCGTCGTGCGATTGGGGTACCGACGCTGGCGGCCCTGGCGCGGATGGCGCCCGCCGGCGGCCCGGTCGTCGCCCTGCTCGACGCGCGCCGCGGCGAGGTGTACGCCGCGGGCTTCGAGGACGGCAAGGCCGCCGACTGGCTTCCCGAGGGCGTCGTCCCCGTGAGCGGCCTGGAGCGCCGCCTTCCCCCGGGCTGCCGCGTCGTCGGGGACGATGTGGCGTTCGGCGCCTTCGGCGGAGCCGACGCCGTGCTGTTGCCGCCCCCCTATCCCGGGACGCTCGCCGGGCGCGTCGCCGAGATCGCGGCGGCGACCTGGAGCCCCTCCCGGTCCGTGGCGGCGGCGGAGCTCGTTCCCCGCTATCTGCGTCGCGCCGAGGCCGAGGTGAAGCGCACCGGGGAGCGCTTCGAGACGCCCTAGGGGGCGCTGCTATGCTTCCCGACCCACGAGACCCCGCTTCCGGGCACGCAGCGCACGGCAGGATCAGGACACCGATGGCACTCAAGATCTACTACGACAAGGACGCCGACCTCGGCCGGCTGGACGGCAAGACGGTCGCGATCCTCGGCTACGGCAGCCAGGGCCACGCTCACGCCCAGAACCTGAAGGCCTCCGGGGTCGAGGTGGTGGTGGGGCTGCGCAAGGACTCGGCGTCCTGGGGCAAGGCCGAGCGAGCGGGCCTGCGCGTGCTGGGCGTGGCCGAGGCCGCCGCCGAGGCGGACATCGTGATGATGACGCTCCCGGACGAGTCGACGGCGGCGATCTACCGCGAGCACGTCGAGCCGAATCTCCAGCCGGGGAACTACCTCGCCGTCGCCCACGGCTTCAACATCCACTTCGGCGTGATCCACCCGCCCGCGCACGTGAACGTGTTCATGGTGGCGCCCAAGGGACCGGGCCACACGGTGCGCGCGAACTACGAGGAGGGCCGCGGCGTTCCCTCCCTGGTGGCGGTCCATCAGGACCCCTCGGGCGACACGCTCCAGATCGCGCTGGCCTACGCGGCGGGGATCGGCGCCGGCCGCGCCGGCATCATCGAGACCAACTTCCGCGAGGAGACCGAGACCGATCTCTTCGGCGAGCAGGCCGTGCTCTGCGGCGGGTTGACCTCGCTCATGCAGGCCGGCTTCGAGACGCTGGTCGAGGCCGGCTATGCGCCGGAGATGGCCTATTTC
>CAZZFT010000192.1:0-8607 GCA_964653555.1 uncultured Spirochaetales bacterium | reverse complement strand
AGATCTCCCTGCGCGGGCGCGTCCTGCCCGTGGGCGGCATCAAGGACAAGGTGCTCGCGGCGGCCCGCGCCGGCATCCGCACCGTGCTGCTGCCGAAGCGCAACGAGAAGGATCTCGTCGAGGTGCCCGAGGAGGTGCGCGAGTCGCTGGACCTGCGCCTCGTCGAGAGCCTGGACGAGGTGCTGGAGGCGGCGCTGGAGCCCGCGGCGGCCTGAGGCCGCGCGATTCCCGGCGCGGGATCAGGATTCGGCGGCGTCGGCGTCCACCGTGTCGCGCAATTCGTCGAGGAAGTCGGGCAGCGCCGACGCGACCCGGTTCCAGTTCGGGATCTGGGGGACTTCCATCGGGTCGCGCACGAAGTCGAGGCCCGCGGCGCGCAGCGCGCCGGAGAAGGTCTCCACCGCCAGCTCCTCCTCGTGCCGGTCGAAGACCAGGCCGTTCAGAGCCGCGTCGTCGCTGTAGGAGGCGATCGCGTCCTGGGCGGTGCGCCGGTAGGCCGCCGTCAGCGTGTTCAGGAAGCCCGAGTCGAACTCGACGCCGTAGCTCGCGAGATTGCGGATCGTCGAAGAAGCGATGTCGCGCACCATGCGGTGGAGACCCCGACTCGCGTCGTGCTCGGAGAGCTCCTGGTGGCGGTGGTCGTAGTTCTCGGTCAGCTCGATCTGGCAGATCCGCTTCTGCGAGCAGTTCCGATACACCTCGACCAGGGTCCCGACCTCCAGCCCCCAGTCGCTGGGGATCCGGTTGATGCGCGCGAGATCGGTCGTGATCGAGACCTCGCCGGCGAGCGGGTAGCGGAAGGAATCGAGGTAGTCGAGCAGCGGGTGCTGACCGACCACCGCCTTCATCGCTCGCAGGAGCGGGGTCACGAACAGGCGCGTCACGCGACCGTAGAGCCGATCCGCGACGCGTCCGTAGTACCCCTTCGCGAACTCGTAGTTGAGATTGGGATGGCCCGTCGGATACACGAGGCGCGCCAGCAGCTCCCGGTCGTAGGTGCGGATGTCGCAGTCGTGGACCGCGATCACGCGCGAGAGGCCGGTCGCCAGGACGTACCCGAAGGCCAGCCAGGTACTCCGCCCCTTGCCGGGGTGACCGGTCGAGAGCCCCTCGGACTCGAGACGATTGTAGAGCGACTTCACCCGCGGCCCGCTGTTCCAGAGCAGGACCGGGGCCGAGCCGTCGACCGTGCGCACCCCGTCGAACAGCTCCCGCATGTCCTCGTACTCGGCGCGCTCCTCGTCGGCGCCCGAGATGCTGACCACGATCTGGCGCAGATAGGAGACGCCGCGCAGGGTATCGACGATGACCTTGAGCCCCGGTCCGTGGATCTCGCTGTACAGACAGGGGAGCACCAGCGAGATCGGCCGGGTGCGGCTGTGGCGCAGCAGCTCCGCTTCGAGCCGGCGCGGATCGGCGCGACCGAGTCGGTGGAGCGTGGTGATGGCTCCACTCTGATGGAAGTCCGCCATGCGGGCACACGCTGACACGCAGGCCCCGCTCGGTCAACCGGCGTTCGATGCGAGCCCGGAAGGTCAGGCGTCCCCGACCATCTCCTCCAGCATCGCCTGGGCCGCGGGGTCGACGTCGATGAACTCGAGGCCGACGTCGGTCGAGATCGGATCGATCTCGGTCGACCAGATCACCCGGCCCACCGCCACGACGGTGTGGTCGCCGACGTTGAACGTCACGCGCAGCACGTCGCCGAGGTCGATCTCGCAGCCGACGGCTTCGAAGCGGATGCCGCCCGAGGAGACGTCGCGACCCACGCCCAGCAGGTCGCGCTCGTCGACCGGCGCGAACGAGATCACCTGATCCGTCGCGATGCGGCGGTACTTGCGGCGCTCCGTCTTGCGCGGCTTCCCCATCGCCCTTCGTTTCGGCGGGGGCGGAAGCGCCCTTTAGCCGCGTGGCACGGCTTCAGGCCGACGGGAACAGGTCGAGCTGACGATCCGCCTCCCCGGCCGGCGCAAGGCGGGACAGCTGGATCCCGAGCCCCCGGACGGGTCGCGCGCCGGCCGGTGTCCGCTCCAGCAGACGCGTCGCCGCGCGGCGCAGCTCGGAGCCCTGGGCGATCGGCCTCGGCAGGGTGGTGCTGCGGGTCGTCGCCCCCCCGTCCGCGAAGCGGACCCGTACGGCCACCCGGCCGGCGGCCAGCCCCATGCGGCCCAGCTCCTCCTCGAGCTGCTGGGCGAGGCCCGCCAGCTGGTCGGCGAACGCGGCGATGTCGACCGGCTCCCCGCGCACGGTCGACTCGCGGCTCAGGCTCTTCGGGTGCCGGGCGGCGCGGACCGGCTCCCCGTCGATCCCGGCGGCGCACGCGTGGATGCGCAGCCCGTGGGGCCCGAAGGCTGCCTGGAGCCTGTCCCGGCCCAGCTGCACCACCTCCCCGATCGTGTGCGCTCCCATCTCCGCCAGCGCCGCCGCGGTCTTGCGTCCGACCCCGTCCAGACGCGAGGCGGGAAGCGGCGCCAGGAACGCGGCCTCGCGGCCCGGGGCGACGTGCACCAGGCCCCGCTCGCCGGCCACCTCCTCCGCCGCCAGACGCGCCAGGAACTTCCCCGCCCCGATCCCCACCCGCAGGGGGAGACCCAGTGTCTCTCCCACCGACTCGATCAGCCGCTCGGCCACCGGCTCCGCCCGTTCCGGATCCCGGCTCCGGTCGAAGTAGCTGGCGGCCAGCCCGAAGGCCTCCAGGTGCGGCTCGACCTCGCGCAGCACGGCGAACAGGCGCCGCGACACCTCGCGGTAGCGCGCCATGTCGGTGCGGACCGCGCGAGCGCCCGGGCAGTGGCGCAGCGCCTCGAGGACCGGCATGTCGAGCGTCACGCCGGCGGCCAGCGCGTCGAGCGTGGCCGACTGCACCCGGCCGCGCTTGCGCGGATCTCCCCCCACGAGCACCGGCCGCCCGGCCAGCGACGGGTCGTCGGCGCGCGCCACCGCCGCGTAGAAGCCAGGCACCTCGGCGTAGAGGACGCACCGGGCCATCGCGGCGCTCAGCGTACCGGCTCGAGCACCAGCCGGGCCACGCTCAGATCCTCGATCTCGAGCCGTCGCGTCGCGAGCAGCGAGTGGCGTCCCTCGAGCCAGCCGGCGACACCCTGATCGAAGCCCGGATCGCTCGGGTGCTCCGAGGCGCCGGGAGCCAGCGCCGTGAGCGCGATGTCCAGCGAGGCCGCGTCCACGGCGAAGCGCGCCGTGGCGGCCACCGTCACCTCGAAGGGATCCGCCGGCGAGTAGGCGGCGGCCAGCACGGAGTGAGGAGAGCCCGGATACGGGAAGGGTCCGAGCCCGGTGCGAGCGCCATCGCCGCGCCGGAAGCGGAGCGTGTGAACCGATCCCCACTCCCAGTGGCGGGGGTCGCCGCCCCTGCGGAACGAGAGCCCCAGCCAGCTGGCGCGCAGGCTCCTGGCCACGGCGTCGCGAACCGCCTCGGGATCCGACCAGGAATCGCCTCCTCCTCCCGCCGCGGCGTCGCGCAGCACGCCGAGCACGAGCGCCTCCAGATCGAGCGCGGGCAGCGCCTCGTAGCGGTCGAAGCGCTCGGGACCGATCCGCTCGCGGAACAGGGCGTCGGACAGCGAGTCGAGGAAGAAGTGGTAGGCGGTGGCCCCCACGCTGTCGCTCGTGGCGCGACCGTCCCAACCGCGAAGCAGGCGCACGAGCTCGCCGGACTCGGCCGGCTGTCTCCGGTCGCCGAGCAGCGAGAGCGCCACGTCGATCAGCTCGCGACTGCGATCCAGGGTCACGTCCATCTGGAGCGAGGCCAGCTGGCGCAGGTCCGACTTGCCGCGCGTCTGCTGGGCGAGCAGCTCGTGCAGACGCGCCTCACGGACCCCACTGCGCCAGGTCGAATCGATCGGCTCCTCGGTCGAGCGCAACTGGAACGCCTGGTCCGCAGCGATCAGGAAGCCCTCGCCGTCTTCGAGCTTCGCCGCCGGAAGCTCGTCGAAGGGGACCGAGTCTTGCCAGTCGTACCAGCGCGCCCGTCCCGGAAGCGGGAGAAGCTGTGGCGCCAAGGAGCGGCGCGGAATCCAGCCCGCCACCTGCAGGCCCGCCGCGCCCGAGGCCTCGGCCCAGACCAGCGCGATCGCCGGCTCGTGGTGACGGCGCAGGGCCTTGCGCACGTCGGCGCCGTCGCGGGCGTCGGCCACGGCGAGCAGGGAGCCGATGCCGCTCGCTCCCTCGACCCGCGCGCCGGTCCAGGACACGGAGACGGCCTCGCCGTCGGCGCGGTCGAGCGGAAGCAGCGGCCCGCGGCCGGTCCGGCGCACCGCCAGGGTGGCGTCGACGCCGCCGCGGACGCGGAGCTCCTCCTGCCGCTCCTCCACGGGCCGCCAGCGACGGCCGTCGTGGTACTCGCGGCCCTGCTCGCGAACCGTCTCCGTGTAGAGATCGGTCGCGACGATCCCGGCGTTCACGGCGGCCCAGGCGAGATGCGGATTGCGTCCCCACCAGAAGATCGGAACGCCCGGAAGAGTCGCGCCCGCGACGTCGAGGTCGGGGCCGCGCAGGTGGGCGAGGTAGAGCGCGGCCGGCGCGGTGGGTGCAAAGTGGCTGTCCGCGACCAGCACCGGCGCCCCACTCTCCGTGTGGTGGCCACCGACCACGAAGGCGGCGCTGCCCACGCCGTGGCCGTCCAGTCCCCAGGCACTGCGCAGATCTCGCAGGCCGTGGGTGAACCAGGATGCAGCGGAGGCCGTCGTCCGGCCCGGCGGCTCCGTCGGCGCTGCGCCTCGCGCGGGAAAGAAGCGCCCGGCCTCGCTGGCCCCGAGGGCCTCCACGAGCTCGTTCAGCGCCAGGCTCGCGTCCACCGACGAGCCGAGACCCCACGCGAAGAGCTTGAACAGAGCGAGGGAATCCTGTGGGCGCCACGGCTCGATCGCCTCGCCCCGCAGCTCGATCGGGGGAGCGGCCTCGCCCTGCTCCACCCGCGCGATCCGCGCGTTCACGCCCGCCGCGAAGGACTCCAGGGCGCGCTGGGCCGCGCGCGGGAGGTGCGGCCACTGGCGCTCGGCGAGCCCGCGGAAGTCGATCACCCGGGCCGCGCGGTCGGCGTCCAGCGCCCTCGCGCCGACCTGCTCGGCCGCCGTGCCGCGCGCCTGCCGCCGGAGCCACAGCAGCTGGCCGAGGCGGTCCTGGCCCTGGCAGAAGCCGAGGGCGAAGAAGGCATCCGAGCGCGTCGCCGCGTCCACGTGGGGCACGCCGTGGCGGTCGCGATCGATGCGCACCGGCTGCTGGATGCCCGCGAGCGCGATGGTCCCGCGGACCTCCGGCAGGGCGGCGATCTCCGCATCCCGAGTGCGCAGCGTGCTCGCAAACCACACGCCCACGGCGGCGGAGATCAGCGTGATCGCCACCGCCACCGCCACGCGTTGCCGCACCGCCTCCAGTCCGCGCGTCCCCCGCTCCGGGCGTGCCCCCGACACGCCGACCGTTTCGGCCGATCGCCGCCCGGAGCCAAGCGGCGGGCAGCGCCCGTTCCCCCGGCGGAAGCAAAGCCTTTCGAGGTCGAAAAAGCTAGAGTTCCGCCCTTCCCCACTCGGGACGGCGACGGAGGAGACTGCGACATGGCGATTCGCGTGGGAATCAACGGCTTCGGGCGCATCGGACGGCTCGTGTTCCGAGCGGCTCGCGGCCAGGACCTGGAGATCGTCGGGATCAACGACCTGACCGACGCGAAGACCCTCGCACACCTCCTGAAGTACGACTCGATCCACGGCCGCTTCCCGGGCGAGGTGGAGGCTGCCGACGGAGCGGTCGTCGTGGACGGCGTCCGCATCCCGGTGACCGCGGAGCGGGACCCGGCGAAGCTGCCCTGGGGCAAGCTCGGCGCGAAGATCGTGATCGAGTCGACCGGCATCTTCGCCGACCGCGAGGGCGCCTCGAAGCACCTCGCCGCCGGCGCCGAGCGCGTGATCATCAGCGCCCCGGCCAAGGACCCCGACGTCACGATCGTGCTCGGCGTGAACGGCGACGACTACGACCCCGCGAAGCACAAGATCATCTCCAACGCCTCGTGCACGACCAACTGCCTGGCCCCGATCGCGAAGGTGCTGCACGACGAGTTCGGGATCGCGAACGCCTGGATGACCACGATCCACGCCTACACCAACGACCAGGTGACGCTCGACTTCCCCCACAAGGACCTGCGCCGGGCCCGAGCCGCCGCCGTCTCCATGATCCCGACCAGCACCGGTGCGGCGCGCGCGATCGGTCTCGTGCTGCCCGAGCTCAAGGGCAAGCTCGACGGCTACGCGATGCGCGTTCCCACCTCGGACGTGTCGGTGGTGGACCTCTCGGTGAAGCTCCAGAAGTCGACCGACGCCGAGGCGATCAACGCCGCGATGAAGTCCGCCGCGAACGGGCCCCTCAAGGGCATCCTCCAGTACTGCGACGAGCCGCTGGTCTCGATCGACTTCCTCGGCAACCCCCACTCCTCGATCCTCGACGCGCTCTCCACCAAGGTCATGGACGGGAACTTCGCGAAGATCCTGTCCTGGTACGACAACGAGTGGGGCTATTCGAACCGGGTCGTCGACCTGGCGCGCGTCGTCGGAAGCTGAATCCCGCGTGGCGGTGCCCGGTCTCGACGCGCTGATCGCGCGCGGCGTGCACGGCGAGCGCGTGTTCGTGCGGGCCGATCTCAACGTCCCCCTCCGGGACGGCGCGATCACCGACGACACGCGCATCCGCGCTTCGCTGCCCACGCTCGAGCGGCTGCTGCGCGCGGGCGCTCGCGTGGTGGTGGCCTCCCACCTCGGCCGGCCGAAGGGTCGCGCCGTGCCGGAGCTCTCCCTGCGTCCGGTGGCGCCCCGCCTGGCCGAGCTCCTGGGCACGGGCGTCTCCTTCTGCAGCGGCTGCATCGGGGAGGAGGCGCGGCGGGCCGTCTCCGAGCTCGGGGCGGGACAGGTGCTGCTGCTCGAGAACCTGCGCTTCCACGCGGGCGAGGAGGCGAACGACCCGGACTTCGCCAAGGCGCTCGCCGAGCTCGCGGACATCTACGTGAACGACGCCTTCGGCACCGCCCACCGGGCCCACGCCTCCACCGCCGGGATCGCCGAGCACGTGTCCCGGGTGGCGGCGGGCGCCCTGCTCGCCAGCGAGCTCGAGCACCTGCGGGTCGTGCGCGAGCCCAAGCGTCCGCTGATGGTGGTGCTGGGCGGTGCGAAAGTCTCGGACAAGCTCGCGGTGCTCGAGGCGCTCGCGCCCCACGCCGACGTGCTCGCGATCGGCGGGGCGATGGCTTACACGTTCCTGGCCGCCCAGGGGCGCCCCACGGGCCGCTCCCCCGTCGAGCCCGACCGCGTGGAGGACGCCCGTCGCGTGCTGCGCGCGGCGGAGGAGCGCGGCCGCACGCTGCTCCTGCCCACCGATCACGTGGTCGCCGAGCGCGTCGCGGCCGACGCCGAGTCGCGGATCGTGGAGGAGATCCCCGAGGGCTGGATGGGCGTGGACATCGGCCCCGCCACCGCGGAGCGCTACGCCAAGGCGATCGCCCAGGCACGCACCTTCTTCTGGAACGGCCCGATGGGCGTGTTCGAGATCCCCGCTTTCTCCGAGGGCACCGCCCGGATCGCCCGCGCCGCCGCCGAGTCCGACGCGATCACCGTGGTGGGCGGCGGCGACTCCCTGGCCGCCGTCAACCAGCTCGGTCTCGGCGATCGCATCACCCACCTATCGACCGGCGGGGGCGCCTCGCTCGAGTACGTCCAGGGACTCGTGCTGCCCGGCGTCGCCGCGCTGGAGCGCTGAATGCGGCGACCGATCCTCGCGGCGAACTGGAAGATGCACAAGACGACCGGCGAGGCCGAGGCCTTCGCCGCCGCCTTCCTGCCCCTCGTCGCCGACGCCCGCGAGGTCGACGTGGTCCTCGCCCCGCCCTTCACCGCCCTCGATCGGCTCGGCCGCGCCCTGGCGGGATCCGACGTGATGCTCGCCGCCCAGAACGTCAATCCGGAGGAGAAGGGCGCCTACACCGGGGAGATCGCTCCGAGCATGCTCGTCGACGTCGGCTGCCACTATGCGATCGTCGGCCACAGCGAGCGCCGCACCCTCTACGGCGAGGGCGACGCGCTCGTCGCGCGCAAGGCCGCCGCGCTGTTCGCCGCGGGCCTGCTGCCGATCGTGTGCGTCGGCGAGTCCCTCGAGGAGCGCGAGGCGGGCCGCACCTTCGACGTGGTGGGCACCCAGCTCGCCGGCAGCCTCGCCGAGGTGCCGGCCGAGCGCGCCGCCGAGGTGGTGGTCGCCTACGAGCCCATCTGGGCGATCGGGACCGGCAAGACCGCCACGCCCGAGATCGCCCAGGAGGTGCACGCCTTCGCACGGGAGCAGCTGCACGAGCGCTTCGGGTCCGCGGGCGACGTGATCCGCATCCAGTACGGCGGCTCGGTGAAGCCGGACAACGTGGACGAGCTGATGGCGCAGGCCGACATCGACGGCGCCCTGGTGGGCGGCGCCAGCCTGGAACCCGAGGCATTCTCCCGAATCGTCCGCTTCCGGGCCCGGACCTAGACCGAGGAAGGATCGAGATGAGTGTCGTCATCACCGTGCTCCACGTGATCGTGTGCTTCTTCCTGGTGACGGTCGTGCTGCTCCAGCGCGGCA
>CAZZFT010000191.1:0-8643 GCA_964653555.1 uncultured Spirochaetales bacterium | reverse complement strand
CCCGAGATGCTGCCGCGCCTGTTCGACGCCCTCTCGGACCAGCGCATCGCCGACGTGATCGCGCGTCTCGAGATCGACGACCTGATCGAGCTCGTCGAATGGATCCCGGAGGAGCGCCGTGGAGAGGTGCTCCAGCGCCTCCCCGACCACCGTCGCGAAGAGCTGATGAAGGCCGCGCTCTACCCCGAGTACAGCGCCGGCCGGGTGATGACCACCAACTTCGTCGCCCTCGACGAGAAGATGACCGCGCAGGAGGCGATCGACTCGATCCGCGCGGCCGGGAGCGGCAACAACGAGTCGATCCTGTACCTCTACGTGGTGGACGACCAGCGCTGCCTGCGCGGGGTGGTCCCGATCCGGCGTCTCGTCGCCGCGCCTCCGGACCGGCCGGTCGGGGAGATCATGATCCCGGACCCGGTGTGCGTCCGCGCCGAGGCCGATCAGGAGGAGGTGGCGGTGGCCGTGCGCCGCTACGACCTGCTCGCCGTGCCGGTCGTCGACGTCGACAACCGGATGCTGGGCGTGATCACCGTGGACGACGTGATCGACGTCATCACCGAAGAGGCGACCGAGGACATCTACCACCTGGCGGGCCTCTCGGACGAGGACCGCGTCTTCAGCCCCGCCTACGTCTCGATTCGCAAGCGACTGCCCTGGATGCTCGTCAACCTGGGAACCTGCTTCCTGGCCGCGTGGGTGGTCGGCCTCTTCGAGCGCACGATCGAGCAGGTCGTCGCACTCGCCGTGTTCATGCCGGTGGTGGCGGGCATGGCGGGCAACGGCGGCACGCAGTCGCTCACCGTGATCACCCGTGGCATCGCGCTGGGCGAGCTCGAGTTCTCGACCGGCTTGCGCGCGGCGGCGAAGGAGCTCGCCGTGGGGCTCGTGATCGGCGTGCTCACCGGCTTGGCGAGCGCCGGGATCGCCGTCTTCTGGCACGGCAGCCCCGCGCTCGGGCTGGCCCTGTTCCTGGCGATGGTCGTGGCGATGGCCGTCTCCGGTCTGATGGGCGCTGCCGTGCCCCTCGCCCTCAAGGCTCTGCGCCAGGATCCGGCACTCGGCTCCGGTGTGATCGTCACCACCTTCACCGACGTGTTCTCCTTCTTCGCCTTCCTCGGCATCGCCACGCTGATGCTCGACCGGCTCCTGGTGCCCTGACGCGCCGCGCGGGTGTACACTGCTCCCGCGATGCAGCTTCGCACTCCCGTCTGTGACCTGTTCGGCATCGATGTCCCGGTCTTTCTCGCCGGGATGGGCGGCGTCGCCTACGCCGAGGTGTGCACCGCAGTCTCCGAGGCGGGAGGCTTCGGCACGCTCGGCATGGCCGGCGCCTCCCCGGACGGGATCCGCGAGGAGATGCGCAGGGTGCGCGAGCGCACGGACCGTCCCTTCGGCGTCGACCTGCTGGCTGCCCTCCCCGAGAGCATGCTCGCCGCGATCGACGTCATCATCGAAGGCGGCGCGAAGGCGTTCATCGCGGGGCTGGGAGTGCCCGGTCCGGTGATCCAGCGCTGCCACGACGCCGGTCTGCTGGTGATGAGCATGTGCGGCAAAGTGAGCCACGCGGTCGCCGCCGAGCGCGCCGGCTGCGACGTGGTCGTCGCCCAGGGAACCGAGGCGGGGGGGCACACCGGACAGGTGGGCGGCATCGCCCTGATCCCCCAGATCGTCGACGCGGTCGATATCCCGGTGCTGGCGGCGGGTGCGATCGTCGACGGGCGCGGCCTCGCCGCCGCGCTCGCCTTCGGGGCCCAGGGCATCTGGATGGGCACGCGCTTCATCGCCTCCCAGGAGGCGCGCGCCAACGAGGGCTACAAGAAGCGCATCACCGAGATCGGCTCGGCGGACACGGCGATCACGCGCTCCTACTCGGGAAAGCCGATGCGCGTGATCCGCAACGCGTGGGTGGACGACTGGGAGCGGCGTCCGGACCAGATCCAGCGCTTCCCCGACCAGATGGCCCATTCGGCGCGCGAGGGAGTCCTGCTCTTCGCAACCGGCGAAACGGAGGGCTTCGACAGCGAGCGGGCGTGCATGCCCTGCGGTCAGGGCGCCGGGGCGATCGACGACATCCCGACCTGCGCGGAGATCATCGAGCGGGTGATGCGCGACGCTCGCGAGACGATCGAGCGGCTGCACGGCCTCGTCTGACGCGCGCCGTCGGGCGAAAGGCGACGAACGTCAGATCGTCGGGCTTCGAGGGGTCCTTGCCGTCCGGTGCGTGCATGCGCGCCCGGGCCAGCTCGGCCAGCCGCGCACTCGCCGCGTCGAGGGGCCCGCTGCGCAGCAGCGCGACGATCTCGTCCGTATGCAGGTTGTCCGACAGGCCGTCGCTGGCGAGCAGGAGCGTATCCCGCGCCGCCATCCGGTACTGCGATCCGATCTCGATCCGCATGTCGGCGGCACCTAGCAGGTTCGAGACGATGTGGCGCTCCTCGTGGTGCATGGCCTCGCCCTCGTCCAGCAGCCCCGACTCCACCGCGAATCCGACCGGCGAATGGGCGACGGTCTGCAGCTTGATCCGGCCGCGCTGCCCGACCAGGAGGATCGTCGAGTCGCCCGCGTGATAGGGACGGATCGCGCCGTCGCTGAACTCCACGACGGCGAGCGTGGTGCCGGCTCCCACGCCCAGGGCGCAGATCGCCTGGTTCGCGCGCTCGATGCCGTTGAGCACGGCGTCGCGCAGCATCCAGCCCTCGCTGCGCGCCTCCTTCAGCGCCGCCTCGAGCGTGTCGATCGCCAGGGACGAGGCCCGGGCTCCGGCCCGCTCGCCTCCCAGGCCGTCCGCCACCGCCAGCACGAACGCCTCGTCGCCGAAGGGCAGCAGCGCCGCCGCGTCCTCGTTCGGGCCCGGCCGTTCCGGCGAGCGACAGCTGAACAGGGCGACCTCGCCGCGGCCGACCGAGTGCACGCGCACCTCCTCCATGTCGCCGTCGCGAACGCGCAGAATGGGAAGCGATGCCATCGCGCGAAGAGTAGCCGGATCGCACCGGGGCCCGCCTTCGCTCGCCTCCGGGTTGCCGCCGTCGCTATGATCGCGGGCTTGCGTACCGAGCCACGATGAATCCGCCCCAAGCCACGACGCTCGCGCGACGCGCTCTCGTCCTCGCCGGAGGCGGGGCGCGCGGCGCCTACGAGGCCGGAGTCCTCGCCCACGTGTTCGAACACGTGCTGCCGCGCCTGGATCCGGCGGTCGGCTTCGACATCGCGTCGGGAACCTCGGTCGGGGCGATCCACGCCGCCTTCACCGCCGCCACGGCTCGACACGAGCCACGCGAACGTGCGCGACTGCTGCTGGACACCTGGCTCGCGATGGAGCTCGGCCGCGTGTTCCGTCTCGACGCCCGCGATCTGATCGGCATTCCCCTGCGTGCGCTCGGACTGCGGACCCAGCGCCGCGGCGAAGTGGTGGGAGGCCTGGTGGACGTCGCCCCGCTCGAGAAGCTGGTCGAGCAGGCCGTACCCTGGCACGCGCTGCGCGAGAACCTCAGCGGACCGACGCCGCGCGTCCTGTGCGTGTCGTGCACCGAGGTCCGCAGCGGCCGCGTGACGGTCTTCATGGACGGTCCGCTGGCCGACCCGGACCCGTGGCTCCACGACCCCACCTCCCAGGCGATTCGGGTCGAGATCTCGGCGCGACACGTGCGGGCGTCGGCGGCGATCCCTTTCCTGTTTCCGGCGGTGCGCATCGGCGAGCGCTACTACGTGGACGGCGGCCTGCGCATGAACACGCCGCTCTCCCCGGCCCTCCGCCTGCGCGCCGACCGCATCCTCGTGGTGGCGCTCAAGCACGACGTCTCGGGCGAGCCCGAGGAGGCCGCCTACCCCGAGAGCGTGATCACCCAGCCGGCGTTCCTGATCGGCAAGGTGCTCGACGCCCTCACGCTCGACCAGATCGAGTACGAGCTGCACCGGATCGAGCTGATCAACGCCCTGCTCGAGCAGGGACGGCGCGTATACGGTGACGACTTCAGCGATCGCATCAACGTCGCGGTCCGGGAGCAGCGGGGTGTCGGCTTCCGGCCCGTCCACACCGTGACGATCCGACCCAGCGAGGATATCGGCCGCGTCGCAGCGCGCTGCCACCGCCAGGGCGGCGGGCCCCGGGCCCTGGGCGTCCTGGGCGAGCTGGTCGCTCGCGCCGCCTCGAGCGGCGTTCCCGAGGACGAGGCGGATCTCCTCTCCTACGTCTACTTCGACGCCCGCTTCACCCGGGAGCTCGTCGAGATGGGCCGAGCGGACGCCCGCGCGCGCGAAGACGAGATCGCCGAGCTGCTGGCAGACTGAGCGGACCAAGCCGTCAGAGAGCGTAGGTCGCTTCGAGATAGGCGACGATGTCCGCCGACTCGAAGAGCGCTTCGCCGGTGTTCGGATCCGAGAGCCAGGGCACCATCATCCGGCCCGATCGCTCCACGAAGGCGTCGCGCCGGGGGCTGCCCGCGGCCACGTTGTGGAGGAGGTAGGGAAGCTCCAGGGTGCAGAGCGTCTCGCGCACGATCCGGCAGAAGGGAGATGCTTCGAAGGAGTACAGCTCGAGGGGCTGCTCGGGCGAGCGAGCGCGCCGGTAGCGGCTTCCGCCGCCGAGCCGGGGCAGACCCGCCAGGATCGAGACGATGTCGGTGAGCCCGCCCGCGCCGAGGACGAACGGGACGGATCCGGTTCCGTAGCGTCCAAAGAGATAGGAGACGATGTCGTCGGACTCGTACATCGCCTCGCCGGTGTTCGGGTCCCGCAGATAGGGGAACATCTCGCGTCCGCCCTGTTCCCGGACGCGCGGCCGGAAGGTCGGACCGCCCTTCGGGCAGGGATACACCCGCGCGTCGAGATCCAGGATCGAGAGCGCTTCGCGCACCTTGCGGCAGAACGGGCAGGCCTCGAACTCGAACAGGTCGAGCGGCTGAGCGGGCCGCGCACCGAGCCCGCCGACGCGAGCGCCGCTCCCCAGACGCACGGCGCTGACTGCCAGCGAGGTCGCGATGTCGAGCGGCCGGAACAAGCCCTCTCCTTCGACGCCAGGCCGCGACGGTAGCGCAGACGCGGTGGATCCCTCGCCGGCCCCGCCCGAGGCTGTCATCCTCTGGGCCATGTCGAGCGATGCCCTGGAGCGCTTTCGCCTCGACGGCAGGACCGTCGCGATCACCGGCGCCTCCTCGGGCTTCGGACACCACTTCGCCGGCGTCCTCGCGTCGGTGGGCGCCGCGGTCGTGGTGGGCGCGCGCCGCGTCGATCGGATCCAGAGGCGCGTCGAAGAGCTCCGGGCCGGCGGCGCCCGAGCCCTCGGCGTCGCCCTCGACGTGCGCGACGCGGAGAGCCTCGCCGGCTTCCTCGACGCGGCCTGGGGCGAGTTCGGCTCCCTCGACGTCCTGGTGAACAACGCGGGCGTCGAGCCCGGCCCGAAGACGTACACCATGATCGAGGAAGAGGACTGGGACTCGGTCCTCGACACCAACCTCAAGAGCGTCTGGCTGGGCTCGAAGCTCTACACCGAGCGCGTGATCGCCCGCGGGCAGGCCGGCGGCAACATCGTCAACGTCTCCTCGATCACCGCCTACCGCACGATCAAGGGCCAGTTCCCCTACGCCGTTTCGAAGGCGGGCCTGGTCAAGGCCACCGAGGTGATGGCGCTCGAGGGCGCGAAGTACGGGATCCGTGTGAACGCCCTGGCCCCCGGCTACATCCTCACCGACGTCAGCCGCGTGCTGCTCGAAAGCCCTCGAGCCGAAGCCTTCGAGAGGCGCATTCCCCAGCGCCGCTTCGGCCGCTTCGAGGATCTCGACGGGCCGCTCCTGCTGCTCGCCTCGGATGCCTCCGCCTACATGACCGGCTCGACCATCGTGGTCGACGGCGGGCACGTCTGCGCGGAGCTCTGACCTGCGCCGACGCGGGCGGCCCCGAGCTCACGGTCGCGGAGCCGGGGGACGGACGCGCTCCAGGTAGCGGACGACGTACTTCCCGAGCACGTCGGCCTCCAGGTTCACGCGGTCGCCCGGCACGCGATCGCCGAGGTTGGTCTCGGCGAGGGTGTGGGGAATCAGCGCGACGTCGAAGCCGCGCTCGTCCACGTCTACCACCGTCAGGGAGACGCCGTCGATCGCCACCGACCCTTTCTCGACGAGGTAGCGCGTGATCTGCGACCCGCAGTCGACGGCGAAGCGGACGTCGTCGCCGCGGCGCTCGACGGCACGCACCCGGCCGGTTCCGTCGACGTGCCCCTGGACGATGTGGCCGTCGAGCCGCCCGTCGGCCCGCATCGCGCGTTCGAGGTTCACCCGCGCGCCCAGGCCCTGGTCGCCCAGGGAGGTCCGGCGCAGGGTCTCCTGCACGGCGTCGAAGCTGATCCGCCCTCCCCCGATGCCAGTGATCGTGAGGCAGCAGCCGTTCACGGCGATGCTGTCGCCGATCTTCGCGCCGTCGGTCAGGGAGGGGGCCTCCACCTCGACGCCCACGAGATCACCCCGGTGCTCCAGGGCCGACACGCGCCCCACGGCTTCGATGATGCCGGTGAACACCCGCTATCCCCCGAACCGGCGCTCGATCTCCCGATGCATGGCGTCGCGCACCCGGTCGTAGGAGGCCGGCAGCTCGATCGGCGGATTGGGATGCTCCGACACGATCCCCTCGAGCCGCATCTCGTGATACCGGACCTTGAAGTCCACGAACTTGAGACCGTGGGCGGTCGAGATCGCGACGACGCGATCGCTCTTCCGGATCACGCCGCGGTTGACCAGCTTCTCGGTGGCCGCGAGCGCGACACCCGTGTGCGGGCAGTTGAACAGACCCGTCCGGTCCGCCCGCGCGCACGCCTCGGCGATCTCCGTCTCGCTCGCCTGCTCGACGATCCCGTCGTAACGCTTCAGGGCGTCGATCGCCTTGTCGGCGGAGACCGGGTTCCCGATCTGGATGGCCGTCGCCAGAGTGGGCCTGGCCGCGATCGGCTCGAACACCTCGAAGCCGCGCTGGTACGAGAGGTAGAGCGGGTTCGCCGCCTCCGCCTGGGCGCACACGATCCGCGGCCGGCGATCGATGAGCCCGAGCTCGAAGAGCATGTCGATCCCCTTCGCCAGCGCCGACACGTTCCCCAGGTTGCCCCCCGGTATCACCATCCAGTCGGGAACCTCCCAGTCGAACTGCTCGATGATCTCGATGCCGACGGTCTTCTGGCCCTCGATGCGGAGGCTGTTCATCGAGTTCGCCAGGTAGATTCCGTCGCGGGAAGAGATCTCCTTCACGATCTCCATGCACCCATCGAAGTCGGTGTCCAGGGCGAACACGATCGCCCCGTTCGCCACCGGCTGGATCAGCTGGGCCACCGACACCTTGCCGCGGGGCAGGAACACGATCGCAGGGATGTCCGCCGCCGCAGCGTAGGCGGAGAGCGCGGCCGAGGTATCGCCGGTGGACGCGCATCCGACCGCCGGGATCTCCTTCCCCTGCCGCCTCATCTCGTTCACCATCGAGACCAGGACGGTCATGCCCAGGTCCTTGAAGGACCCGGTGTGGCTGTTGCCGCACTGCTTGATCCACAGATCCGCGATCCCGAGCTCGCGGCCGTAGCGCTCCGCCCAGAAGAGATTGGTCTGCCCCTCGTACATCGAGACCACGTGCTCGTTGTCGACGTTGGGCAGCACCCACTCCTTCTTGCCCCAGACACCCGACCCGTAGGGCCAGGCGCTCGAGTGGGAGCGCTCGCGGAACAACCGCTTCCACTCCGCCGCTGGCGTCTTCGCCAGCTCCGCCATGTCGTGGGCCACCTCGAGCAGCGATCCGTCGCGGGCGGTGTAGACGACCTCGTCGAGGGGGTAGGTCTCGTCGTGGTCGCGGATGCTGCGAAACCAGGCGCGGTGCGCGGGCTTCGAGTCGGACATCAGAGCCTCTCCTCGATGCGGATCAGGCGGGTGGGAGCGGTGACGTCGGGCAGGCCGTCGATGCGTTCGAGGGCGGCGCGCACGTCGGCCTCCCGCGTCGGGTGCGTGAGCACGAGGACCGGGACCGACGCCGTATCGCCTCCGCGGCCCTTCTGGATCACCGACTCGATGCCGATCCCGTGCTCGCCCAGGGCGCCCGCGAGGTGTCCCAGCACCCCGGCGCGATCCCGGGCCGTGAAGCGCAGATAGGCCCGTCCCTCGAGCTCGCCCAGGGGCACGAGCGGCACCGGTCGCAGGGCATCGGGAAGGTAGGAGAGCGGCGCGACGCGCCCCCCGCCTCCGCGCCGGATCTCCCGCGCGATCTCCACCAGGTCCGCGACCACCGCGCTCGCCGTGGGCAGCTCGCCCGCGCCTGCGCCGTAGAACAGCGTCGGCCCCACGGCGTCCCCGGTCACGGCCACTGCGTTCATCGCGCCGTCGACGCTGGCCAGCAGACTGGACCGGGGGATCAGCGTCGGGTGCACGCGCGCCTCGATCCGCTCGCCGCCCTCGGAGCCCGGGTGGCTCTTGGCGATGCCGAGCAGCTTGATCCGATAGTCGAAGGCCTCGGCGGCCTCGAAGTCGACGGGCTCCAGCCCGCGGATCCCCTCGGTGGGGATCTCCTTGAAGGTGAGCTGGGCGCCGAAGGCCATCGCGGCGAGCAGCGTCAGCTTGTGGGCGGCGTCGATCCCGTCCAGATCGAAGCTGGGGTTGGCCTCGGCGTAGCCCAGCTCCTGGG
>CAZZFT010000190.1:6341-8909 GCA_964653555.1 uncultured Spirochaetales bacterium | reverse complement strand
GAGTTGCCGTGGCCCGAAAACACCTCGATCAGCCGCTGCTGCTCCGGGTCGTGCTGCTCGGTCGTGAGCTGCTTGTCCCAGCTCGAGCCCGGCGGCGTGTAGAAGCCCCAGGTGGTGCCGTGGGGGATGACGAGGGTGGCGAGGTTCCAGGCGCGCAGCCTCGCGAACAGATCGGCCGGCGTGCGCGCCGACTCGCGGCAGTCGGTGGGCAGGTCGCGCTCGTCCACGCCCTCGGGACAGTCGGGCACACCGGCGGTCTCGCGCAGGAAGTGCGCCAGGTCGGAGCCCCCGGCGCTGTAGCGGCCCAGGGCGAACAGCCCGAGCGCGAAGGGGGAGGGGACCAGGCGGCGCGCGTCCTCGTCGCCCAGGGGCGCGGCGGCGGCGATCGGCCGCGCCGGGATGGCGTCGTCATCGAGGTCGCGCAGGATCACGTTCTTGTGTCCCCAGTGCGTCTCGGGCGTGGCGCCCACCTGCGTCCACTCCCAGCCCAGGTAGGCGACGGTGTCGGGGCTCGCCGGGTTCTCGGCCACCGCGTTGCACTCGCGGATGGTGTCGATCGTCTCCCCCCACTCGCGCGGGGTGAGCGTGATCGCGTGGTCGGTGATCGACCAGAAGTCGAGGGCCGAGCAGTGGCGCGCGAAGTCGCAGGCGTCGGCCACCGGGTGGGCGCCGTCGCCGCCCGCCATCGGCAGGCTCATCGTGAACGCGTCGAAGGAGAAGGTGCTGTGGACGTGCAGATCGCCGAACAGGATCTGCTTCGGGCGCGCCACGCCCACGCCGAGGGCGGCCTCGCGCTGGGCCTCGGCGCGCGCGGCGACGACCTCGGGATCCACGGCGCGCGCGGAGGGCTCGCCCCCGCTGGTGGCCGTGCCGAAGGCGCCGAGCCCCGCCATGTAGATCACGAACAGGACCATCCCGATCCCCAGGACGATGGCTCCGATCACGCGATTCGACACGGCGTGGCCCTCCCACCGCCTTCCTACCACTGTGCGGCGTGGGAGGAAAGGTCCGCGCGCTCTCCCGCGCCGCACCGACCGGGGGTGTGGCTCAGGAGCCCCGCTTCGCCCGCTCCAGGGCGATCGAGTTCTCGCCGAGCGGCTCCGGGTGCTTCACCCGGAAGCTCTCGGCGAACTCGGCGGCGACGTCGCGCCCGAGCGAACGGTTGATCACCAGGGTCACGAGCATCGCGATCAGCGCCCCGAGGCTGGCCAGGGCCATGTCCTTGTGGGCGTCCCACACGTCGCCCTGGGTGCCGAGATAGGCCTGGCCGAGGTCGCCGCCGAACATCGAGGCGGCGCCCCATTCGATCAGCTCGTAGATCATCGAGGTGGACATCGTGAGGTCGAGGGGCAGGAAGTAGCCCCAGAAGCCGCGCACGTCGGCGATGCGCAGGAAGATCTCGCGGATCGGGTAGGCGAACAGCAGCCCGTAGGCGAAGTGGACCGCGCGGTCGAACTGGTTGCGCTCGAAGCCCAGCGCCTCGTTCAGCGAGAAGCCGAACAGGTGCTGCCAGGCGGCGTCGTAGGGGACTTCCGAATAGGTGTAGTGGGCGCCCACCTCGTGCAGGCACAGGAACACGAACAGCAGCGTGTAGGAGACGCGCGAGAAGCGGAAGGAGCGGTAGGTTGCGGCGAGCCCGCCCACGAGCAGCACCACCAGAGCGTTCTCGAGCAGCCAGTCGGAGCGCGAGTGCGGCCCGACCGCCAGCACGGCGAATTCGACGGCGAACAGGCCGGAGAGGATCGCGAGGTAGACGGGCGTCGAGAGTCGGGGCACGGCCAAGGACGGGTCTCCCGGAGGCTCGAGCGGCCTCAGAGGCCGCCGAGCTTGGCGTAGTCGACGGTCCGCCAGCGCTCGGGACGCATGGTGAAGACCCGATCCTCCTCGGACTCCGCGCTTCCCGTGACGTAGCGGTCGCCGAGCTCGGTGCCGAAGTAGCGGCGGGCCATCGGGCGCCGGTCGCGCTCGAGATCGGCCGGCCGCACGGACACGACCGGACCCTCGACGCTCACGTAGCGGTAGGCGGGCGGCTTCTCGCTCTGGGCGCACAGGGCGAACCGCCGAGCCTCGGCCAGCGCGCGGCCCTTCTGGGAGTCCTTCCCGGTGATCACCCACACGCCGACCGCCGGCTCGTAGTCGTACCAGATCGGCACGCACAGCGGCGGCCGCCCCGCGCGCTCGATGGCGATCACGCCGACGTGCAGATCGGAGAGGAAGGCCTCGCGCTCGGCGCGGGTCATGGTGAGCGACACGATGGCGACTCCGGGTGGCGGGCGCGGCGCGCCAACGGTACCAGACCTGCGTGCAGGACGAGTCCCACGAGACGCTCGGCGATCCGCGGGACGGCCCGTTCCTGTTCACCTGCGAGCACGCGACCCACCGGCTACCCGAGTGGGAGCCCTCCGAGCGCGACGCGCCCTACCTGCGCGACCACTGGGGCTGGGACGTCGGTGCGGCCGACCTGACGCGCGCGCTCGCGCGCGCCACGGGCAGCGCCGCCGTGCTCTCGCGCTTCTCGCGCCTGGTGTGCGACCCGAACCGCCACCCCGAGGAGCCGAGCTTCGTGGT
>CAZZFT010000190.1:0-6241 GCA_964653555.1 uncultured Spirochaetales bacterium | reverse complement strand
TCTCGCGCCTGGTGTGCGACCCGAACCGCCACCCCGAGGAGCCGAGCTTCGTGGTCGCGGAGGTGGAGGGTCACGCGCTGACCTTCAACCGCGGTGTCGACGGCGCCGAGCGCGCGCGTCGCCGCGCCGCCTACTTCGACCCCTACCACGACGCGGTAGACCGGGCGCTCGGCCAGCGGGTCGCCACCGGGCGCCCCGCCCACCTGTGCTCGATCCACTCCTTCACCCCCATCCTCGCCGGCGTCGCGCGCGGCATGGAGGTGGGCGTGCTCTACGACGACCACGAGCCCCACGCCGAGCGCCTCGGCGAGGCGCTGGCGGCCGAGGGTTTCGCGATCGCCCACAACGAACCCTACTCGGGCTTCGCCGGGCTGATCTACGCGGCGCGCCGTCACGGCCGCGCCCACCGCGTACCCTACCTGGAGCTCGAGGTGCGCCAGGACCTGATCGACACGCCGGAGCGGGCCGGTGCCGTCGCCGCGCGCGTTGCCCGCGCGCTGGCGGTCTACGCCCCCTAGCCCGGCAGGAGCCCGCCTTCGCTCGCCTGCGGCTCGCTGCGCGTCGGCCGACTCTCTCGAGTCGGCCCGCTAGCTCTCGCGCGCGAAGCGGTAGCGGATCGGCAGGTGCTTGATCCCGGCGACGAAGCTCGACGCGGTGCGCTCGGGCTCGCCGGCCAGCTCGAGGCGCTCGGCGCGGCGGGCGATCTCGGCGAACAGCGCCTTGCTCGAGCGCCGCGCCAGATGGGCGCCGAGGCAGAAGTGCTCGCCGATGCCGAAGCCCAGGTGGCGGTTGGGATCGCGGTCGACGCGGAAGGCGAAGGGGTCGCCGAACACCTCCTCGTCGCGGTTCGCCGAGGCGTAGAAGAGCGCCAGCTCCTCGCCGGCGCGGATCTTCTCGCCGCGCACCTCCACGTCGCGGGCGGCGGTGCGCTTCATGTAGTTGACCGGCGTCGTCCAGCGCACGATCTCCTCGACCGCCGAGGGCACCAGCGAGGGGTCGCGGCGCAGGCGCGCGAGCTGGTCGGGGTTCTCGATCAGGGCGAGCAGGCCGCCGGAGATCGCGTTGCGCGTGGTGTCGTGTCCCGCCGTGAAGACGATCAGGTAGTAGCCGAGCGTCTCCACGTCGCCCATCGGCCCGCCGTCCACGCGGGCCGTGGCCAGCACGGTGGCGAGGTCGTCGCGCGGGTTCGCGCGGCGGTCGGCGATGATCTTCGAGAAGTAGGAGAAGAACTCGAGGCCGAGGGAACGGATGCGCTCCTCCCGGGTTCCCTCGCGCTGGAACTCGGGGTCCTCGCCCCCGAACAGCTCGTTGGTGAGGCGCAGGATGTACGGCTCGTCCTCGCGCGCCACGCCCAGGGTCTGGGACAGGATGCGCAGCGGGTGGGCCGCGGCCACGCGCGTCACGAAGTCGCACTCGGCGTCGCCGTCGGCGGCCAGGGCGTCCACCAGCGAGCGCGCGCTCTCCTCCACGGCCGCGTCGAGACGGCCGAGGCTGCGCGGCGTGAACCAGCCACTCGCCACCTTGCGGAAGGTGCGGTGGGTGGGCGGGTCCATCTCGATGATCGTCTTCATGCCCTGGAAGCCCGACTGGTTCTCCTGCATCCGGCGCTGCACGTGGTCGAGCACCACGATCCCGGGCGAGTTCAGGAAGGTGTCCGGGCGCTTCGAGATGTCGCAGATGTCGGCGTGCTTCGTGATCGCCCAGAAGGGGCCGTAGCCCGGCGGCTCGAAGCGGTGCACGGGGGCCTCGCGGCGCAGGCGCGTCCAGGTCTCGTGCGGGTAGCCGCGCTCGGCGTAGCGCGCGGGAAGGATCAGATCGAGTCCGTCGGTCGAGTTCATGCGCGTGCTCTCGTGGGCGGGCGGGGCGTCAGGCTATGGGCCGATTCCGCGCGGCGCAATCCGTCGCGCAGCCGACCTCCGGCCCGGATCGGCGGCTCCGGAGGAACGGCCGTTAGCGCGTGCCGATCGCGCAGGGCACCTTCCGCGCCGGGCGATCCGCGTGGCATCATGGCGCCATGCTCACCGCTCTCGACCATGTGATCCTCGGCGTCCGCGACCTCGCCGCCGCCACGCGCCAGTACGCGACGCTCTTCGGTCGCCGGCCCTCCTGGCGCGGCGAGCACCCGGGCGAGGGCACCGCGAACACGCTGTTCCGCCTCGGCAACACCTACGTGGAGCTGCTCGCGCCCGAGGGCGACGGCCCGACCGCGCGCGCGCTGCGCGCCCGGCTCGAGGCGGTGGGGGAGGGACCGGTCGGCCTCGCCTTCGCCACCGCCGACGCCGAGGCCGCCCGTGCCGCCCTCGCCGCGCGAGGACTCGAGCCCGGGCCCGTCGAGCCCGGGATGGGTCGCGACAGCGACTCGGGTCAGTTCCGCCGCTGGCGGCGCGTGATGCTCCCGCTCGCGCGCACGCGCGGCGTGCTGCTGTTCGCGATCGAGCACACCTCGCCCGCCGAGATGCTGCCCGCGGCCGAGGCGGTCGGCCCCGAGGCCGCCGCGATCTCCGGCATCGACCACGCCGTCGTGCGCACCCTCGATGCCGACGCCGCGATCGCCCTCTACGGCGACGCGCTCGGCCTGCGCCTGGCCCTCGACCAGCGCTTTCCCGCCTGGGGCATGCGCCTGGTGTTCTTCCGCCTCGGAGGCGTGACGATCGAGATCGCCAATCCGCTGGCCGGCGGCGAACGCGCCGACCGCGGCGAGGGCAGCGACGTGGAGCCCGCCACGCCCGACAGCGACCGCCTGTGGGGCCTGTCCTGGCGCGTCCCCGACGCCGACGCCGCTCGCGCCCGCCTCGCCGCCGCCGGCGTCGACGTCTCCGACGTGCGCAAGGGCCGCAAGCCCGGCACCCGCGTGCTCACCGTCCGCGACGGCTCCTGCGGCGTGCCCACGCTGCTGCTGGAGCCGGCGGAGCGGACGGGCGACTGAGCGACGCGCGAGGGGCGGCGGCGGCGCCAACGGCGCGAGGCCGGCCCGCTAGCATGCGCCCCTGGCCGGGGGAGCTCGATGACGCGGCGAACCGACACGTCGATGGGACGCGGGCCGCTCCAGGTGCTCTCCTATCTCGCGCTGGTCCCGGTGCTGCGGGCGCTCGCGCGGCTGCCGCTGTCGACGCTGTACCGGCTCTCGGACGCGGGGTTCTTCCTGATCTACCGGGTGCTGCGGGTGCGGCGCGGCGTGGCGCGCGCGAACCTGCGCCGCGCATTTCCCGACGCCGCGCCCGAGGAGATCGCGCGCATCGAGGAGCGGGCATTCCGGAACTTCTGCGACGTGGCCGTCGAGGGGCTGTGGCTGCTCTCGGCGAGCCGCGATCAGGTCGCCGCGCGCATGAAGGCCGACCTCGCACCGGAGCGCGAGCTGATGGAGCAGGGGCGCAGCGCGATCTACGTGCTCGGACACTGCGGCAACTGGGAGTGGGCGATCCCGGCGACGGCCGCGGGGCTCCCCGACCTGATGCTGCACGTCGTCTATCACCCGCTGCGCCACGCCGGCTTCGACGCCCTCGTTCGCGCGACGCGCGAGCGTTGGGGCGCGATCCTGACCCCGATGGAGGAGGCGCCGCGCGCGATCGTACGGCTGCGCCGCCAGGTGACGGCCACGATCCTGGTCGCCGACCAGCGGCCGCGAAGCCACAACGCCCACCGCACCCGCTTCCTCGGCGCGGAGACCGGATTCCTGCGCGGCCCGGAGCGGCTCGCGCGTCGCCTCGGAATGCCCGTCCTGTTCGTGGCGATGCGCCGCGTGGCGCGCGGCCGCTACGCCTTCGAGCTGGAGTGGCTGTGCCGCGACCCGAGCGCGAGCGCGGACGGGGAGATCACCGAGGCCTTCGCGCGCCGCCTGGAGCGCCAGATCCTCGCGGCCCCCGACGACTGGCTGTGGCTGCACCGGCGCTGGCGCGACCGCCGCGCCGAGCGCGGCGAAGGAGCCGAAAGCCTCGAAACCCCGGGCGTCTAGCCCCGTTTCTTTCACCTCAATGGGAGGGCTCCGCCTGCCGATCTGGAAGGCGTGTCGCGCGTCCTCTCGGTGGTGATCCCCGTGTACAACGAGGAGCAGAACCTGCTCCCCCTGTGCGAGGAGCTCACCGACGCGCTGCTCGGCCTGCCCGGTCCCTTCGAGATCCTGTTCGTGGACGACGGCAGCACCGACCGCAGCCCGGAGATCCTGGCCGAGCTCGCCGCCAAGGAGGACGCGATCAAGGTGATCCGCTTCCGCCGCAACTTCGGCCAGACCGCCGCCATGATGGCGGGCTTCGAGCACGCCTCGGGAGACGTGATCGTGGCGCTCGACGGCGACGGCCAGAACGATCCCGCCGACATCCCGCGCCTGCTCGACGAGCTCGCCCGCGGCTACGACGTGGTGTCGGGCTGGCGCCGCGACCGCCGCGACGGGCGCCGGCGCGTGTGGCTGTCGCGGCTCGCCAACGCGCTGATCTCGCGCGTGACCGGCGTTCGCCTGCGCGACTACGGCTGCTCGCTCAAGGCCTACCGCCGCGACGTGATGACCTCGATGCGTCTGTACGGCGAGATGCACCGCTTCATCCCGATCTACGCCTCCTGGATGGGCGCACGGGTGACCGAGATCCCGGTGAACCACCGGCCGCGCGGCCACGGCGCCTCGAAGTACGGCTTCGAGCGGATCGCCAAGGTGTTCCTCGATCTGCTGGTGGTGCAGTTCCTGGGCCGCTACGAGACCCGGCCGATGTACGTGTTCGGCGGCTTCGGCCTGGTGAGCTGGGGCATCTCGCTGGCCTCGGCGGCGCTCGCCTTCTACCGCAAGCTCTTCGCCGACACTTCCTTCATCCAGACGCCGCTGCCCATGCTCTCGGTGATGGCCTTCATCACCGGCGTGCTGAGCATCCTGATGGGTCTGCTGGCCGAGCTGCTGGTGCGGACGTACTACGAGTCCCAGGCGAAGCGGCCCTACGCGATCAAGACGGCGCTCAACCTGGAGCTCGACGGGCGCGAGTGACGGAAGGGCGCTGATCCGCGAAGCTCCGGCCGATGAGCGCGCCGCCCGTGGAGCCGGAAGTCGTCGACCTCGCGCGCCTGGCCGAGTGGATGGACGGGCAGGGGCTGGGCCGCGGACCGCTCGAGCAGGTGGAGCGGCTCGCCGGCGGCACCCAGAACGTGCTGCTGCGCTTCGCGCGCGACGGCCGCCGCTACGTCCTGCGCCGCCCGCCGCTGCACCTGCGCGCCAACAGCAACGAGACGATGCGGCGCGAGGCGCGCGTGCTGGCGGCGCTGGCCGACACCGCCGTCCCCCACCCGCGCCTGGTCGCCGCCTGTCCCGCCGAACACGTGCTGGGCGCGTCCTTCTACCTGATGGAGCCGATCGACGGCTTCAACCCGACCACCGGGCTGCCACCGCTGCACGCGGGCGACCCGACGGTCCGCCGCGCGATGGGCTTCGCCCTGGTGGACGCGATCGCCGAGCTCGGCGCCGTCGATTACCGGGTGGTGGGACTGGGTGACTTCGGCAGGCCCGAGGGCTACCTCGAGCGGCAGGTGGCGCGCTGGCGCGCGCAGCTCGCGAGCTACTCCGAGCTGCCGGGCTATCCCGGGCCCGAGATCCCGGGGGTCGAGCACGTCGCAACGTGGCTGGAGGCGAACCGGCCCGCGCACTTCGCGCCCGGCATCCTGCACGGCGACTTCCACCTGGCCAACGTGATGTTCGCCCACGACGGTCCGCGGCTGATCGCGATCGTCGACTGGGAGCTGTCGACGATCGGCGATCCCCTGCTCGACCTCGGCTGGCTGCTGGCGACCTGGCCCGAGAAGGACGCGCCCCTGGACGCGGTGATCGGCGTCCGGCCCTGGGAGGGCTTTCCGAGTGGAGAGGAGCTGGTGGCGCGCTACGGCGAGCGCTCGACGCGCGACACGGGTGCAATCGGCTGGTATGCGGTGCTCGCCTGCTTCAAGCTCGGCATCATCCTCGAGGGCACCCACGCGCGCGCCTGCGCCGGGAAGGCGGCGAAAGAGACCGGCGACCTGCTCCACGCCACCACGCTCGGCCTCTTCGAGCGCGCACAGCGCTGGATCGCGAGCGCCTAGCGACGCTAGATCGCGTCGGACACACCCCGCACGAACAGCGGCTCCATCGCGTAGCGGGCGACGTCCGCGTCGAGAGCGGCGGGGTCGGGAGCGAGCGCGACCTCCTCGGCGGCGTCGAGGATCAGGGGCAGGAGCCGGGCGTCGCTCGAGGTGTTGAGGAACAGACCGGGGCGGGCGAGCACGAAGTGGACGG
>CAZZFT010000189.1:2599-8927 GCA_964653555.1 uncultured Spirochaetales bacterium | reverse complement strand
CACGTCCGCGCCCTTGGTGAAGATGCCGCCTCCCAGACGCGCGAACACCGAGATCAGCGAGCCGCCGAAGGCCAGGCCGATCAGCGCGTCGGGTTGGTGGTGGTCGGCCAAGAGCATCGCCAGCACCAGCAGGGAAATGGACAGGAGACCGGCGCCCACCACCATCAGACCGGTGACGGTCCCTCCCTGGAAGGCGAGCTCGAAGGAGCGCCCGAAGCCACTCTTCGCCGCTTCGGCCACGCGCACGTTCGCACGCACCGACACGTTCATGCCGATGAAGCCGGCGGCCGCGCTGGCGAGGGAGCCGACCAGGAAGCCGAGCGCGTACCAGCGGCCGAGGAACACCGCGAGCAGCAGGAGGATGGGTACCCCCACCATCGCCACCGTACGGTACTGACGGCTCAGGAAGGCCTCGGCCCCGGAGCGGATCGCAGCGGCGATGTCGTTCGCGCGCTCGGTGCTCGTCGGGGCGGCAAGCACGCGCCGGTACAGGCCCACGCCGACCGCGATGGCGGCGACGGCGGCGATCAGAGAGAGGACGATCTGAAGCATGGGTGTGGCATCTCCAGGAAACACGGGGCCGCCGGGGGCGACCCGACACCGATGGGTGGAACCGATGAGGGGATGGGATGGCGGGAGCCGAGCGCGACGTCGCGTGAGGCCCCCCGGGTCCAGGCCCTGCGGGTCCCGGATGGGTATCCCCGAGGCGGCCCGATCTGGGCAGTGCGATGAAGCGTCCCCGCCGTCCGGACGTGCCGCGCGGCGCGCCGTCCCTCGGGGCGGGCGGGAAGCTAGACGGCTGGCTGGGGAATTTCCAGTCGAATGCGGGAGGGTTCCCCGGGGACGCACCCACTGCCGCACGCGGCCCGCGCCGGGCCTTCGGGCGGCGCGGCGGATCCGTTGCCGCGGTCTGCGGCTCGGGCTCACATCGAGCGGTGTCACGTCGCATCGCGGCCAGCGGCTCGGCGCGTCCCCACCTTTCCCGGAAGGCCGCCAGGCGGCACACTCGCCTGCCGCTCACGGAGTGCCCGCTTGTCTCGCGCCATCGTCGTCCTGCCCACCTACAACGAGGCGGAGAACCTGCCGCTGCTGGTTCCCGAAATCCTCGGCCAGGACGAGCGCCTCGAAGTGCTGATCGTCGACGACGATTCTCCCGATGGCACGGGCAAGTGCGCGGACGCGCTGGCCGCCGGCGATCGCCGGGTCCACGTCCTGCACCGGAGCGCGAGGAGCGGACTGGGGGTCGCCTATCGCGAGGGCATCGCCCGCGCTCTGCACATGGGCGCGAGGTGGATCGTGCAGATGGACGCGGACTTCTCCCACCCGCCGGCGACGCTGCCGAAGATGCTGTCGGAGATCGAGCACTACGACGTCGTGAGCGGCTCGCGCTACCTCCAGGGCATCACGGTGGTCAACTGGCCGATCGAGCGGATCCTGATCAGCTACTTCGGGAATGCCTATGTCCGGCGCGTCACCGGACTCGCCGTCACCGACACGACGAGCGGGTTCCGCTGCGTGAGGCGGGAGGTCTTCGAGCGCCTGGACCTCTCGCGCGTGCGCGCGAACGGATACGCCTTCCAGATCGAGCTGAACGTCCGCTTCGCCGAGCTCGGCGCCCGGCTCCTGGAGATCCCGTTCTTCTTCCTCGACCGGACGCGGGGGACCTCGAAGCTGAGCTGGCGCATCGGCTTCGAGGCGCTGTGGCTGGCGCCGCGTCTGCGCCTGGCACGGGCTCTGGGCCGGCTCTAGGCCGTGGGAATCGCAGGCCCGCCTCGCAGCGATCCGTGCGGATCCTGATCCTCAACGAGCGCGATCCCCAGCACCCGGCGGCGGGAGGGGCGGAGACCCACGTCCAGGAGATCTTCCGGCGGCTGGTCGCGCGCGGACACGCGGTGACGATCCGAGTCTCCGCGTTCGCGGGCGGCGCGCCGCAGACCGAGATCGACGGGATCCGCTTCGAGCGCGCGGGGCGCGTGCCCTTCTCCTACGCGCGGGCAGCGCGGGCCTGCGCGCGCGCCACTCGTCGCGGCGACGTCGACGTGGTGGTCGAGTGTCTGAACAAGCTGCCCTTCCTGGCCCCGGTCTACTCCGCGCGGCCGGTCCTGGGATTGTGTCACCACCTGTTCGGCACGACGGCCTTCCAGCAGGCCTCCTGGCCGGTGGCCGCTCTCGTGTGGGGCGCAGAGCGGGCGATTCCGCTCGCCTACCGGCACACGCCGATCGTCGCGATCTCGCCCAGCACGCGGGACGACCTGCTCGCGCGCGGCGTCGACGCCGATCGGATCGAGGTGCAGCTCCCGGGCATTCGCGCGCCCCGCATCGCCCCGGAGGCGATCGCGCGCCGGGCCCCCCTGGTGGTCTACGTCGGTCGGCTCGAGGCCTACAAGCGCATCGACCTGCTGCTCGAGGCGATGGCGCGGGTGTGCGGATCGCGCCCCGAGGCCGAGCTGGCGGTGATCGGACGCGGCCGGGAACGCGCCCGCCTGGAGCGGCGCGCGGCAGCGCTCGGCCTCGGAACACGGGTCGTCTTCACCGGATTCCTTTCCGACAACGAGCGCGACCGCTGGCTGGCCCGGGCCCGCGTGTGCGTGTGCCCGTCGGCGAGGGAGGGCTTCGGACTCACGGTGATCGAAGCGAACGCGCTGGGCACGCCCAACGTCGTGGCCGACGTCCCCGGGCTGCGCGACGCCGTCCGCCCGGGCGAGACCGGTCTCCTGTTCGCCGATCGCGACATCGCGCAGCTCACCGCCCACGTCGAGAGCCTGCTGGCCGACGACGCGCTGAGCGAGCGCCTCTCCGGCGCGGCGCTGACGTGGTCGCGGCGCTTCGACTGGGACCGCGCCGCCGACGCGATGGAACGGGCGCTGGAACGGGTCGCGGGCGCCGGATGAAGCGCTCGCTGTGCACCGGTACGCTTCGCAGCCGAGCCGGGGGGAAGCACGGGTGAGGGCGGCCACGCGCAGGACGGTGCAGAGGGGGCTGCCGATCGCCGTGAGCGGCGCCGTGCTGGTCTGGCTGCTGGCGGAGGTCGATCTCTCGGGCGTGCGGAGCGCCTTCGACGCCCGCGTGGCGGCGATCATGGTGCCGTCTCTGGTGCTCTTCGCCTTCGTCACGCTGGCGATCGAGGCGTGCTCGATCTATCGGCTGATCCCCCGACCGCCCGACGACTTCGACCTCTGGACCGCGGCGCGCATCAAGTGCGCGAGCTACCTGCCCGGGGTCGTCCACTACACGCTCGGCATCGGCGGTCTGGCGGTCCTGTTGCGGCGACGCGCGGGAATCTCGCTGATCGACGCGGCCGGCATCGTTCTGCTGATCGCCTCGACGGATCTGCTGATCGTGTTGACCGCCGCCGGGGTCTCGACAGCGGTGATCGGACGGTTTCCGGCCGGCGTGCGCACGGGTCTCATCGTGTTCCTGGTGGTGAGCTTCGTCGGCGGGTTGGCGCTGCTGCGCGCCCCGGCGTCCCTAGGTCCCCTGGAGCGCCTGCGTTCGCTCTCGCTCTTCGACGGTCTGCGTCGACTGCCCACGGCACGCCTCGTCGAGCTGCTCTCCCTGCGCACGCTCTTCTCGGCCTGCTTCATCGCCGGCTGCGCCTCGGCGTTCGTCGCCTTCGACGTGCCGGCTCCGCCGGCGCGGCTGATCGGAGGCTTGATGCTCGTGGCTCTGGTCGCCGCGCTGCCGATCGCCGTCGCCGGGCTCGGCACGAGCCAGGCCGCCTTCGTCTACCTGTTCTCGGACCTCGCGCCGGCAGAGCGGCTGTTCGCGATGAGCCTGGTGCTCTCGGTCGGGATCCTGGCGCTGCGCGCGGCGATGGGTCTGGTGTTCGCCCGTGAGCTGACGCGGGAGGCCCTCGACCAGGCGCGGATCGACGGGGCGTGAGCGGCTCCCGCTTCACCGGCGAGCGCCTGCAACCCGGCGACGAGCTCTTCGCGGTCGATCTGGCTCGCCACCGCGCGGCCTACGAGTTCGCCGCGGAGCGCGTCGCCGGCCTGCGGGTGCTCGACCTGGGCTGCGGAAGCGGCTCCGGCGCGCAGCTGCTGGCCGAGCGGGCGGCCTCGGTGGTGGCGATCGACCGGGTGATACCGGACGCGCCGGACCGCGCCTCGACCGTCGCCTTCTGTCGCGCCGACGTCGCGGGACCGCCCTTGCGCGGACGACGGTTCGACGTCGTGGTGAGCTTCCAGGTGATCGAGCACCTCGCCGACCCCTCCCCGTATCTGCGCGGGATCGGCTCGCTGCTCACCGGCGGTGGCAGCGCCCTGCTCTCGACGCCGAATCGCGCGCTCTCGGATGGTGTGAACCCCTTTCACGTCCACGAGTACGGGTCGCAGGAGCTGCGCGAGCTGCTCGCGCTCCATTTCGCCGAGGTCGACCTGCTCGGCGTGGGCACGAGCGAAGGCGTCCGAGCGCACCTGGAGGCCCGTTCTCGGCGGATCCGGGCAATCCTGCGCCTCGATCCGCTGCGGCTGCGCGAGCGCCTGCCCCGCCGCTGGCTGCACCGGGGCTTCGCCTGGGGAGCGCGTTGGGTCCGCCGGCGCGCGCACCGCTCCGGAGGAGCACCCGGGGTCTCCTGGCGCGACTTCCCGATCGGGCCCGCCGACGACGCGACGAGTCTCGACTGGCTCGCGATCTGTCGCAGCCCGCGCCCCTGATGCCTCCTGATCCGACGGCCCGCGCCCGGCCGCGGAGCGCGGGGCGGAGGCCGACTCTCGAGTCGGCCTCCTAGGCGGCGGGCGCCTCCCGGCCGTCGGCACAGATCGCCCGCAGATCGTCGTCACCCACCACCGCCTGGCCGTCGGCCAGCGTCTGGAAGCGATCGAAGGCCGTATCCAGCGCGGCGTCGGTGAGGCAGAAGCCCAGCCGCCGCACCCGCTCGACGAAGCCGGCCCGCCCGGAGAGCTTCCCCAGCACGATCTCCGTTCCCCGCGGATGGCCGATCGCGGCCGGATCCAGCACCTCGTAGTTCTCGCGCCACTTGAGCACCCCGTCCTGGTGGATGCCCGAGGCGTGCCGGAACGCGTTGGCGCCGACGACGGCCTTGTTCCGTGGAACCGTCACTCCACTGTGTCGCTCGACCAGGTCCGACACGGCGCAGATGCCGCGCGCGTCGACAGCCGTGTACACGCCGAGGGCAGCCCCGTGCACCTGGATCGCCATCACCACCTCTTCGAAGGCCGTATTGCCGGCGCGCTCGCCGATCCCGTTCACGGCCAGCTCCACCTGGCGCGCGCCGGCGCCGATCGCGGCGAGCGCGTTGGCCGTGGCCAGGCCCAGGTCGTCCTGGCCGTGGAACGACACCACCGCCTCCTCGAGCTCGGGCACCGCCCGTCGCAGCCCGGCGATCACCGCGGCCACCTGTTGCGGAAGCGCGTAGCCGACCGTATCGGGCACGTTGATCGTGGTGGCGCCCGCCGCCAGCGCCACGCGCACCACGTCCGCCAGGAACGCGGGATCGGCTCGCGTGGCGTCCATCGGGCTGAACTCGACGTCGGCGACCGCGTCGCGGGCGCGTCGGACGGCGTACTCCACCATGCCGAGCACCTCCTCGCGGCCCTTGCGCAGCTGGTGCGCCAGGTGGACGTCGCTCGCGTTCACGAAGGTGTGGATGCGCGGCGACTCGGCTCCCCGCAGCGCCTCGGCTGCCGCATCGACGTCGAAGGGCACTGCCCGCGCGAGCGCACAGACCGAGGCGCCGCGCACGGCCCCCGCGACCTCGGCGACGGCCCGGCGCTCGGCCGCCGAGGCGGCCGGAAAGCCCGCCTCGATCACGTCGACGTGCATCGCGGCAAGCGCCTCGGCGATCTCGACCTTCTGGGGCGCCGAGAAGCAGACCCCTGCGGTCTGCTCCCCATCGCGCAGGGTGGTATCGAAGACGACGACCTTCTCGGATACGGCGGACACGGCGGGCTCCTTTCGCTGCCGGGCGGCGGCGCGGAGCGGGTCCGGGGACGTCCCGGGTCGGTCGCTGGAGAATCCATCTCCAGAAACACGAAACCCTCTCCGACCGGGCTCGGCGGAAGAGGGTTTGGACGGCGGTGGTTCGACTAGCGACGACGGACCGGCCCCTCTTCCGCCTGCCTAAGGAGCAGGCCGTCGAGGAGGCCCAGGAGAGCGATCTGTGCGGTAGCCGAAGACGCCACGATCTCCGCTGTGTACGTCAGGAGTCGCCGGACGTCAAGCAGCGAACCACGGCCCCTTGGATCTCCACTCGCCCAGGGCTCGCTGCGCGCGGCCTGCGGCCGCTTGCCCGTTCGACCTCCGCTCGCCTACGGCTCGCTGCGCGCGGCCTGCGGCCGCTTGCCCGTTCGACCTCCGCTCGCCTACG
>CAZZFT010000189.1:0-2499 GCA_964653555.1 uncultured Spirochaetales bacterium | reverse complement strand
GCTCGCTGCGCGCGGCCTGCGGCCGCTTGCCGTGCCAAGGCCGCGCCGCCTCGAGCTGGGCGGCGAGACGGAACAACGTCGCCTCGTCGCCGAAGCGTCCGGCGAACTGCACTCCGATCGGGAGACCCCGATCGTTCCACGCCAGCGGAACCGACATCGCCGGGCCGCCGGACGCATTGAACAGCTGGGTGAATCCGACCGTCCGCGAGAGGTCGGCCATCAGTCCGGGGACGTCCGGGCGGGTGAGCGCCACGCGGCCGAGGGGGAGCGGAGGCGTCGCCATCGTCGGCGTGAGCACGGCGTCGTAGCGGTCGAGGAAGGCCGCGACCTGCCGGCCGAGGGCGTGGATCGTGCGCAAGGCCCGCGCGTAGTCGGTGGCGCTCGCCTGCTGCACCAGCTGGGTCAATAGCCAGGTCATGGGCTCGACGTCGTCGGCAGTGAAGTCGCGCCCCAGGGCCTCCGCTCGCTCGAGCAGGGAAGCGTGCAGGCTCGAAGCGATGATCACCTGCGAGGCGCGCCCGAAGCTCTCGCGGTCGATGCGCAGCGTGGCCTCTTCCACGTCGTGGCCGAGACTCCGACACAGCGCGGCGGCGTCGCGGGCCGCGGCTTCGCAGTCGGGGTGCACCTCGGCGGCATTGAAGGCCTCGACCTGCAGCGCGATGCGCAGCCGGCCGGGATCGGCTCCCACCTCGTCGAGGAAGGGACGCTCCGGCGGCGGCGCCCAGTAGGGGTCTCCCGAGGCCGGACCGGCTACCGCGTCGAGCAGCGCCGCGCTGTCGCGCACGCTGCGCGTGATCGCGTGGGCGGTGCTCATCCCACTCCAGCCCTCGCCCAGCCTCGGACCCGACGGCACGCGCGCGCGGGTCGGCTTCATCCCGAACAAGCCGCAGCACGAAGCGGGAACCCGGATCGATCCGCCGCCGTCGGTGGCGTGGGCCGCCGGCACGATGCCCGCGGCCACCGCTGCCGCCGCACCGCCCGAGGAGCCGCCCGTCGAATGGGCCGGATTCCACGGGTTGTGCGTCTGGCCGTAGAGCAGCGACTCGGCGGTGGTGGTGATCCCGAACTCGGGCGAAGCCGTCCGTCCGAAGAGCACGAGACCCGCGTCCCGGTAGCGCCTCACGATCTCGCTGTCCTCCGCGGGCACCGCATCGGCCAGGAAGCGCGAGCCGTAGCTGAGGCGGACGCCCTTCCACTCCGCGTACAGGTCCTTGAGGAGCCACGGGACACCGCGGAAGGGACCGTCGGGGAGGCCGGCCTCGATCGCCTTGCGGCCCTCGTCGAAGGCGCGGATCACGACGGCGCCCAGAACCGGGTCGCGCGCCTCCACCCGTGCCACGGCCGCGTCGAGCAGCTCCCTCGGCGTCACCTCGCCGTCGCGCACCCACGCGGCGAGACCCAGCGCATCCCGGCTCTCGTACTCGTCGATCCGCGGCAGGACGCCTCCTCCTCCAGCGCGGGGAAGGCCAGAGCCGGGCCAGGATACCCGAACGACCCGTGGTTGCGGCAGCCTCGTATACTGCGGGCGCGGCGGACCTCGCCGCGAGGAGGCGCGAATGACGGCGATCGACACCCGATACCACCAGTGCACGATCTGCGAGGCCGCCTGCGGCCTGGAGCTGACCGTCCGCGGGCGCGAGGTGCTCTCGATCCGGGGCGACGCCGAGGACGCATTCAGCCACGGCTTCGTGTGTCCGAAGGGCGCGGCGCTGCGCGAGCTGGACGTCGATCCCGATCGCCTGCGCGAGCCGCTGGTGCGCCGCGGGGACCGCCTCGAGCCGGCCTCCTGGGACGAGGCGTTCGAGGCGATCGAGCGCGGCCTGAGGCCGGTGATCGAGGCGCACGGCAACGACGCGGTCGGCTTCTACCTCGGCAATCCCGCCGCCCACAGCACCGCGCTCGGGCTCTATGTCCCGGTGCTGCTGACCGGCTTCCGCTCCCGCAACCGCTACAGCGCCAGCACCGTCGACCAGTTTCCGAAGATGGTGGCCAGCGGGCTCTTGTTCGGCACCGGGTTCAGCGTGCCGGTACCCGACATCGATCGCTGCCGCTGGCTGCTCGTGCTGGGCGCGAACCCGATGGCGTCGAACGGCAGCCTTTTCACCGTGCCCGACTTCCGCGGTCGCGCCCGCCGGTTGCGCGAGCGCGGCGGGCGGCTGATCGTCGTCGACCCCCGGCGCAGCGAAACGGCCCAGGTGGCCGACGAGCACATCGCGATCCGCCCCGGCACCGACGCCCTGCTGCTGGCCGGCATGGTGCACACGCTCTTCGCCGAGGGACTGGTGAAGCTCGGCCGCCTCGACGAGTGGACGCGCGGAGTCGCCGAGGTCGAGCGCGCGGTGATCGCCTTCCCGCCCGAGACGGTGGCGGCCCTTTGCGGCATCCCCAGCGAGACGATCCGTCGTCTCGCGCGCGAGCTCGCGGCCGCCGAGGGCGGCTGCGTCTACGGCCGCATCGGAACCACCACCACCGAGTTCGGCACGATCGCGAGCTGGCTGG
>CAZZFT010000188.1:0-9048 GCA_964653555.1 uncultured Spirochaetales bacterium | reverse complement strand
CGACGAGGGCGTGATGCCCCAGACCCGCGAGCACGCGGCGATCTGCGAGATCCTCGGCATCACGAGCGCTGTCGTGGCGCTGACGAAGATCGACGCCGTGGACGAAGAGGTCGTGGCCCTCGCCGCGAGCGAGGTGGAGGAGCTCCTGGCGCCGACGCCGCTGGCGGGAGCGCCGATCGTCCCGGTGTCCTCGCGCACGGGTCAGGGGCTCGCGGCGCTGCGCGAGGCGATCGCCGCGCGGGCGGCGGCCGCCGCAGCGCGCACGCCCCGGGCGGGACCGGCCCGGCTTCCGGTGGACCGGTGCTTCGAGATGCGCGGCTTCGGCCCGGTCGTGACGGGCACGCTGCTGGGAGGGGACCTGCGCATCGGCGACGCCGTGGCGCTCCTGCCGGGCGATCGCCGCGCCCGCGTCCGCGGGCTCCAGCGGCACGGGGAGAAGGTGGAGTCCGTCGCGCCTGGCGCACGCTGCGCCGTGAACCTCCAGGGTGTCGCGCTGGAGGAGCTGGCGCGGGGGATGGTGCTCACCGTGCCGGGCGCCCTCGAGCCGACGTCGGCGGTCGACGCGCGGGTGAGCTGGCTCGCCGAGGCACCCGCCGTGGAGGGGCCGACGCCGGTGACCCTCCTCTCCGGCACCGCCGAGTGCCTCGCGCGGATCGCCCCCGTCGGCAGCGAGGTGCTGCCCCCCGGAGCCGAGGGCTTCGCGCGCCTGCACCTCGACCGGGAGATGGCCCTCCTGCCCGGGGATCGCTTCGTGCTGCGCGGCTTCGCGCGCACCGCCGTCGGGGCCACGCTGGGGGGCGGAACCGTCCTCGATGCGCACCCGCCGCACCGGCGGCGCAGCGACCCGGTGCTGGCGGAAGAGCTGCGCCAGCTCGCGCTGCGCGACACGGAGACGGAGCTGGCCGTGCGCGTCCGGCGCGCGGGTCTGGCGGGCGTGCCCCGTACGGAGCTCGCGCGCGGGACGGGTCGCGCGCCCGAGGAGATCGCCGCTGCCACGGAGTCCGCCGGGGCGCGGGGCGAAGTCGTCGCCGTCGGTGATCGCGTGCTCGAGGCCCAGGCGCTCGCTCGCCTGGAGCAGAAGCTGCTGGAGACCCTGGACGCCTATCACGCCGCCGAGCCCCTGCGGCCCGCGATGTCCGCCGGGTCGCTGCGCGGTGCGCTACCGGACAACGTGCCCGCGGAGGTCGCCGAGCTGGCGCTCACGCGCCTCGCCGCCGCCGGCGAGCTGGTCCGCGAGGGCGACGCCGTGCGTCGGCCGAGCCACCGCGCCTCCCTCGACGAGGCCGAACGGGCCGCCTGCGAGAAGCTCGTGGCCCGGATCGGCGAGGCCGGCCTGGAGGCGCCCTCCCTGCGCGAGCTCGCCGAGCTCGTCGGACTGGCCGAGGCGCCGTTGCGCGATCTGCTCGCCTATCTCGAGCGGAGCGGCCGGATCGTCCGCGCTCCGGGCGACCTCTGGTTCGAGGCGGGATGCGTCGACGCCTTGCGGGAGCGCGTGCGCCGTCACTTCGAGGGCCACGAGACGCTGGACACGAAGGCCTACAAGACGCTGATCGGAACGACGCGGCGCACTGCCGTGCCGCTGATGGAGCTGTTCGACGCCGAGAAGCTCACGGTGCGGCGGGGCGAGGTGCGACGCCTGCGTGGGCGCAGCGCCTCATGAGCTCCGGCAGTCGTAGTTCATCCCGATGCGATCCCAGTAGACCTCGCTCCAGATCAGCCGCACCCAGGTGAACGGATTCAACATCCCGATCCAGGACGAGTCGTTGTTCCACGACCAGTAGTTGATCAGCACCGGACCCTTCAGATCCTCGCGGTGCACGGTGCCCCAGCCGCGGCTGTCGTTCGAATTGTCGCGGTTGTCGCCCATCATGAAGTAGCGGTCCTGGGGCACGGTGAAGCGAGACTGGCTCATTCCCGAATAGCCGGGTCTGTCGAGGACACGGTGGTGGCAGCCGTCGAGGTCCTCGTCCAGAACCCGGTGGTGTATACCGTGCTCGTCGGTGAACTCCTCGTCGAGCGCCTTCACTTCGGCGGCCTTGCCGTTCAAGAACAGCTGGCCGTTGTGGTACTCGATCGTGTCGCCGGGTACGCCGACGATCCGCTTCACGAAGCCCTCGGAGGCGTAGTCGGGGCACTCGTCGAGGGGACAGATCTGCCCCTGGGGTCCGCGACCCAGGGCGAACACCACGATCTCGCCGCGCTCCGGATCGCGGACGGCGGGCAGCACCCAGGAGGTGAAAGGAATGTGCGCGCCGAAGGTGAACTTCGAGACGAAGACGTGATCGCCGATGAACATCGTCGGAAGCATCGAGCCCGAGGGCACGTAGTAGGACTCGATCACCACGGCGCGGATCGCCAACGCGATCAGGATGGCGACCGCGATCGGACCGACCTGTTCCCAGAAGCGGCGCAGGGCGGATGCGTCCTCGGCGGACGTGTCCTGGGCGCGCGGCCCCGCCGGCTGATTCTTCGTCTCCGTCTTCTCGTTCCCGCTCACGGACCCCCTCGCATTTGCCTCGCGGAAGCGCGCAATGGTAGGTTGCTCCCCGCGCCGACGCCCGCGCGGAGGTCCCCATGCTGTCGCGCTTCGACGACTACCCGATCCACCAGACTCCGGAGCCGGTTGCGCACCCCGCCTCGAGCGACCGCAACGTCTACGATCGCTACTGGTTCAACGGATACGCCGAGGACGGCGAGTTCTATTTCGGCGTCGGGATGGGCCTCTACCCCCATCGCGGCATCCTCGACTGCGGGTTCAGCATCGTGCGCGGAGGCGAGCAGCACGCCTTCCACGCCTCGCGACGCGCCCCGAGCGATCCCTCGGAGACCGCCGTGGGCCCGTTCCGGATCGAGGTCGTGGAGCCGATGCGCAGCCTGCGCGTGGTCTTGGAGGCCAACGACACCGGCCTCGCCTGCGACCTCACCTTCACCGCGCGCACGGCGTGCGTGGAGGAGGGCCGCCAGACCTCCCACCGCGGCCTGCGCGTGCTGATGGACGTGACGCGCTTCGCCCAGTTCGGACGCTGGCAGGGGACCATCGAGTACGGCGGGCAGACGCTGCGCGTGGACGGCGCGAGGGTGCTCGGCACGAAGGACCGATCGTGGGGCATCCGCCCGGTCGGGGAGCCCGAGCTGGGAGGCGCGCCGTCCCAGCAGCTGCCCCAGGTGTTCTTCCTGTGGGCGCCGCTCCACTGGAACGACCACTGCACCCACTACGGGCTGTTCGACGACGCGCAGGGGCGCACCTGGCACCAGGACGGCCTGATCGTCCCCGCCTACGACGACCCCGCGGACATCCCGGGCGTGATGGACCCGGGGCAGCGGGTCATGCCGACCCTCGAGCACTCCATCGACTACATCCCCGGCACGCGCCGCGCGGGCGCCGCCCGGATCGCTCTGATCGCCGCCGACGGGGATCGCCTCGAGATCGAGCTCGAGCCGCTGCTCTGCTTCCGGATGAAGGGGATCGGCTACTCCCACCCCGACTGGGGCCACGGGACCTGGAAGGGAGAGCTCGCGATCGGCGGCGAGTCGTGGAAGTGCGACGACATCGCGCCGATGGCGCTCGAGAATCAGCACATCCAGCAGGTGGTGCGCGCGACCGCCGGGGGACGCACGGGCGTCGGTGTGCTGGAGCAGATCTCGATCGGGCCCCACGCGCGCTACGGCTTTCGGGAGCTGCTCGACCCGGCCTGAGAGTCCGCGCCGGCGCGCTGGCCTTCCGGGGTGCGCGTCCGCCGGGAGCGGGGGGCGGTCGGGAGCCTGCGCCGGGTCGGGGCTACCCTGCGGCCTCGTGCCGGCGTCCCGCATCGTTCTCTACGGTCCCCGCGGTCTTCCGCTGACCGAGAAGGTCGGCCGCGGACTGCGGGTGAAGCGTCTCGCCTTCGAGGTGGTGGAGCCCGGGGGTCCGGAGGACTACGCGCGCCTCAGCCCCGAGACAGGGCTGCTGCCCGTGCTCGACGTGGACGGCCACCGCGTCCCCGATTCGGGCGCCATCCTCGACTTCCTGGACGAGCGCTTCCCGGAGCCCCCGCTCGTCTCTTCCCACGCCCGGGTCGCCCGGGAGCAGCGCAGTCTCGAGCGCTGGATGGACCAGACCTTCTCGTTCTACATGCTGCGCTGGATCCGCTCCCGGCTGGGCGAGCTCGCCCCGAGCGCGCCGCGCGGAGGCGGCTTTCCGCTGCGCACGCTGGCGCAGCTCGGGATGATCGGCCCCGGCGGTCAGCTCCGACCCGATGTCTTCGATGCAAGGCGAGGCGGTCCCGGGCCGGAGTTCGAGCGCAATCTCGATCACCTCCAGCAGCTCCTCGGCGCCCGGCCCTTCTTCTTCGCGGACCAGGTGAGCCGCGCCGACGTGTCGGTCTTCGGATCGCTCTCCTTGCTGTATCGCGAGGCCTATGTGGGATCGCGCGCCATGCTCGAGGCCCGCCCCCGGCTGCGGGCCCACGTCGAGCGCGTGGCCGACGCCACCGGCGGTCCGCAGGCGGTCTGATCCGCCTCAGACCAGCTTCGCCACGTCCAGGATCGGTCGGCTCGACTCGCGGACCCGCGCGAGGATCAACGCGCCCTCCATGGCGGCGACGATCAGCTGGGCCTTGCTGCGAGCCGCGCGGCGCTCCGTTCCGTCTGCGGCGAGCGCACCGGCGATGACGTCGATCCATCCGTCGATCGCGCGCCGCCCCGCGGCGGTGATCGACGGCGACCCGGGCGCGGTCTCCAGCAGGGTGGTGGCGATCGGGCACCCCGAGCGGAAACCCGACTCCTCCATCCAGTCCGCCATCACCTTGCAGTAGCCGCGCACGAAGGCCTTCGAATCGCGGTGACGGGCGGCCAGCTCCGCGAGCATCGACCGGATCAGGCCACCCGCCAGCTCCACGGCGGCCTCGCCGACCGCCTCCTTGCCGTTCGGGAAGTAGTGGTAGAGAGAGCCCCTGGGCGCCCCGCTCTCGGCGAGGATCTGCGCCAGCCCCGTCGACGCGTAGCCCTGGCGCCGGAACAGGCGCATGGCGGTGCGGACGAGGCTCTCCTGGTGTTCGGCGGCGCGTCCCACGGAATCCCCCTGGTGGCATAGTTATGATGATCGGTCTATATAGCCCAGGACGCGCCCCGCCAGGAGCTCCCGATGAGTGCCCGAGTCCAGTTCGATCTCGAGGACGGGGTCGCGCGGATCCAGATGGACGACGGGAAGGTGAACGCCCTCTCGGCCCCGATGATCGCGGAGATCGCTGGCGCCCTGGACGAAGCCGAGAAGGCGGGCGCCGTGGTCGTCCTGCGCGGCCGCGAGGGGATCTTCTCGGCCGGCTTCGATCTCCCGACCTTCGGGCGCGGCCTCGCCGCGACGTTGGAGATGCTCCGGGCCGGAGTGGGCCTGATCGAGCGGCTGCTCGGCTTCCCGCGCCCGGTCCTGACGGTCTGCACTGGCCACGCGTATCCGATGGGCGCGTTCCTGATGCTCTCCGCCGACGTGCGCCTCGGCGTCGCGGGCCCCTGGCGGATCGGCATGAACGAGGTTGCGATCGGAATGACCGTCCCGAAATTCGCGATCGAGCTGGCGCGCCACCGCCTGACTCCGCCCGGCGTGGCCCGGATCGTCACGGCGCCGATGTTCGACCCGGAGACCGCCGCGCGCCACGGCTATCTCGACCGGGTGCTCGGCGCCGAGCAGGTGGAGGACGCCGTGGAGGAGGAGATCGCCCGTCTGCGCGCCCTCGACCGGGCTCACTTCGTCGCCACCAAGCAGCGTATCAACGAGCCCGCGCTGCGCGCGATCGGCACCGCCGCGAACGAGGAGCTCCGGGCCGTCTCCGCCCAGATGGAGGCGCGCTAGAGGGGCTCTAGTCCTCGGCGGTCGCCGGTCGCATCGCGTCGGCGCTCCAGTAGGCGCGCATCGACGCGATCTTGCCGTCGGGCCGGAACGTCATCGCGCTGATGATGTCCAGCACCTGCTGCTTGCCCTCGGGCCCGATCAGCACCACGAGCGGCGTGGCCGCCTCGCGGCCCGCCACGCGCACGGGACCGGTCCTCTTCATCGTGATCGTGCCCGCAGCGGCCTGGTAGAAGGCTCGGATCGCCTCGCTGCCGCGGTGCAGTGGGGACCCGATCGGGTCTTCGATCGTCGCATCGGGAGCGTAGAGCGCGACGATCCCGTCCACGTCGCCCTTCGTCACCATCTCGGGATAGCGGTCGTAGAGCTCGCGGATGAACCTCGGATCGGGCTGGGGAGCGGAGGAGTCGGACACGGGAGCCTCCTGGTCTTCGGGGATCGGTTCAGTGGCTGCGGGCCGCCGTGCTCAAGCCGTCGAAGAGCACGGCCACGGAGTCGCGCGCCCAGTCCAGCACGTGCATCTCGGGGACGGGCCACGGTGCATTGCCGTTGGGGACGAGTCCCAGATAGACGACGCCGAGGGCGCAGATCATGAGGACGACGATCTCACCGCTGCCGAGATCGGCTCGCGGCCCCTCTTCGCTGGCATCGCGCATGTACATCAGGACCGGCACGCGCAGGTAGTAATACACCGAGACCACGCTCATCAGCACGCCGAGGATCGCGAGCGGCACCTGGCCGGCGTCGACCGCCGCCGAGAAGATCAGGAACTTCCCGGTGAAGCCGGCCGTTCCCGGGATTCCCGCCAGGGAGAGCATGAACAGGGTCATCAGGGCCGCCAGGCCCGGGCGCGACTGGGCGAGGCCCGCCAGGGACTCCATGCGCTCGCAGTCCTGGCCGCGGTGGGCCAGCGCCACCACCACTCCGAAGGCGCCCAGGTTCATGAAGAGATAGGCGATCAGGTAGAACACCACCGCCGAGTAGCCGGCGGAGGTACCGGGAACGAAGCCGATCAGCAGGTAGCCCGCGTGGGCGATGCTCGAGTAGGCGAGCAGCCGCTTGATGTTGTCCTGGACCACGGCCATCACGTTGCCGACCACCATCGTCAGCGCCGCCATCACCCAGAGCACGTTGCCGAGCAGATCGCCCAGGGGCTCGAAAGAGAGCGCCAGCACCCGCAGCAGGGCGGCGAAGGCGGCCAGCTTGACCGTCACGCTCATGAAGGCGGTGACCGCCGAAGGCGCGCCCTCGTAGACGTCGGGCGTCCACTGGTGGAAGGGCACCGAGGAGATCTTGAAGGCGAACCCGACCACGATCAGGGCGAGGCCGCCGAGCGCGAGAGGGTTCGACGGGTCGAAGGCGGCGCGGATGCCGTCGAAGGAGGTCGTTCCCGCGACGCCGTAGAGCAGCGCTATGCCGTAGAGCAGGATGGCGCTCGCGAAGGAGCCAATCAGGAAGTACTTCATCGCCGACTCGTTGCTGCGCAGCCGACGCCGGTCGAAGCCGGCCAGAACGTAGATCGGGATGCTCATCAGCTCGATCCCGAGGAAGACGGGCAGCATGTCGATCGCTGCCACCAACAGCATCATCCCCGAGGTGGCGAACAGGATCAGGGCATAGAACTCGCCGTGGTTGATGTGCAGCTCGTCGAGGTAGTGCATGGCGAGCGCGCAGGAGAGCAGGGCAGCAAACCCGATCAGCGCCGTCACCGTGGCCGAGAAGCCGTCGAGCTGGAACATCGGGTTGCCGACGTTGAAGGCGAGCGCAGTTCCCGAGCTCGCGACCTCAGCGGCCATGTAGGTGGCGACCCCGAGCGAGAGCATCGAGACCATGGCCAGCAGGCTGCCGATGTAGGAGGCGTTCACGGGTCGGCCGAGGAAGGTCTTCGCGCGAGAGAGCAGCACCTCCCCGATCAGGACGAACATCGCTCCGATCCCCACCGCCACCACGGGGCCGAGCACCGAGAGATGGAGCTCCGGCGGGCTCACGGCTGCTCTCCGACGGCGATCGCCACCGCCTCGGGCCGGGGCGGCGCGGCGGTGGCCAGCTCGGCGCGCGCCTGCATGTCCTGGAGCAGGGCGGAGACGCTCGGCTCGATCCGGCGCAGGAAGGGATCGGGGTAGACACCGATCCACACGATCGGGATCACCATGGCCAGGAGCACGCCCCGCTCGCGCCAGTCCAGGTCGATCAGCTTGCGGTTCTCGGCGTGCTCGACCGGCCCGAACAGCACCCTCCGGAACATCCACAGCATGTAGGCCGCGGCCAGGACGACGCCACTCGTCGCGAACACGGTCGCCCAGGGATGGCTGAGGAAGGACCCGACCAGGATCAGGAACTCACCGACGAAACCGTTCAGCATCGGCAGGCCGATGCTCGACATCGTGACGAGCCCGAAGAAGAAGGCGTAGACCGGCATCGGCTTGGCGACGCCGCCGAAGTCGGCGATCTGGCGCGTGTGACGCCGCTCGTAGAGCATGCCGACCAGGAGGAACAGTGCCCCGGTGGAGAGCCCGTGGTTCACCATCTGGAGGACGCTCCCGTTCACGCCCTGCACGTTGAGGGCGAACATCCCGAGCATCACGAAGCCCAGATGGGCCACCGAGGAGTAGGCGACGAGCTTCTTGATGTCGTCCTGCACCATCGCGACGAGCGACCCGTAGATGATGCCGACCACCGAGAGGATGATGATCGTCGGGGTCCAGTCGGGGAGGGCGGCGGGGAACAGGGGCAGAGCGAAGCGCAGGAAGCCGTAGGTGCCCATCTTCAGCAGCACGCCCGCCAGGACCACCGAGCCGGCCGTCGGCGCCTCGACGTGGGCGTCGGGCAGCCAGGTGTGGAGCGGCACCATCGGCACCTTGATGGCGAAGGCGAGGGCGAAGGCGGCAAAGAGCCAGTACTGGGTCTGCCACCAAGCGACGCCCGGGCCGCCCAGCGGCACGACCGTGTCGAGCAGCGCGGGCCCGCCGCCCGGGGGCGAGACCAGGTCGAAGGTGAGGATCCCGGTCTGCTGCTGGAAGAGCGAGTACACCACCAGCATGGCGACCAGCATCAGGAGCGAGCCGACCATCGTGAACAGGAAGAACTTCACGGCGGCGTAGACGCGCCGTGGGCCGCCCCAGATGCCGATGATGAAGTACATCGGCACCAGCATCAGCTCCCAGAACACGTAGAACTGGAAGAGGTTCAGCGAGACGAAGGCGCCGAGCATCCCCGTCTCGAGG
>CAZZFT010000187.1:6593-9054 GCA_964653555.1 uncultured Spirochaetales bacterium | reverse complement strand
GTGCGCGTGACCCTCGCGGCGCGCGACGCGGCGGGGGAGCCGCTGCGCGGGGCCCGGCTCTCGCTTCGGCGCGTGCGCCCCACCGAGGGTGGCTACGACGCCGACGTTCCGGTCGACGGGGACGGCGTCGCGCGGGTTCCGCTGCCGCGGCCAGGCCGTTGGCATCTCCTCGCCACCGCCGAGCGCGACGGCGCGGTGCTCGAGCGCGTGTTCCGGGTCGACCGGTGAGCGTCGCCGCACCGACCGAGACGGGTCTGTTCCTCGAAGGCCTGCGCTGTGCCGGCTGCGCAGGGCGGGTGGAGCGAGCGCTGCGCGAGACACCGGGCGTCGCCGAGGCGCGGGTCGACTTCACGAGCCACCGCGCCCGGGTGCGCCACGATCGGGCGCTCGCAGCGGCGGAACTGGTGCGCCGGGTCGAGGACCTGGGCTACAGCGCCGTCCCCTACGACCCGAACGCGCTGGACCGCCCCGCCGAGCGCGGCGCGCGGGCAGCGCTCGCGCGCCTGCTCGTCGCCGCCTTCCTCGCCGGCAACGTGATGGTGGCCGCGGCGGCCCTCTATCTCGGCGACGCGGGCGGCATGGAGCCCGCCGTGCGCCGCGCGCTGCGCGTGCTGTGCCTCGCGCTCTCGCTTCCGGCGGCGACCTGGTGCGCGGCTCCCTTCTGGCGGGGTGCGCTGTCGGGGCTGCGCCGGCGCGAGATCACCATGGACGTCCCGATCGTGCTGGGCATCTCGGCGGCGCTGGTCGGCAATGCGCTCGGCACTTGGAGCGAGAGCCCGCGCGTGTTCGCCGATTCGGCGGCGATGATCGTGTTCCTGATCCTGCTCGGCCGCACACTCGAGCGCGGCGCACGCGCCCGGGCGGCGGGCGCCGTCGAGCGGCTGCTCGCGCTGGCCCCACGCACCGCGCGCCGGATCGGAGCCCGCGGGATCGAGGAGGTGGCGGTCGCCGATCTCTCGCCGGGCGACCGCCTGGCGGTGGCGCCGGGCGAGGCGATTCCCGCCGACGGCCGCGTCGTCGCCGGGGAGAGCGAGATCGACGCGTCGCTGCTGTCGGGCGAGTCGCGACCCGTCGCCTGCCGCCCCGGCGACCGCGTGGTGGGCGGTGCGCGCAATCTGCTCGCCGAGCTCACCGTGGAGGTGCAGGCGCCCGCGAGCGAGGGGACCCTGGCGCAGATGGCGGCGCTGCTCGAGCGTGCGGCGGCGGAGCGCCCTCCCATCCAGCGCACCGCCGATCGGGTGGCCGCCGTCTTCGCGCCGGCGGTGCTGGCCTGCGCGGCGCTGACGGCGGTGGTGTGGACCGCTCTCGGCGCGGGCCCGCTCGACGTGCTGCTGACCACGGCGTCGGTCCTGATCGTGGCGTGTCCCTGCGCGCTGGGACTCGCGGCCCCGGCGGCGGTCGCCGCCGCGATCGGCCGGGCCGCGCGACTCGGCGTGCTCGTGAAGAGCGGCGAGGCGCTGGAGCGCTGCGCCCGCGCCGACCGCGCGCTGTTCGACAAGACGGGAACCGTCACCGAGGGCGCGCTCGCCGTCGACTGCGTGGTCGCCGCAGCGGACCTCGGCCAGGAGCGCGTGCTGACCCTCGCCGCGGCGGCCGAGGGGCACTCGCTGCACCCGATGGCCGAGGCGCTGCGCCGCGCGGCCGAGGCCTCCGGGCTGGCGATCGAGGACGCCTCGCTGCACCGCGCCCTCGCCGGGCGCGGCGTCGAGGCGAAGGTGGCGGGGGAGCCGGTGCTGGTGGGCACGCGCGCCTTCCTGTCCGAGCGCGGCATCGCGATCCCCGAGACGCTCGACAGCGAGGCGCTGGCGCTGGCGGAGCGCGGCCTGTCGCTCGCGTGGGTGGCGTGCGGCGGTCGCGCTGCCGGGGTGCTCGGCGTCTCCGATCCGCCGCGCGAGGACGCGAGCGAGGCGATCGCCGCACTGCGCGCGGCGGGTGTCGCGGCCGGTCTGGTGAGCGGCGATCACGCCGGGGCGGCGCAGCTCGCGGCCGAGCGGGCGGGGATCGCCGAGGTCGCCAGCGACGTGTCGCCCGAGGGCAAGGTCGCGAGAGTGCGCGCCGCCCGCGCGCGCGGAGAGATCGTGCTGTTCGTCGGAGACGGGATCAACGACGCCGCCGCCCTCGCGGCCGCCGATGTGGGCATCGCGATGGCTCGGGGCGCCGACGTCGCGGTGCACGCCGCCGACCTGGTCGTGCGCTCGCCGCGGCTGGCGGCGGTGGCCGACGTCGTCGCCCTCTCGCGCGCGACACTGCGCCGGATCCGCGAGAACCTGGCTCTCGCCCTGCTCTACAACGCGGCCGCGATCCCGCTCGCCATGGCCGGCTGGATCGAGCCGCTCACTGCGGCGGCGGCGATGGGCCTGTCGTCGCTGGCGGTCACGGGCAACGCCGTGCGCCTGCTGCGCTGGCGCGCGCGATGACCGCAAGCGGCCGCAGGCCGCGCGCCGCGAGCCCCAGGCGAGCG
>CAZZFT010000187.1:0-6493 GCA_964653555.1 uncultured Spirochaetales bacterium | reverse complement strand
GCAAGCGGCCGCAGGCCGCGCGCCGCGAGCCCCAGGCGAGCGAAGATCGAGCGGACGATCGGCCTCCGAAGGACGCCCCCGCGATGAGCTTCCTCGCTCTGACGATTCCCGTCGGCCTCGTGCTCGGCGCCGGACTGCTGGCCTTCGTGCTGCGCGCGGTGCGCGAGGGCGCCTTCGACGACATCGAGGGCCCGGCCCAGCGCCACCACCTCGACGACGATCGAGCGCCGGAGCGCGAGGGCTAGCCTCCGGGGCTTCGCTCGCCCGGGACTCGTCGGGCGTCAGATGTCCTTCACGGACAGCACCGGGCACGGCGCGTGCTGGATCGCGCGCTCGGCCACGCTGCCGAGCAGCACGTGACACAGGCCGGTGAGGCCGCGGGTGCCCATCACGATCCAGTCCGCCCCGATCTCCTCCGCCAGCTCGACGATCGCGTCGACCGGCGGGTCGGGCGAGAGGTGCTCCACCACCGACACCCCGGCCGCGTTCGCCTTCTCGCCCCACTCGGAGAGGCGTTGCTGAGCCGCGCGGCGCAGGTCGCGATCGAGACCCTCGGGAAGCGGCACCCCGTCCGTGTGGGGCAGCGGGTAAACCGGATAGCAGTGGAGCAGGTGAAGCCGCGCGCGGAACTTCCGGGCCAACCCGATGGCGGTCTCCAAGGCTCTCGCCGACGCGTCGGAGAAATCGACGGGAACCAGGAGCTCGCGAACTACCCACATGGCCTATCTCCTCTCGCCGGTCCGGAAGCACGCGGCGTGCCAGTCCGGCGAGCGGTCGCAGGGCTCATCCGTCGCCCGATCGGACCAGCGCGCCACAGCGGCGGGGAAGTCGGTCCCACCCTGGCAGCCGGACCGGACGGGAGGCGGTTGCACCGGGGCCCTCTTCTTGCATGATCCGCACCCGGGGGGTTCCACTGATGCGCGTCCGATTCGTCCGCCCGATCGATCGCCGTTCCGTCCGACGCCGCCTCGCGCGGTGGACGGGCATCGGCCTCGCAGCGCTGCTGCTCGCCGCTCCGGCGCTGCGTGCCGCCGAGCCCGACCCGGCGCAGACGCGCCGCATCATGGGCCAGGTGTTCGCGGCGCTGCAGCGGGTGCTCCCGTTGAGCCTCGACGAGGAGCGGTTCGCCGATCCGGCCCGGCGCACCGAGATCCAGAAGGCGCTGCACACGCTCGCGCGGAACTCGGGAACCCTCGCCGCCCACGGCGAACGGGGCGGCGACCGCGGCTTCGCCTTCCTCGCCAGCTCCCTGGCCCGGGACGCCAACGACATCGAGCGCCGCTACGCGGCGGGCCACTACCGCGAGTCGCGCTTCCTGCTCCAGGAGCTCACCGAGACCTGCGTGGCCTGTCATGCGCGCCTTCCCGACGAGCGCGACGCCGACCTCTCGGCGCGCTTCATGAAGGAGGCGGAGATCGCCGAGCTGCCGCTGCCCGAGCGCGCCCAGCTCGCGATGGCGACCCGGCAGTTCGACGAGGCGCTCGCCGCCCAGGAGACGATGTTCGCGTCGCCGGACTTCGACGTCAGCTCCATCGACCTGCTCGGGTACCTCAACGACTACCTGGAGGTCTGCGTGCGCGTGAAGGGCGACTTCGATCGCCCCGCCCGCGTCCTGGAGGTGTTCGCCCAGCGCCCCGACGTCCGATCGGGCCTGCGCGAGGACGTCGGCTACTGGGTGGCCGACCTCCATGAGCTCGGCGCCCGGGCGCCGATCGAGGGCCTGGAGGCGGGCCGCGCCCTGGTCGAGGAGGCCGAGGCGCGCTCCCCGCATGGCGAGCAATCTTCGCTCGTCCGCTACTACACGGCCTCGGGGACGCTGAACCGGTTCGTCGCCGGGCTGCCAGCCGGCGACCCGCGAGCGGCAGAGGCCTACTACTGGCTCGGCGTGATCGAATCGCGCGTGGGCCGCTCCTTCTGGGTGTCCCAGACCGAGCCCTACCTCGAAGCGGCGATCCGCGCCGCTCCCGGCGACCCGATCGCCGAGCGGTCCTACACCCTGCTCGAGGACTTCGTGGTGTCCGGCTACAGCGGCTCCTCGGGCGAGCACGTGCCCGACGACGTGAAGGCCTGGCTCGAGGAGCTCGCGGCGCTGATCGCGCGCGCCCAGGGCGAGGACCGCTCCTGAGGCGCGTCGGCCGACCCTTCGCGTCGGCCGGTCAGCCCTTCTTGCGCACCTCGTCGAGCGCGTCGGCGAGGGCGCGGGCGCGCTGCTCGAGCGCGAACAGGCGGCGGCGCAGGTGCAGCGCCACGTCCACGCCCGCGGCGTTGAGCCCGAGCTCCCTGATCAGCACCGTCGCCAGGCGCAGCTCCTCGGCCTCCTCGGGCTCGAGCTCGTCGCGTTCGAACAGGCCCTCGCTGCGCAGGCGCTGCATGAAGACGGCCCGGTCCTCGATGCCCAGGTAGAGCAGGACTTCCTCGGTGCGGATCCGCCGCTCACTCATGCGAAGAGCTCCTTGCGGAGATCGCGGTCCTCGTGCTCCTCGAGCGTGTCGAGGGCCGCGCGTGCCGCATCGTCGAGCTGGCGCGGGACGCGGATCTGGACCCGGGCGAAGAGGTCGCCGGGCGCACCGCCGCGCGGGTCGGGTACCCCCTTGCCGCGCAGCCGCAGCCGCGTGCCGCTGTCGGTGCCCGGCGGGATCGTGAGCGTCGCCCGCCCATCGAGGGTGGGCACCTCGACCTTCGCCCCGCGGATCGCCTCGCTCACGGTGATCGGCAGGTCGAAGGTCAGGTGGCGGCCGTCGCGCTGGAACAGCCGGTGGGGCCGGACCGAGAGCGAGACGTGGAGGTCGCCCGGCGGGCCGCCGCCGATACCGGGGGCGCCCTTGCCGGGAATCCGCAGGCTGCCGCCGGTGTCGACGCCCGGCGGGATGCGGACGGTGACCGTCTCCGTGACGGCGCCGCCTTCTGCGGTGGGTCGGGTGAGGGTGAGCCGCCGCTCGCCGCCGCGCACCGCCTCGAGGAAGTCGAGCTCGAGGGAGGCCTCGAGATCCTGTCCGCGCAGTCGAATGCCGCGCCCGCCGGCCCCGCGCCCGAAGAAGCCGCCCAGCATCTCGTCGAGGTCGCCGAACTCGAACTCCTGCTCGTAGCGGCCCGCGCCCGGGCGTCCCCCGAAGCCGAAGCGAGTGCCGAAGGCCTCGCGGGCCTGGCGCGCCTTCTCCGCGTCGAAGCCGCTCTCCAGCGACACCGCGCCGAATTCGTCGTAGTTGCGGCGGCGCTCGGCGTCCTCGAGCACCTCCCAGGCGTGGGAGATCTCCTTGAAGCGCTCCTCGGCCGCCTGGTCGCCCGGATTCAGATCGGGGTGGTTCTTGCGCGCGAGCTTGCGGTAGGCCTTTCGGATCGTCTCCGTGTCGGCGTCGCGCGCGACGCCGAGGATCTGGTAGAGGTCCTTCTCGTCCGCCATTCCGGATCACGCAAACGCGGGCTTCGGGCTGCGGATCAGCTGCATGAACTCGGCGCGCGTCTTCGGGTCGGCCTCGAACTCGCCCCGCATCGAGCTGGTCACCGCCGAGCTGTTCTGTTGCGCCACGCCGCGCATCATCATGCACAGGTGGATCGCCTCGACGACCACCGCGACGCCCTTCGGCTGCAGGACCTCCTCCAGCGTCGTGGCGATCTCCTTGGTGAGACGCTCCTGCACCTGGAGGCGGCGCGCGTACATCTCGACCAGGCGCGGAATCTTCGACAGCCCGACCACGCGTCCGTTCGGCACGTAGGCCACGTGGATGCGCCCGAAGAAGGGCAGCAGGTGGTGCTCGCACAGGCTGTAGAAGTCGATGTCCTTCACGATCACCATCTCGTCATAGGCCACTTCGAAGAGTGCGTCGTTGAGGATCTCGCGCGGCTTCAGCGCGTAGCCCGAAGTGAGGAAGCGCAGCGACTTCGCCACGCGCAGCGGCGTCCGCTCGAGGCCGTCGCGGCCCGGGTCCTCGCCGAGCTCCTTCAGCATGGCGGTGACCAGGGACTGGATCGGGTCGTTGCCGTCGGGGGTATCGGTCATCTCGGATCTCCGGTTTCGAAGGCGTTCTTGCGCGTCTCCTCGACCCGCACCCGCACCAGCCGCGCGCCCGGGCGGCGCGCGATCTCGGGAGCGAGCTCGGACTCGATGACGAGCGCGATGTTCTCGGCGGTGGGCACGCGCTCGGCGAAGGCGGGGTCGTCGTTGAGCAGGCGGTGGCCGAAGCGGTCGAGCACGCGCTCGCGCACCAGCGCATCGAGCCGGTCGCGGTCGAAGACCTGACCCGACACCGGGTCGACCTGGCCCGCCACGGCGACCTCGAGCCCGTAGTCGTGCCCGTGGCCGGCGGGATTCGCGCACTTTCCGTACACGCGCTCGTTCTCGGCGTCGGAGAGCGAGGGATGGCGCAGCACGTGAGCGGCGGCGAAGCGGTAGCGGCGCGCGAGAGCGATCACGGGTCCTCCCCGGGGCCTTCGCGCAGCTCCACGAAGGTGTCCGCGTCCTCGTAGAGGCGGATGCCGTGGAGCAGGCCCGCGGGCAGCGCATCGCGCAGGATCCGGTGGATCACCCGCGCCAGGTTCTCGGGGGTGGGGGGCACCTTCTCGAAGTAGGTCGTGTCCCGGTTGAGGTCGCGGTGGTCGAAGCGGCTCATCACCTCGCGGTCGAGGATCTCCTGGAGGTCCTTCAGGTCGATCACCATCCCGGTGAGGGAATCGGGCTCGCCGGCGAGCGTGACCTCCAGGCGGTAGTTGTGGCCGTGGTGACGGGATCGGGGCCCGAACCGCGCGCGGTTGCCGGCCTCGTCGAGGTCCGGGCTCCAGTAGCGCAGCGAGGTCGAGAATTCGATCGCGCGGGTCAGGCGGACTTGGGACACGGGGGATTTCTCGCGGGGTGCTTGCGTCCGGCCAAGCTAACCGATCGAGGGGGGAATGGCGCCGAGCGGGCGCGCGGTCAGTACTGGCGGATCAGGCCGCAGACCACCCCCCGCACCTCGACGTCCGCGGCCGGGAGGTCGATCGGACCCATCGTCGGGTTGGCGGGCTGGAGGCGCACGCTTGCGCCCCGGCGGTAGAGCTTCTTCAAGGTCGCGTCCTGGCCCCGCACGAGCGCCACCACGGTCTCGCCGTCGCGCGCCTCGGGCCGGGACTCGACCACCACCACGTCGCCGTCGAGGATCTGCTCGTCGATCATCGAGTCGCCCCGGACCCGGAGCGCGAAGCAAGGTCGTCCTGCGGGCACCAGCGCCGCCGGCACCTCGAGCTGCTCCTCCACCTCGATCGCCTCGATCGGCGCCCCGGCGGCGACGGTGCCCAGAAGCGGGAGCATCACCGAGGCCGCGCGTGGCTCCTCCACCGGCTCGACGGATCGGGAGCGGTTCCAGGCCTTGCGCAGGTGGCCCTTCTCGACGAGGTGCTGCACGTGCTTGTGCACCGTGGCGACCGAAGAGAGCCCGAAGGCCCCGCCGATCTCCTCGAGGCTGGGCGAGTAGCCGTGGTCCCGGACGAAGCGGCTGATGAAGTCGAGAACCTCGCGCTGGCGTCGGGTGAGGGCCATGGCTGCCGAGAATCACGAAATTCCGGCGAAAGTCAAGCGGCGGGCGTCAGCTTCTGCTCGGGGGCACGCCGGTAGAATCCGCGCAGCTCGCGCAGCCACTCGGGCAGGTCGGCGCGCCGGGGGAAGTGGCGCTGGAGCGCGCCGCAGTAGCGGCGCGCAGCGGCGTGCGCCGTCCGATAACGCTCGCGCTCGCCGGCGGTCAGGTCCGGGCGCAGCCGCAGCTGGCGCAGATGCCCGAGCGGATCGCGGCGGTCCGCCAGCCGGGCCACCGCGTAGCGGTCGATCTCCGCCTGGAGCTCGAGCAGCAGCGGGGAGATCGGGCGTCGCTGGGCCGCGTGCCAGACCACGGCGATCCAGTGGCTCGTCTCCTCCAGGATGGCGGCGGGATCCGCGGCGTCCTGGGGATGGAAGTAGAGCCCCAGCCACAGGGTGTCGCCCTCCTCGACCGCCAGCAGTCCGGTGCGGGGGCCGGCCCCGGGAAGGCGCTCACGCGCCTCCTCGGGCGCCAGCAGGAAGCTTTCCGCGGACAGGGGCAGGCTCAGGCGGTAGATCGCGCAGAGGCGGCGCTGCGCCGCGGCCACCCGCGCCGCCAGCCCGGCGACCGCGAGCGAGCCGGGCGTCGTCCGGCCGCCGCCCCGGCCGTGTCGGGCTTGGTCGGTCGCCATGATCCCCCCGTGCCAGCATGACGCATCGGCCGGACCGGGCGCGCGGTGGACCGACCGCTCGCGGAATTCCTTGCAGCCCCCCCTCCCCCAGCTACATTGCGCGTCCCGTTCTGGCACTCGCGGGGTGCGAGTGCCAAAACGGCGCGCCGGTGTGCGAGCGGGACGCGCCGGGGGGCCTCGAGAGATCGCCCTTCGCCGTCCCGTTCCCCGACCGGGCTCCATCCACCCAGCTCCGGCAGACACGACGCCGGCGAAGGAGACGTTCCATGAAGATCCGTCCGTTGCAGGATCGGATACTGGTCAAGCGGATCGAGGAAGA
>CAZZFT010000186.1:0-9129 GCA_964653555.1 uncultured Spirochaetales bacterium | reverse complement strand
CCGCGTCTCGAGGCGGGCAAGGCTCTTCCCGATGCACACGTGGTGGCCGTGCCCGAAGTAGAGCTCGCGCGCGTGCGGCCGCGTCGTGTCGAAGCGATCCGGATCGGGGTACTCGCGCTCGTCGCGACAGGCCGAGCCCGTCACCAGAGCCACGCGCGCCCCGGCTGGGATCGTCACCCCGTGCCAGGTCGACTCGCGCAGGGCGACGCGGCCCTGGAACTGGGAAGGTGCCTCGTAGCGCAGGATCTCCTCGATCGCGTTCGGGATGCGCGCCGGCTCGTCCCACAGCGCCTGGCGTTGATCCGGGTGCTTCCAGAGCAGGTAGATCGCATGGCCGAGCAGCTTCGCGGTGGTCTCGGCACCCGCCGCGGCCAGCAGCGTGACGAAGGCCGCGCACTCCTCGTCGGAGAGGCGGCGCTGCGCTCCCTCGGCGTCCTCGAACTCCGCCTCCGCGAGCACCGTCACCAGGTCCTCGCGCGGCTTCCGGCGGCGCTCCTCGATCAGCCGCGCCATGTAGTCCTGGGAGCTTCCGATGTCCTGGAAGCGCGCCTCGTCGAGCCCGCCCTCCGGATCGCGGGAGAGGCCGCGGTCGATCGACTGGCGATAGGCGTCGCGGTCCGACTCGGGAATTCCGAGTAGCGCGCTGATCACGTCCATCGGGAACTTGACCGCGAACTCCTGCTCGAAGTCGAAACGGTCGCGAGCCGCGAGGGGCTCCAGGTAGCCCTTGGCGATGCCGCGGATCTCCTCCTCGAGGGCGGCGATCCGCCGCGGCGTGAAGCCGCGACTGATCACATTGCGGAGCTTCGTGTGCTGCGGCGGGTCCATCCCGATGATCGAGAAGAAGCCCGCCGGGATCTGGCCCCGGTTCTCGAGCACGGGACCGAGGGAGGAGCTCATCGTCTGCCAATCGAGCGTCGCGTCCCACACGTCCTGGAAGCGGAACAGCGCGTAGAAGTCCATCTCGGGGTTGTAGGTGCAGGGCGTCTCGTCCCGGAGGCGGCGGTAGAGGGGGTAGGGGTCTTCCTGGAAGGGACGCGAGTAGGGGTCGTAGATCAACGGACTCCTCTCGCGGCTCGGCAGGGTCACCGCTCTCCCCGCACGAGGCGTCCCGGGAGCGCGCCGGTGGGCGCGTCGTTCTCCATCGCGATCTCGCCCGACACGATCGTCGCGCGATAGCCCTGCGCCCGCTGCATGAAGCGCTTCCCGCCCGCGGGAAGGTCGAAGACCATCTCCGGCGCACACAGGCGCAGGCCGTCGGTGTCGATCACGTTGAGGTCGGCCTTCTTCCCCACCTCGAGCGTGCCGCGGTCGCGCAGGCCGAAGAGCTCGGCCGTGTCGTGGGTCATCCGCTTCACCGCGAACTCGAGCGGGACGCGCGGGCCGCGCGAGCGGTCGCGCACCCAGTGAGTGAGCATGAAGGTCTGGATCGAGGCGTCGCAGATCACGCCGCAGTGGGCTCCGCCGTCGCCCAGGCCCAGCGACGCGCGCGGGTGGAACATCATCTCCCGGATCGGGTCGGCGGAGAGCTCCGAGTAGTTCAGCACCGGCACCAGGAACAGCTCCCGGCCGTCGCGCTCGAGCATGCGGTCGTAGAGCATCCCCACCGGATCGCGACCGCCGGCCTTCGCCTGCGCCTCGATCGAGTCCTCGTAGGCGGGCTCGTAGTTCGGCGGATCGCCCATCGGGAACACCCGGTGCAGGCCGCGCAGGATCATCGAGCGCTCGGGCGACGCCTCGGCCAGCACCCGGCGCCGCACCTCCGGATCGCGCAGGCGGCGCACGCGCTCCTCGAAGGGGAGCTCGAGCAGGGCGGCGAAGGCGGGGCAGGCGGCGAAGGGATGGATGGTGGTCTGGTGCCCGATCAGCATGCCGAAGGGACGGCCCGCCACCTGGGGATAGATCTGCGCACCCTCGCGCGTGGCCGCGGCGGAGAGCTCGAGCAGCTCCCGCCACAGCTGGGGCGCGGCGTCGACTTGGAGCATCGCGAAGGTGACGGGGCGGCGGATCTCCGCCGACAGGCGCCGCATCCAGTCGAGCTCGGCCTTCGGGGCGGCGACGTCCTCGCCCGCGGCGCCCGCGCCCGCCACCTCGAAGATCCCGCGCCCCAGATCGCCGAGCACGCGCCCGATGCCGAACAGCTCGTCCTCGGCGGCGAAGGTGCCCGGCACCGGCTCGCCCGAGATGGCGCGGTGGGCGATCGTGCGCGACGTCGAGAAGCCGAGTGCGCCCGCGGCGACGCCCTCCTTCACGATCGCGGCCATGGCGGCGATGTCCTCCGCCGTGGCGGGCTCGTTGTTGGCACCGCGCTCGCCCATCACGTAGGCGCGCACCGAGCCATGGGGCACCTGGGTGGCGACGTCCATTCCGAAGCGGCGCCGCTCCAGCGCGTCCAGGTACTCGGGGAAGCTCTCCCACTCCCACTGGATGCCCTCGTGGAGCGCCGCGCCGGGAATGTCCTCCACGCCTTCCATGAGCTGGATCAGGAAGTCGTGCTGACCCGGTCGCACCGGCGCGAAGCCGACGCCGCAGTTGCCCATCACCACCGTGGTGACGCCGTGGTAGCAGGAGGGAGCGAGCTGCGGGTCCCAGGTGGCCTGGCCGTCGTAGTGGGTGTGGATGTCGACGAAGCCGGGTGTCACGGTGAGGCCGTCCGCGTCGATCGTGCGCGCGGACGCCCCGGACACGCGGCCGACGGCGGCGATGCGGCCCTCCGACACGGCGACGTCGCCTTCGCGCGGCGGGCTTCCGGTCCCGTCCACGAGCAGTCCGTTGCGGATCACGAGGTCGTAGGGCATGGGAAATCCTGCTTGACGAGTTGAAGGGTCGTGGCTCGGGCAGGGTACACGAAGGTCGGGCGGAGCTGTCATACTGGCTGCCGCGCCCACCGGTCCGCGCCCGACCGGTCCTCCCAGGAGGCCCCCGCCATGCCGAGCATCCTCGACCTCTTCCGTCTCGACGGGCAGGTGGCGATCGTCACCGGCTCCGGTCGCGGCATCGGCGCCGCGACGGCTCTCGCCTACGCCGATGCCGGCGCCGACGTCGTCGTGTCGGCCCGAAGCGTCGATCAGATCGAGGCCACGGCCGAGCAGGTGCGCGCGCGCGGACGCCGCGCCATCGCCGTGCCCTGCGACGTGCTCGAGGCCGATCAGCGCGCGCAGCTCGTGGAGGCCGCTCTCGACGAGTTCGGCCGCCTCGACATCCTGGTGAACAACGCCGGCGGCTGGCCCCCGAAGCCGACGCTCCACACCAGCGAGAAGGAGTTCGAGACCTGCTTCCGCTTCAACGTGACCACCGCCTTCGAGATGACGCGCCTGGCCGTGCCGCGCATCGCCCAGACGGCCGGCAAGGGCGCGGTCGTCAACATCTCGTCGGTGGCGGGCCGCTGGCACTCGGCGGGCTTCGCCGCCTACGGCACGGCGAAGGCCGCCCTCTCCTTCCTCACCCGCCAGCTCGCCCAGGACTTCGCGCCGAAGGTGCGCGTCAACGCGATCGCGGTGGGCTCGATCCGCACCGACGCGCTCGGCACGATCCTCAACGACCAGGTGGAGAAGGTGATGGTCGACCTCACGCCGATGGCCCGGCTCGGCGAGGTGGAGGACATCTCCGCCTGCGCCCTGTACCTGGCCTCGCCGGCGGCGAGCTTCGTCACCGGCGAGATCTACGGCGTGAACGGCGGCCTCGTCGGGATCAACTTCCCGATGCCGCGCGCGGAGATCTGAGGAGTCCCCTGCCATGACCTACCGCGTGATCCAGTGGGCGACGGGCGGAGTGGGCCGCGCCGCGATCGAGGGCATCCTGTCTCACCCGGAGCTGGAGCTCGTCGGCTGTTGGGTGCACAGCCCCGACAAGGCGGGCAAGGACGTGGGCGAGCTGTGCGGGATCGGACCGGTGGGCATCCGCGCGACGAACGACGCGTCCGAGCTGCTCGCTCTCGACGCGGACTGCGTGATGTACTCGCCGATCATGGCGGACAAGCAGGACGTCATCGCGATCCTCGAGTCCGGGAAGAACGTGGTGACGCCGCTCAACTGGTTCTATCCCAACCGCGAGAAGGTGGCCGACCTCGAGGAGGCATGTCGCAAGGGCGGGGTCACGCTGCACGGCACCGGCATCCACCCGGGCGGCATCACCGAGCGCTTCCCGCTGATGGTGTCGGCGCTCGCGCGCAGCGTGACCCACGTGCGCGCCGAGGAGTTCTCCGACATCCGCACCTACGGCGCACCCCAGGTGGTGGGCGACCTGATGCTCTTCGGAAAGACGCCCGAGGAGGCCGCGAAGAGCCCGATGCTCGCGGTGATGGGCGGCGGCTTCCTCCAGTCGATCGACATGGTGGCCGATGCCCTCGGCTTCGCGCTCGACCCCGAGCGCCGGACGTCGCACGAGGTGGCGGTGGCGACGGCGCCGATCGACTCCCCGATCGGCCCGATCCAGCCCGGGCGCGTGGCGGCCCAGCGCTACACCTGGGAGGCCACGGTGCGCGGTACGCCCGTGATCACGGTGCGCACGAACTGGTTCATGGGCGAAGAGAACCTCGACCCCGCCTGGAGCTTCGGTCCCGAGGGCGAGCGCTTCGAGGTGGAGGTGACGGGAGACCCGACCGCGAAGGTCACCTTCCACGGCTGGCACCCCGAGTCGATCGCGGCCGGGCTCGAGCGCAACCCCGGCGTCGTCGCGACCGCGATCCACGGCGTCAGCGCCATCCCCTACGTGTGCCAGTCACCGCCGGGCATCCGGACCTATCTCGACCTCCCGCTCGTGGCCGGACGCGCCGCGCCGGAGCTCGCGAAGTGATCCTCGACCGCTTCAAGCTGACGGACCGGGTCGCGATCGTCACCGGCGCCGGGAAGGGGATCGGCCGCGGCATCGCCCTGGCCTTCGCCGAGGCGGGCGCCGACGTCGTGTGCGCGGCGCGCACCCCGGGCGACATCGAGGCCACGGTGAAGGGCGTGCAGGAGCGCGGGCGCCGCGGGCTGGCGGTGCCGACCGACGTGCTGAAGACGGCGGATCTGGAGCGGCTGGTGGAGGCGACCCTCGCCGAGTTCGGCAGGCTCGACCTGTTGGTGAACAACGCCGGCGGCACCGGCCCACGCCCCGCCCTCGACACCAGCGAGAGGTTCTTCGAGAACGCCCTGCGCATGAACGTGACCCAGGCCTTCCTGCTCTCGAAGCTGTGCATCCCGAAGATGGTGGCGACGGCGGGCGGCGGTGCGATCGTGAACATCTCCTCGCGTTCGGCCAACATGGTGCAGACCTCCTTCGTCGCCTACGGCGCCGGCAAGGCGGCGCTCGAGATGATGACGCGCAACCTCGCCCCGGAGATCGCGCCGAAGGTGCGCGTGAACGCGATCTCGGTGGGCGGCGTCGAGACCGACGCGCTGGGCGTCGTGCTCACCAACCAGGCGCTGCGCGAGCAGTTCGAGCGCAACACTCCGATGCACCGGCCAGGGACGGTCGAGGACATCGCCGCCTGCGCGCTCTATCTCGCCTCGCCGGCCAGCGCCTGGGTGACCGGGAAGATCTTCGAGGTGGACGGGGGCACCGAAGCGCCGACCATCTCCGTTCCCGTGCCTCCCCTCTAGGGCCCGGCGTGGCGGTTCGCGTCGTTCGGCTCGGCACGCCGCGCCAGCGCGGCGAGGGGCTGCGCATCGGCACGGTCCGGCACCCGCCGCGCGGCATTCCCAAGCGAGAGCACGCGTCGCGGGACTTCTACGACGTCTGGCTCCCCGAGCTGGCGCCGAGCGCGGCGGCCGTGAAGCGGGCCCTCGCGGCCGAGAGCGACGCCGAGTGGAAAGCCTTCGTCCGGACCTACCGCCGCGAGATGGCCGCCCCCGAGAAGGAGCGGCTGCTTGCCCTGCTCGCCGCCCTCTCCCGCGACGCGAACTTCTCCGTGGGCTGCTACTGCGAGGACGCGGCGCGCTGTCACCGCTCGGTACTGGGTGCCCTGCTCGCCGAGCGCGGCGCCGCGCTGCGATGAGTCGCCTCGGCAGCACGCTGATGCTTCTCGGCGCGGTCCTCGTGGTGTTGGGTCTGGTGCTGCACTTCGGCCCCTCGCTGCCGTGGCTGGGGAGGCTCCCGGGAGACCTCCGGATCGAGCGCCCCGGCGTACGCATCTACATCCCGATCACGAGCTGTCTACTGGTGAGCCTCGTCGTCTCCGGCGTACTGTGGCTGCTGGGACGTCTGCGCTGAAAGGGGGGACGGGAGATGAGACATCGCGAGCGGCACACCGTCGAGCGGATCGGATGGCTGCGCGCGGCCGTACTGGGCGCGAACGACGGGATCGTCTCGACATCGAGCCTGGTGATCGGGGTGGCCGCCGCCCAGGCCACGCGTAGCGAGGTGCTGATCGCCGGCGTGGCGGGCCTGGTCGCCGGAGCGATGTCGATGGCGGCGGGGGAGTACGTGTCGGTGAGCTCCCAGGCGGACTCGGAGCAGGCGGAGATCGACCGGGAGAAGACGGAGCTGGCGAGCGAGCCGGAGTCCGAACGGCGGGAGCTGGCGGAGATCTACGTGAGCCGGGGCGTCGATCCGGCGCTCGCCCGCCAGGTGGCCGAGGAGCTGATGGAGCACGACGCGCTGGGCGCCCACCGACGCGACGAGCTCGGCATCTCCGACGAGCTTCGGGCCCGACCGGTGCAGGCGGGGCTCGCCTCCGCGGGCACCTTCGCGCTCGGCGCCGCCCTGCCGCTGGCGATCGCTGTCCTCGCCTCCGAGGTCTACGCGATCGCCGCCGTGTCCGGAGGATCGTTGGTCTCTCTCGCCGTGCTCGGCGCGCTGGCGGCCCGGGCGGGCGGCGCGCCGGCCGGCGCGGGGGCGCTGCGCGTGACCTTCTGGGGCGCCCTGGCGATGGCGATCACGGCGGCGGTGGGAAGGCTCTTCGGCTCCTGGGCCTGACCGGTCGCAAAGATCGCGACGGCCCGTGCCAGGCGACCACGGAGCCGACTCGATCCGCAGAACCGGGCCGGCGGCGCGAGAACTGTGCTCGTTGCGATACAGTCCGCCTCCGAGGTCAAGACGCACGGTCGTTGTTCGACACCCAGACCTCGACGGCCCGAATGAACCACTTCGTCGGCTCCACCCTGTCACCCGTGTCGCAGTGGCAACATTGACTGCACGCCAGCCCGTGCGCCGTGCACGCACGGGGGGATCCGGTTCCCGATTGCCGGTTCACGAACGTTCGCGTGAAGCCGGCCGCGTCCCGGCGCAAGCTCGCGCGCTCCCGTGCGCGGGAGCTCGGCCGTGACGCGCGAGCGCTACGAGGTCCTCTTCCTGTGTACGGGGAACTCGGCGCGCAGCATCTTCGCCGAGGCCGCTCTCAACCGGATGGGCGCCAGCCGCTTCCGCGCGCACAGCGCCGGCAGCCATCCCAAGGGCGCCGTGCATCCGCTGGCCCTCGAGCTGCTGCGCGCGCGCCACTACGAGACTGCGGGCCTGCGCTCGAAGAGCTGGGACGAGTTCGCGCGCCCGGGCGCACCAGAGCTCGACTTCGTGTTCACGGTCTGCGACGCCGCGGCCCAGGAGACGTGCCCGGTGTGGCCCGGCCAGCCGATCTCCGCCCACTGGGGCGTCGAGGACCCCGCCGCCTTCGAGGGTCCGGAGGACGAGCAGCGCCGCGTCTTCCTGCGCGTCTACCTGGAGCTCGAGCGGCGCCTCGACCTGTTCACCAACCTCAGGATCGAGGCCCTCGACCGGCTTGCGCTCCAGGCGCGCCTGGACGCGATCGGGAAGGGCCGGGAATCCGATCGCGAGCGGGACTGAGGCGCGGAAGAGCGGCACGGAACGGCTCTCGAGGGTGCCCCGCGAGGCCGCCGACCGCCCGGCGGATACCCCGATCTCCATGCGGGACGCTCGCATCGATCGCGCCGCACGTTCGCGGCGTTCCCCAGCCGGCTCCGCCCCCCCGTCGAGAAATCGGCAGCCATTCCCGATAGTTGTCCGGCGCGAGCATCACCCCCCAATTCTCGCACCACGATTAGGCTTCGGCCGCGCAGGACCTCACCGATTCTCCCGGTCTATTTCACAATGTCCTGCAATCCCTCGCAGCCCACCTCCCACTCCTCCTGCACAATCCCGCGGTTCCTCGACCAATCCCCTCCAAACCCCGCAAAATCCCTGCAATTCCTCGCAGCCCTCACCCCCGAAGGCCCGCGAGCCATTAGGAGTTAGGCGATAGCAAGCAGACAGAGGCGTTCAATCATGGATAGTGGCCCAATGCTGGTGTGGTTCGTGTTGACGGGTCTCTCCGTTGTCTTCGTCAGCGTTGATATCCAAAGCACGCCGGCGCATCCGGTGCTCAAGTGGGCCTTCGTGATCCTCGCCCTGTTTGCCGGTCCGGTTGCCGCCCTTTTGTACATCCTTGGGTGCCGAGACCCGCTCACGGGAACTCATGAGGCGTTTGTGGCGGCTCGCTGACGCCAGGTACTCGGGTCGACGATGCACTGTGCTGCCGGAGATGGCCTTGGAATCATCACGGGGGCCGCGATCGCAGCTCATTGGCGCTTGCCCGCGTGGGGTGACCTGTCCCTTGAATACGCCCTGGGTTTTGGATTTGGCTGGGTGGTCTTCCAGGCCTTTGCGATGCGCGAGATGGCAGGTGGCTCCTACCTGCGCTCGCCGCGGCAGACCTTCTTGCCAGAGTTTCTTTCCATGAATCTGCTGATGGCGGGCATGGTGGTAACCAAGCGCGTAGTCATGCCGCACATTGACGGCAGTGCCGATCCGCTGGCCGCGGGATTTTGGTTTGTCATGTCGATGTCCCTCATTGCCGGCTTCATCCTCGCCTATCCGATCAACTGGTGGCTCGTTGCGAACGGCCTCAAGCACGGCATGATCACCGTGCGGCCTGCCGGCCAGCCCTCGCGCCGCTCGCCAGCGCCGACAGCCGAAGAGCCATCGGGCACTCAGGCAGGTTCCAGCCACGGAGACCGCACCACGGTGGCAGGCACTTCGATCGTCGCCAAAGCAGGCATGACGATTCTCTCGGCCGCAAGTCTGGTGGCCGGCATCGCGCTCGCCAACTCGATCAGTGGTTAACAGGACTCATCGATGACACGCGTGGCCGCAACGCTGTTGCCTAACATTCCGATGAAGATGACGGTCGCCCGCAGCTTATTGGAATTCCGTTAG
>CAZZFT010000185.1:0-9138 GCA_964653555.1 uncultured Spirochaetales bacterium | reverse complement strand
TCGAGCAGGCCGCCGCATTTCCCGAGGTCTACCTGACCGTCTTCCTCACGGTCTTCCAGCTCGGCCAGCTTCCGGTGGGCGGCTCGGTCCTGGTGCACGGCGGTGGCAGCGGAATCGGCACCGCCTGCACCCAGCTCGCCCGGCTCGCCGGGGCTCGCGTGATCGCGACCGCCGGCTCCGACGCGAAGTGCCGCCGGTGCCGCGAGCTGGGCGCCGAGGTGGCCGTGAACTACCGCGAGGGCGACTTCGTCGCGGCGGCCAGGGAGGCGACGAGCGGGCACGGCGTGGACGTGGTGCTCGACTCGATCGGTGCGCCCTATCTCGAGCGCAACCTCGCCGCCCTGGACGTGGGCGGCCGGCTCGTCCTGATCGGCCTGATGGGAGGAGCCGTGACGGAGCTGAATCTGGGCACGCTGCTGGTCCGCCGCCTCTCCGTGATCGGCTCCACGCTGCGGGCGCGGCCGGTCGAGGACAAGGCGGCTCTGGTCTCGGCCTTCGCAGCCCGGTTCGGCGTCGCGATCGAGAAGGGCGACCTGGTTCCGGTGGTCGATCGCGTGCTGCCGCTGGCGGAGGCGGCCGAGGCGCATCGGGCCATGAAGGCCAGCGAGCACTTCGGCAAGATCGTGCTGCGCGTCTAGGGGCGCGAATCCGTCCATCGGGCGCCGGCCCGTCCGTCCTCCGGCGGGCGCCCCCCGCGCCCGCGCGAGGTGTGGCAGGGCGCCGGGACCCGCTAGCCTCCGCCCCCCTCCGCCCCCCTCCGCACCCGAAAAACCCAGGAGATTCGACGCATCATGGCCATCGAACGCACACTCTCGATCATCAAGCCCGACGCCACCGCGGTCCCCGGCGCCACCGGAGAGATCCTGAGTCGCTTCGAGAAGGCCGGCCTGCGCATCCTGGCGATGAAGAAGATCCACCTCACCGAGACCCTGGCCCGCGGCTTCTACGCGGTCCACAAGAAGCGCCCCTTCTACGGCGAGCTGGTGAAATTCATGACCTCGGGCCCGGTCGTCGTGAGCGTCCTGGAGGGAGAAGGGGCGATCCAGGCCCATCGCGACCTTCTCGGTCCGACGAACTCGACCGAGGCCCCCCCCGGAACGATCCGGGGCGACTTCGGGACCGACATCGAGCGCAACGCCGCTCACGGATCGGATGCCCCGGAAACCGCGAAGATCGAGATCTCTTACTTCTTCGCAGCGGCCGAGATCCTCGCCCCCGTCGAGGCGCTCTAGGACCCGGACCCGCGTCCGACCCTCCCTTTTTGAGTGATGACGGTCACTCCGGGCAGGGATCGGCGTGCTATTCGCTCAAGCGGAGCGGGCATCGGCTCGAAACGAGAAGCGGACCGTGGGGAACAGAGGAAGGGACCTGGGACGTGGAGCGGGCGCTTCGCAACCACAACGTCTGGCTGGTGCTGGCCTACCTGGGCCTGATCCTCCTGATGGCCCGCACGTACGCCTGAGCGACCCCGCGAAGCGGGCCGCAACACGCGAAACGCCCGGGCGCTTGCGCACCCGGGCGTCTTGCTTCGGAAGCCCTCGTGGCCGGGTCAGTCCGCCGAACGGCGCAGGAAGGCCGGGGTATCCCGCTCCTCCTCCTCCTCGTCCTCGGCGCTGCGCCGGCGCAGGAAGGTCGGCACGTCGAGCTCGTCCTCGAAGGGCGACATCCAGTCGTCGCCGCTCGCGCTCCGCGTCGGGGCGGGGGCCGGGGCGACGTGCGACGGCCCGGGAGCCGCCGACCGAGGCGCCGGGGCGGGCGGCAGCATCGAGGTCTGCTCGGGCCCCGCCTCGCTGTGTCCGGCGGACACGGGAGCCCGTTCGAAGGGAACGGGCTCGCGCCGCAGCGGGGTGACCTTCGCCAGGTCCTCGGCCGGGACGTCCCGGTCACGGCCCCGCCGCATCCGATCCCCTTCCAGCCCGGTGGCGATCACGGTCACCCGCATCTCGCCCTCCGGGACGCTCTCGTCGATCACGGCTCCGAAGATGATGTTGGCATCCTCGTGGGCCGCCTCCTGGATCAGGGTCGACGCCTCGTTCACCTCGAAGAGCGACAGGTCGGGGCCACCGGTGATGTTGATCAGGACTCCGTGGGCGCCGTCGATCGAGAGGTCCTCGAGCAGCGGACTCGAGATCGCCATACGCGCCGCTTCCTGGGCCCGGTCTTCCCCGCTTGCGACGCCGGTGCCCATCAGGGCGACACCCATCTCGTTCATGATCGTCCGCACGTCGGCGAAGTCGAGATTGATCAGGCCGTGGATCGTGATCAGATCCGAGATGCCGCGCACCGCGTTGTGCAGCACGTCGTCGGCCAGCTTGAAGGCGTCGCGCATTGCGGTGTTCTTGCCGGCGATCGCGAGCAGGCGCTGGTTGGGGATCGTGATCACCGTGTCGACGACCCGGTGCAGCTCGTCGAGACCCCGCTCGGCGTGGCGCTGGCGCACCCGCCCTTCGAACAGGAAGGGCTTGGTGACGACACCGACGGTCAGCGCGCCGGCCTCGCGCGCCACCTCGGCCACGATCGGCGCGGCGCCGGTACCGGTGCCGCCCCCGAGCCCCGCGGTGACGAACACCATGTCGGTACCGCGAAAGCACTCGGTCAGCCGCTCCCGCGCCTCCAGCGCCGAGGCGCGACCCTTGTCCGGGTCGGCGCCGCAGCCCAGGCCGCGGGTCACCTCGCTGCCCAGCTGGATCTTGATCGGCGCGAGGTTGTACTGGAGCGCCTGGGCGTCGGTGTTGGCGGCGATGAACTCCACGCCCCCGAGACCCGAGGCCACCATGTTGTTGAGGGCGTTGCCGCCTCCTCCGCCGACCCCGACCACCTTGATCACGGCGTGGTGCGACGCCGTGTCCTCGAACTCGATCGGATCCCGGTCTTCCTCGAACTCCGGCTCCGGGCCTCGGATCAGCTCCGTCTGCCCCGGATGACGATCGCGGGTGGACCCGCGCTCGGACGAACGCTTCGTAGCCATGCTCTCACCCCCCAGTGCGCAATGGCGATGTGAATCTCATCGGAAACCTATCGAAAAACGACGTTTCTTGTGAGGCCCGGCCGAGCAGAAATCGACATTTTCGACCTTCCATCTTGCGGACCGCGTCCTCGCGGACAGCGGAGGCCACCTTCTCGACTCCGCTCGGCTTCGCCTCGCTGCGCGCCGGCCTTCGGCCGCCCTACTCGAACTGAAAGAACCAGTCCCGCATCCGCTGCTTGACCCGGCCGAAGATCGACTCGTCCCGGATCCGGAACCGGGTGTTCTCCCGGTCCTGGGACGCTCCGAATAGCACCAGACCGACCCCGGTCGCGTACATCGGGCCCCGCACCACGTCCTGGAGGCCACCCACCCGGCTGGGGATTCCCGTCCGGACCGGTGTCTCGAAGATCTCCTCCGCCAGGTCGGGCACGCCCTCCAGCGCGGAGCAGCCGCCGGTCAGCACCACACCCGAGGGAATCCGATCCTCGAGGCCCTCCTTCACCAGAGACTGCCTGGCGAGCGACAGGATCTCGTCCATCCGCGGCTCGATGATCTCGCACAGGAGCTTGCGCGAGACTTGGCGCGGGCGTCGGCCGCCCACGCTCGGGACGCTGATCACGTCGTCGCTGCCCAGGAAGCGGGCCGCTGCCACCCCGAACTTCTTCTTGACCCGCTCGGCCTCGTCGAAGGGCGTCCGCAGGCCGACCGCGATGTCGTTCGACACGTGGGCGCCCCCGAGCCCCAGCACCGAGGTGTGCTTGATCGAGCCCTCGGCGTAGACCGCGACGTCCGTCGTGCCGCCCCCGATGTCGATCAGGCACACCCCCAGGTCGCGCTCGTCCTCAGCGAGGCACGCCTCGGCGCTGGCCAGGGGCTCGAGCACGATGTCCATCACGTTGAGGCCCGCTTTGTTGGCGCACTTCACGATGTTCTGGGCGCTGGTGACGGCCGCCGTGACGATGTGGATCTTCGCCTCAAGCCGCACCCCGCTCATGCCCAGCGGCTCCCGGATCCCATCCTGGTCGTCGATGATGAACTCCTGGGGGATCACGTGGATCACCTCGCGGTCCATCGGGATCGAGACCGCCTTCGCCGCATCGATCACCCGCTTCACGTCGCCCGGCGAGACCTCCCGGTCCTTCACCGCGACCACTCCGTGCGAGTTGAAGGCCCGGATGTGGCTGCCCGCAATCCCGGCGTAGACCGAGCTGATCTCGCAGTCGGCCATCAGCTCCGCTTCCTCCACTGCGTGCTTGATCGAAGCGACGGTGGCGTCGATGTCCACCACCACCCCCTTGCGCAGACCGCGCGAGGGGTGGGTACCGATCCCGACGATGTCGATCCCTCCGTCGGTGGGCGCGGCAACGATCACGCACACCTTCGTCGTGCCGATGTCGAGTCCGACGATCAGGTCTTCCTTCTTGGCCATGTTCCTCGTCTCCCCCCTGAGACTGGGCCGCCGGTCCTGCCGCGCGGCCCCGGTTCGGTCGCCGCGGCGCTCGGCCGCGGCGACGCTTCACGCCGACCCCTTCGAGTCGGCCTTCTCCTGCAGGACGGCTTGTCCTGCGAAACGCAGATCCACCTGGGCGGCCTGGGCCACCTCCTCCGGCCGCTTCGCGAGCAGCTCCGCCATCGCGGCGATGCGCGCCTCGAAGTCCTCGGCGCCCAGCACGAAGCGGGCGTCGATGCCCGGCAGCCGCAGCACCAACCCCTCCGGGTCGCGCTCGCCGCCGAGGGCGATCTCGGTCGGCATCGCGAGCCCGCGCTCGGGCAGGGAACGACCGACGCGGATGGCCTCGGCCAGCCGGGCGTCGGCCTCGCCCGGAGGCGGCGTGCTTTTGCAGCGCAGCCGAGGCAGCCCCTCCGCCTCCCGCGGGTCGAGCACCGCGAAGGGGCGGCCCTCGGCGTCCACGCCGAGCGGCCCGCCGCCCCCGTCGATCACGGCGAGCGGCTCGCGCTCGCGCACGCCCAGCACCACCGTGCCGCCGGGCAGCCGCGTCGCACGCGCCTCGGCGACCCACGCGTTCTCGGCCAGCCGTCGGGCCAGCCGCTCCGGATCGGCGTGGCGATAGTCGTCGCCGCGCGCGACGTCCGCCGCCTGCGCCACCTCGGCGGCGCTCAGCCGCTCCGCGCCGAGCACCTCGATGTCCTCGACCTTCCAGGGCGATCCCGCCCACTCGGCGATCGCGTCGTCTCCGATCCAGACGCCGAGGACCAGCGCGCCGATCAGCGCCAGCGGCACCAACGCCGCCCGCCCCGGCAAGGAGCGCCTCGGAGCGCTGCGCCGGTTCCGAACCCGGTCGAGATGGTGGTTGGCGCGCGCGCGGCGTTGCAGGGCCTCCTGCTCGATGCGGTCGCGCCGGCGGTTTCCGGTTCGGCTTCTCATGCGGCTCCTCCCAGGATGCGCACCTCGCGCTCCAGTCGGGTTCCGCTGTGCTCGCGGACGCGCTCCTGGGCGAGGCGGATCAGCTCCATCACGTCCGAGGCGGTCGCGCCCCCCGTGTTGGCGATGAAATTGGCGTGGACGGGCGAGATCTGGGCGCCGCCCACCCTGTATCCCTTGAGGCCGGCGGCCTCGATCAGGCGCCCGGCGAAGTCGCCGGGCGGATTCTTGAACACGGATCCGCAGGAGGGCACGGACAGCGGCTGGGTCGCGCCGCGCCGCGCCAGCAGGGCGTCGACCTCAGCGCGCACCGCCTCCGGCGTGGAGCGATCGACGCGCAGCAGGGCGGACACGATCACGCTCCCCGGAGCCAGACCGCGCAGCGACCGATAGGAGAAGTGCAGGCGCGCGCGCGGCAGATGCGATCGCCGTTGCCCGCTCGGACTCGCCACCTCGACCTCGACGACGCGGTCGCCGATCTCGTGACCCGGAATGCCGGCGTTCATCGCCAGCCAGCCGCCGATGCTGCCCGGGATGCCGGCTCCAAAGGTGAGGCCGGCGAAGCCGCGGTCGACGCAGAAGCGGGTCAGCTGGCTGTGGGAGACGCCGGCCTCCACGCGCAGCATCCCGTCCGGGCGCTCCTCGAGGCGGCGCAGGCGGCCGAGCTGGATCACCACACCGGGGACCGGGACGTCGAGCGCGAGCGAGTTGAAGCCCCCGCCGATCACGTGGTGGGGCACCCGCTCGTGGGCGAGCAGCGCCAGCGTCGCCTGCAGCTGGGCACGGTCGGCCGGCGCGGCGACGGCGTCGGCCGGACCGCCGATGCGCAGTGAGGTGAGGCGCGCGAGGGGGACGTCGAAGCGGATCCCGCCTCCGAGCAGGGCCTCGAGTGCCGCGCGCAGGGTGGGGTCGATCACGACCGCACCTCCGCGAGCCGCGCGACCAGCCGCTCCCCCAGCGTGGCGATGCTGCCGGCGCCGAGCGTGAGCACGAGGTCGCCCGGGCGCGCGATCGACGCCAACCGCTCCAGCACGTCGTCGAGGTCGCGCTCGAAGCAGACGGCGCGGTGACCGTGGTCGCGGATCGCTTCGGCCAGCTGCGCGGCCTCCACCCCCGGAATCTTGTCCTCGCTGGCGGCGTAGATCTCGGTCAGGACCACCACGTCGGCGCGGTTGAAGCAGCGCGTGAAGGCGTCCCACAGGTCGCGGGTCCGCGAGTAGCGATGGGGCTGGAAGGCGACGACGATCCGCCCCTCGTGGATCTCGCGCGCCGCGGCGAGCGTCGCCTCGATCTCGGCCGGGTGGTGTCCGTAGTCGTCGACGACGCGCACGCCGCCCACTTCCCCCTTGGTCTCGAAGCGGCGCTCGATGCCGAGGAACGTCTCGAGCGCCTCGGCCGCCTGGCGGAAGGGCACCTCGAGCTCGTGGGCGACGGCGAGCGTGGCCAGGGCGTTCAGCGCGTTGTGGTGGCCGGGAAGTCTCGTGTGGACGCGTCCCAGCCGCTCGCCGCGCCGGGAGACCTCGAAGCCCAGGCCCCGGGCGTCGCGCCCGCGCTCGCTCGCCACCCAGTCGGCCTGGGCACTGGTGCCGTAGGTGATCGCGCGGCGATTGATCCGCGGCAGGATCGCCTGCACACCCGGGTGGTCGAGGCAGAGGACCGCCGCGCCCCAGAAGGGCACGCGGTTGCAGAAGGTGACGAAGGCGTCCTGGATCGCCTCGTAGCGGCCGTAGTGATCGAGATGCTCGGGATCGATGTTGGTGACGATCGCGATCACCGGGGTCAGGCGCAGGAAGGAGCCGTCGCTCTCGTCCGCCTCGGCGACCAGCAGCGGTCCTGTGCCGAGCCGGGTGGTCGAGGGCGCGCGCTCGGCGGTGAGCACGCGGCCTCCGATCACCGCCGTCGGATCGAGCCCGGCGGCGTCGAGCACGTGGGCGATCAGGGAGGTGGTCGTGGTCTTGCCGTGGCTGCCGGCGACCGCGACCCCGTCCTTGAGGCGCATCAGCTCGGCCAGCATCTCGGCCCGGCCGATCACCGGGATCTTCGCCGCCTCGGCGCGCCGCAGCTCCGGGTTGTCCAGTCGCACCGCCGACGAGTAGACGACCACCTGGGCGTCGCCGACGTGGGAGGCGTCGTGACCGATCGCGATCGGGATCCCCAGCCCGCGCAGGCGCTCGGTGTTCGCGCTCTCGCGCACGTCCGAGCCGGAGACGCGATAGCCCTGGTTGGCGAGCAGCTCCGCGATGCCGCACATGCCGATGCCGCCGATGCCGACGAAGTGGATGCGCTCGATGCCGCGCATCAGTCCTCCTCGATCCAGGCGCTGCACGCCTCGACGATCTGGTCGGCTGCGTCGGGGCGCGCGAGCTTCGCCGCGGCGGCCGCCATCGCCGTCAGGGTCTCGGGGTGCGCCGCCAGCTCGCCGAGAGCGCGCACCAGGTCCTCCGCGGCGAGCGGTCGCGAGGGCAGGACGCGCGCCGCGCCCGCCTCGGCCATCGCGCGGGCGTTCGCGGCCTGGTGGTCGTCGGCGGCGTAGGGATAGGGGACGAGCAGGGCGGGCAGGCCGGCCATCGCGAGCTCGGCCACGGTCAGCGCGCCGCTGCGGCACACGGCGACGTCGCTCTCCGCGTAGCGGGACGGCATGTCGCGCTCGAAGGTCACCACGCGCGCGGGCACCCCGGCGGCGGCGTAGGCGGCCGCCACGCGCTCGCGGTCGGCCTCCCCCGTCTGGTGGAAGATCGCGAAGGCGGATGCGTCGAGCTGGGACGCCGCCTCCATCATCGCTTCGTTGATCTGCCGCGCGCCCTGACTCCCGCCGAAGACGAGCACGCGCAGCGGGGTTGCCGCGGTGTGCCGCGGCGGCGCGGCGCGAAAGGCGGCGACCAGGGCGCGCCGCAGCGGGGCTCCGGTCACGTGGACGGCGCCGGCGCCGCCGAGCCGGGCCGCCGCGATCTCGAACTGCAGGAACACGGCGCGTGCCACGCGCGCGGCCAGCCGGTTCGCCCGTCCCGGCATCGCGTTCGGCTCGACCAGGGCGATCGGGATGCGGCGCAGCGCGGCCGCCACCACCCCGGGAACCGAGGCGTAGCCGCCCACCGAGATCAGGATCCGGGCCCGCCGGGCGGCGAGCAGCCGCCAGGCAGAACGCACGCCCCGCGCCGTGGCGAGCGCCGCGCGCAGCCGGGCCGTCGGGCCGCGCCCCATCACCTGGCCGCTGGGCAGGCTCACGAGCTCGAAGCCCGCCTCGGGCACCAGCTTGCGCTCCAGACCGATCTCGCCGCCGATCAGCAGCGGTGCGCCTCCGCGAGCGGCGACCGCCTCGGCGAGCGCGAGGGCCGGGGTGACGTGGCCACCGGTCCCCCCGCCCGCGATCGCCCACACGCCTCGTGCTCCGCTCATGACCGCGTCTTCCGGCGCGCGGGAGCGGAGCGGCGCTCGGCGCCTTCGGGCTCGTTCGCCGCTCGCAGCAGGATCCCGATCGCCAGTGCCGTACACACGAGCGAATTGCTTCCGTGGGAGAGCAGCGGGAGGGTGAGGCCGGTGGTCGGCAGCAGTCCCATCACCACGCCGGCGTTGCACAGCGCGGGCACTGCGACCAGGGCCGTGGCCGCGGTGGCGAAGAGCAGAGGGAGCGGCTGGCGCGCCCGGCGCGCGATGCGCAGCCCCGCCCAGCACAGTGCCGCGAAGGCCCCCAGCACCACCAGCACGCCCACCAGCCCCAGCTCTTCGGCGACTACCGAGAGGATGAAGTCCGTGTGGGCCTCGGGCAGGTAGAAGAGCTTCTGGCGGC
>CAZZFT010000184.1:0-9164 GCA_964653555.1 uncultured Spirochaetales bacterium | reverse complement strand
CCGAAGCGCGCGATCGCCTGCTCGTGGCTGCCGCACACGTGCATCAGCGCGAGGGGGTCGGACTCCCGGCCCGCGCACAGGTGCGCCAGCGCGTCGAGCAGGCGGCGGGCGCGCGCCGGATCGCGGAACGAGAGCGGAGAGCGGGCGGCGTCGTTCATTCCGCACCCCCGCCGCTCTTGGTCGCCGCGAGCTCGCCGCGCACGTCTTCGGCCATCAGGTCGTCGCGCTCGGCCAGCTCGATCAGCTGCTCGTAGAGCGCGAGCGTCTCGCCGATCTCGTCCTCGGGGATGCGCCGGATCGCGAAGCCCACGTGGTTGAGCACGTAGTCGCCGGGCGCCACGGGCTCGTCGACGACCTGGAGGCTCACCTGGCGCTGCACGCCGAAGAAGTCGACGGTGGCAATCCAGCCCTTCACCTCGATCACGCGCCCCGGAACGCCCAGACACATGGCTCAGCCTCCCGTGCTCGTGCGCGCGCCGGCGAGCGCCGCGCCCGCGATCAGCGCCTGGCCCACCGCCAGCCCGCCGTCGCCGGGGGACAGACGCTCGTGCAGGTGCACCGCGAAGCGACCGGCGAGGGCCGCGGCGACGTCCTCGGCCAGGCGCGGGTTCTGGAAGCAGCCGCCCGTGAGCACCACGGGGCGGCCGCTCACCGCGGATCCCAGCCGCTCGAGCGCGGCCGCCACCGCGGCGGCGAGGGTGGCGTGGAAGCGCCCGGAGATCCCGGACGCCGGCCGACCCGAGAGCGTGTCGGACACGGCCTCCCGCACCAGGGGCCGCAGGTCGATCTCGAGCCGCGGGACGTCGGGGCCGTCGCGACGGTCGGGCTCGCGGAGATCGAAGGGATAGGGGCGGCGCGCCGCCGGGTCGGCTTCGGCGTTCCAGCGGATCGCCACGTCGCCCGAGTAGTCCGCGGTCGGGCAGCCGAGCACCAGCGCGCCGAGCGCGTCGAACCAGCGACCCGCGCCGTGGGCGGGCAGGCAGCGCACGCCGCTGCGCAGGAGCGCGCGCACCGCGTCGATCCGCTCGGACGGCAGGGTGCGGAAGAGCGGGAGCGCCTCCAGGGGCGGCGCACCGTCGAAGGCGTCCTCGAGCACGGCCAAAGCGAGCCGCCACACCTCGCGGATCGCCGCCTCGCCGCCCGCCAGCGGGATCGCGCGCAGCGTCGCGAGCCGGACGAATCCCGCCGCGTCGGCGAGCATCAGCTCGCCGCCCCACGCCGTACCGTCGCGGCCCAGACCCGTGCCGTCGAAGACGACGCCGACGACGGGTCCGGCGAGCTGGTGCTCGGCGATCGCGCTCGCGACGTGGGCGTGGTGGTGTTGCACCGGAACGTGCAGCGCGGCCTCGCGCGCGACCGCCAGACGCGTCGATGTGTAGCCCGGGTGCAGGTCGTGGGCGATCGCCTCGGCACGCGCACCGACCCAGTCCTCGAGGCGCTCCACCGCCCGCTGCCAGGCGTCGGCGGACTCGGGCGAGCCGAGGTCGCCCAGGTGGGGGCTCGGCCAGGCGCGCTCGCCGTGGGCGAGGCAGACCGTGGCGTTGAGCTGGGCCCCGCAGCCGAGCACCGGAGCCGGCAGGACCGTGGGCAGCGCCAGCGGCAGCGGCGCGAAGCCGCGCGAGCGGCGCAGCACGCGCGGCCGTCCCGCGAACACGCGCGCCACGGAGTCGTCGCAGGGCGCGGTGATCTCCCGGTCGTGGTGGAGGAATCCGTCGACCAGGGGCGACAGGCGCCGGGCCTCCTCCCGACCGGTCGCGATCGGCTCGCCGCTGGGATTGCCCGAGGTCGCCACCAGCGGTCGCCCGACGCCCTCCACGAGCAGGCGGTGCAGCGGGGTGTAGGCGAGCAGCAGACCGAGCCAAGGCAGGCCGGGCGCGACGGCCTCGGCGATCGGCGCGTCGGCGCGCCGCTGCAACAGAACGATCGGAGCCTCGGGTCCGGCGAGCAGCCCCTCCTCGACGGCGTCGACGTGGGCGAGCGCGCGCGCGGCCGCCAGGTCGGGGACCATCACGGCGAAGGGCTTGCGCGCCCGACCCTTGCGCTTGCGCAGGCGTGCGACCGCCTCGGCGTCGGTGGCGTCGCACACGAGGTGGTAGCCGCCGATCCCGCGCACGGCGAGGATGGCGCCCCGGCTCAGGGCAGCCACCGCCGTCTCGAGGGCGAGCGCGTCGCCCGCCCCGCGCCCGTCGGGCCACGCCTCTCCCTCGGGCGTCTCGAGGCACAGCCGCGGGCCGCAGCGCGGACAGGTGTTCGCCTCGGCGTGGTGGCGGCGGTCGCCGGGCGTCGCGTGCTCGCGCCGGCAGGCCGCGCACAGCGGGAAGTCCGCCATGCTCGTGTGCGCGCGGTCCCAGGGCAGCGCGCGCGCCAGGGTGAAGCGCGGACCGCACGCCGTACAACTCGTGAACGGGTAGCCGTAGCGGCGGTCGCGCGGGTCGCGGACCTCCGCCCAGCAGGCGGCGCAGACGGCCCGGTCCGGCGAGAGCGGAACGCACGACTCGCCCGCCGTGGCGCGTGAGCCCAGGCGGAAGTCCCCGCTCGGCGTCGGGGGCGGCGTGCCCTCCAGCGTCTCCTGGTCGATCGCCTCGACGGCCGGCGCGCCGCGCAGCCGCTCGAGCAGCCGCTCCAGGGCGCCCGCGCTGCCCCAGGCCTCGATCTCGACACCGCCGCGCGTGTTGGTCGCGCTGCCGACGAGCGAGAGCTCGCGCGCGAGGCCGTGGATCCACGGGCGCAGGCCGACGCCCTGGGTCGTTCCGCGCAGACGGATCCGGCGACCGACGCGATCCGGTGTCAGCCGGCGCTCAGAGGACATCGGCGGGGCGCCCGGCGTCGCGCGCCTTCGAGCGCGCGGGCGCGGGAGGCGGCGCGCTCCCGGGCGCCGCGACCTCGCACCGGTGTCCCCACCGCGCGAGCTGCCGCGCCGCGCGCGACACCAGATCGGCGAGTCCGGCGCCCACCACCTCGGAGAGTCCCCAGCCCAGCTCGACCCGCTCCGGCTCGAGCCCGAGCGCGACGGCCTCCGCGGGCAGCGTGCCCCGCAGCTCGGCGAGCGCGAGCACCTCCTGGAGGTCGATCTGGTGGGGCGAGAGCTTCATCCCGAGGCCCCGCGGCAGCGACGCGCGCGACAACACGACGAGCTCGCCCGGCGCGCGCCCGGCGCGGATCGCGTCGAGCAGCAGCAGCCTCTCGGCGCCCTCGATCGTCGGGAGCAGGTTCATCCCCCAGGTACCGCCGTCCACCCACTCGGGCTCGGGCGTGAAGCGGCCGAGGTGGCGCAGCGCCTCGAGCGCGCACAGGCCGAGACCGTCGTCGCCCATCAGCGGGCTCCCGAGCCCCACGACGACGGTACCCGCCACGGCTCAGGCGTCCTCGTAGTGGACGTCGTCGCGCACCCAGCGGCCGCCGCTCACGATCGAGGACACCGATCCGCTGCGATCGGTGAAGTCGGCCCGCAGGGCGAAGTAGACGTGCATCGGGATGAAGATCAGGAACACCCACGTCATCACGTGGTGGACGAAGCGCACGATCGGCTCGCCGCCCAGCAGCGCGGTCACCGGCCCGCCGAACACCGTGTAGAAGAACCCGTCCGGGTTGGAGAGCCCGTAGAGGGTGAAGCCCGTCACTACCTGGACGATGACGACCGCGTACAGGAAGGTGTAGGAGACCTGCTGGAGTGGGTTGTGGCCCAGGAAGTGGGGCCCGACGTCCCAGCGCATCGTGGCGTACTTGCGGAGGACGAGCAGCAGGTTGCGCAGGCTTTTCCGGCTGAATGGGAAGAGCGCCGTGAAGCGCTCGTAGCGGTTGCCGGCGAACAGCCAGTACATCCGGATGATCCCGGTCGCCACCAGCACGCCCGCCGCTGCGAAATGGACGAAGCGCATCGTCCCCATCACGAAGAAGTCCACGGTCTCGCCGGGGCTAGGCGCGAAGTAGGGCCGGCCGATGTAGAAGCCCGTGACGATCAGCACGGCGACGCAGCCCGCCGCCACCCAGTGCATGGCGCGGATCGGCCAGTGCCAGATGTAAACCCACCGGTAGCTCGCCTCCCGCGCCGGCGCAGCGGCACGCGCCTGCTCGACCGTCGGAGCGCTCATGTCACCCGGACCTCCGTGAGGGGACGGCCCTCGGCATCGAGCACGTGCACGCCGCAGGCCATGCAGGGGTCGAAGGAGTGGATCGTGCGCAGGATCTCGAGCGGCTGCTTCGGATCCACCAGCGGGTGGTTGTCGACGAGCGACTGCTCGTACGGCCCCATCTGCCCGCGGGCGTCCCGGGGCGAGCAGTTCCAGGTGCTGGGGACCACGCACTGGTAGCGGGTGATCTGCCCGTTCTCGATCTGCACCCAGTGGCCGAGAGCGCCGCGCGCCGCGTCCAGGTAGCCGTAGCCCTGGCAGCGGGCGGGCCAGGTCGAGGGATCCCAGCGGTCGCCGTTCCAGGTCGCGACGTCGCCGCCACGGATGCGGGCGACCAGATCGTCGTACCACTTCTCCAGACGCGCGGCGAGCAGCACGGTCTCCGCGCCGCGCGCCGCCACCCGTCCGAGGGTCGAGAACAGCGCCTCGGGCCCGACGCCGAGCTGGCCGAGCGCGTCGTTCACGATGCCCTGGACGTCGGCGTGACCCGAGGCGTAGGCGACCAGCATCCGCGCCAGGGGCCCCACCTCCATCGGGCGGTCGTCGTAGCGCGGGGCCTTCATCCAGGTGTACTTGTCACGACCCTGGAGATAGGTCCACGGCGTCGGGGGCCCGGTGTAGCGGGGCTTCGTCTCGCCCTCCCACGGGTGGAGCCCCGCGTCGTTGCCGGCGTCGTACTCGTACCAGGAGGCGGTGATGTACTCCTTCACCTTGGTTTGGTCGTAGGGGTGCACCACCGAGAGGTCGCGGTCGAGCAGGATGCCGCGCGGGAAGTAGTCGTTCGCCGGGTCCCGCCAGTCGCCGTCGGGGAACTCGCCGATCGCGAGGTAGTTGCCCACACCGCCGCCGATCGCCGCCCAGTCCTTGTAGAAGCCGGCGATCGCGAGCAGGTCGGGCCAGTAGACCTCGTCGACGAAGCGGCGCGCGCGCCGGATCATGCCGTGGATCTCGGTCAGCTTCTCGGCGTTGATCGTCCCCGTGTCCTCCAGGTTGATCGCCGACGCCATTCCGCCCACCAGGAAGTTCGGATGGGGATTCTTGCCGCCGAAGATCGTGTGCAGGCGGATCACGTCGCGCTGCCAGTCGAGCGCCTCGAGGTAGTGGGCGACGGCGAGCAGGTTCACCGCCGGCGGGAGCGCGTAGGCGGGATGGCCCCAGTAGCCGTTGGTGAAGATGCCCAGCTGGCCGCTGTCGACGAACTTCTGGATCCGGGCCTGCACGTCGCGGAACCAGGTGGCCGAGTTGTTGGGCCACGGCGAGATGGCGCGCGCGATCCGCGCGGTCTCAGCCGGGTCGGCCTCGAGGGCGCTCACCACGTCCACCCAGTCCAGCGCGTGGAGGTGGTAGAAGTGGATCACGTGGTCCTGGACGGTCTGCATGCCGTGGACCAGGTTGCGGATCGTCTCGGCGTTGGCCGGGATGCGGATGTCGAGGGCGTCCTCCACCGCGCGGCACGACGCGATCGCGTGGACGACCGTGCAGACGCCGCAGATGCGTTGGGTGAAGGCCCAGGCGTCGCGGGGATCGCGACCCTGCATGACGATCTCGATGCCGCGGAACTGGGTCGAGGACGCCCAGGCGTCGGCGATGCGTCCGTTCTCGGCCTGCACCTCGATCCGCAGATGTCCCTCGATACGCGTGATCGGGTCGACGACGACCTTGGTTCGGGCCATGGTCAATCCTTCCGTTCGTTCGGGTGGTCGGGGCCGGGCGGCGTGGCGCGGCTCGGGGCGTCACCGCTCGGCGTCGGTGCGTCCGTTCCGCGCCGCATGCGCTGCACGGCGGTGCCCACCGCGTGCGCGGCGACGCCCGCGGTGGCGCCCACGGCCAGCGACAGGCCGATCGTGTCCGCCGTGCGCTCGACGCCGAAGCCCGGCACGTCGGGCAGCTGCTTGTAGAAGGGGGTCATGGTGTCCCAGAAGTTCCGCTCGGTGCAGCCGAGGCACGGGTGCCCCGCGTCGATCGGCCAGCTCGTGTGGCTGTTCCACTGGATCAGCGGACAGGGCGAGAAGGTCGCCGGCCCCTTGCAGCCCACCTTGTAGAGGCACCAGGCGTGGCGGGCCGCGTCGTCGTCGAAGGCCTCGACGTACTGGCCGGCGTCGTAGTTCGCGCGGCGCGAGCACTGGTCGTGGATGCGCGCGCCGTAGGCGAACAGCGGCCGGCCGTCGCGATCCAGCTCGGGCATCCGCTGGAAGGTGAGGTAGTGCACCACCGTGGCGGTCACCACGTCGGCGATCGGCGGGCAGCCGGCGATGTTCACGATCGGCTTGTTCTGGATCACGTCCGAGACGCCCACAGCGTGGGTCGGGTTCGGACGCGCCGCCTGGACGCTGCCCCAGTGGGCGCAAGCCCCCACGGCGAGGATGGCCGAGGCCCCCGCGGCCGCCTCCTCGAGGATCGATTTCGCGGTGCGGCCACCGATCGTCGTGTAGATGCCGTCCTCGGCGAGGGGAATCGAGCCCGTCACCACGAGCAGGTACTGCCCGTGGTTCTTCTCCATCGACTGCTGGAGCGCGGCCTCCGCCGCGTCGCCCGCGGCGGCCATCAGCGTGTGCTGATAATCCACGGAGAGGATGTCGAGGATGAGGTCGCCGATCGTGGGCGACTCGGTGCGCAGCACGCTCTCCACGCAGCCAGTGCACTCCTGGAGCTGGAGCCAGATCACGCTCGGTCGCCGCTGGGAAGCCAGCGCCTGCGCGACGGTGCTGTGCGCGAGCGGCGCCAGACCGAGGACGGAGGCCATCTTGGCGCAGAAGCCGAGGAAGTCGCGCCGCGTGACGCCGCGCGACTCCAGGTGCTCGGCCAGGCTCTGCTCCGCCGACCAGGGATGACTGGAAGGAGTGATCATGCGCGCGCCCTCCGGTGACGGTCCGAGTGATCGTCGACGCAGATGAGCAAGAATGGTGCCTATCGGCGCAGGCCGACGTGGCCGCTCCTCGCTTCGCGAGCCATCTCGGCCTGTGGCGATCTCGGACGCGCGCGCCGTGCGCTGGGACACTCTGGTACGTCGCAGATCCGCGAGAACAGCGGGCGGTCTGGGCCGCTTCCCATCACGCCATCACCGATACGTTCAACGAGCTGAACACCGTCATCGGCGCCGATCCCGCGAGCGGTGGAGCAGCAATCCCTACTCGTTCGGCCCCGAGCGCCGGCGCGCTCACGTCGATCGGCCGCGGCGCTCTTCGCGCAGCCCCAGCTGCACCAGGTCGTCGAGCTTCGCGAGGAAGCGGGAGCGATCCTGGGCCGACAGCGGCGCCGGTCCGCCGGAGGCGACCCCCGCCCCGCGCAGGGCCTCCTTCAGGTCCCGGGTGGCGAGCGCGCCGCCGATCGAGTCCTCGTCGAACGCGCGTCCGGTCGTGCCGAGCACCCGCGCGCCGGCCTCCAGACAGCGGGCGGCGAGCGGAATGTCGGCCGTCACGACGACGTCCCCCGGCCGTACGTTCTCGACGATCCAGTCGTCGGCGGCGTCGGGCCCCTGCTCGACCACGATCCGCTGCACGCCGAGCCCCTCGGGTACCGCCAGCGGCGAGTTGGCGACGAGCGCCACGGGGAGGCCGTAGCGCGTGGCGACGACGTAGGTCTCGTCCTTCACCGGGCAGGCGTCGCCGTCCACGAAGATCGCGATCATCCCGGGCAGTATCCCCGCCGTGACGCCCGGCCGCCCGGAGCATCCCATTGGCGTGCGGCTCCCGCGCGTGAACCCGGTCGGGCTGGTCGAGAAGCCGGCGGAGTACGTGACCGCCCCGCGCTCCTACCCGGTCGCGCTCCGCGTGGTGACGGTCGTGCTGCTGGGCGCGTTCGTCTTCGTGGGCGTCACGACCACCGTCCTGAGCCTGGGCACCTACTGCCTCACCAGTCAGGCGGGCGCGCCCTTCCGCGCGCGCCCCCGGTCCGCTTCGCGCCCTCAACCGCCTCGGGCCGACGTGCCGCCCTTGGCCTCGCGCGCGCGTCGTTCCGCGCGCCGGTAGAGCGTCTTGCGGTCGATCTTGAGGATCGCGGCGGCGTGCACCTTGTTGCCGCCGCAGCGGCGCAGGATCTCCTCGGTGTAGCGGTCCTCGAGCTCCTGGAGACTGAGCGACGACTCGGCCGCCGATTCGATCAGGCGCGCCGCCGGGTCCACCTCGGGCTCGCCCCGGGCGTTGCGCGCCCGCAGATCCTCGACTAGCAGATCGTCGCCCTCGGCCAGCACCAATGCGCGCTCGATCGCGTTCTCCAGCTCGCGCGCGTTGCCGCGCCAGGTCTGGGCGCGCAGCCACGCCAGCGCCGGGGCCGACACCGCGCGCGGACGGTCCGGCGAGTGCTTGCGCAGGAACGCCTCCACCAGCGGCGCGATGTCCTCCGGGCGGTCGCGCAGCGGCGGGACGTGCACTGGGATCACGTTGAGCCGGTAGAAGAGGTCCTCGCGGAAGGAGCCCTCCTCGATCGCCTTGCCGAGGTCGCGGTTGGTCGCCGCGATGATGCGCACGTCCACCTTCGTGGTCTCCGAGCCTCCAACGGGCCGCACCTCGCCGTCCTGGAGCACGCGCAGGAGCTTGCCCTGGAGCGGCAGGCTCATGTCGCCGATCTCGTCGAGGAAGAGCGTCCCTCCTCCCGCCTTCTCGAACAGGCCGCGCTTCGCCGCGTGGGCGCCGGTGAAGGCGCCGCGCACGTGGCCGAAGAGCTCGCTCTCCAGCAGACCCTCGGGCAGCGCCGTGCAGTTGATCGGCAGGAAGGGCTTGCCGGAGCGGGCGCCGTGGAAGTGGATCGTGCGCGCGATCACGTCCTTGCCCGTACCGCTCTCGCCGGTGATCAGCACGCTGGCCCGGCTGTGGGCGATCTTGCGGATCAGCGCGAACAGGTCTCGCATGGCGGCGCTCTCGCCGATCAGGTCTCCGAGCGAGCCGGTCCGGTCCACCGCCCGGCGCAGCCGCCGGTTCTCCTCCTCGAGCGCGCGCAGCTCGAGCGCCCGCTCCACGGCGAGCAGCGCCACGTCGTTGGAGAAGGGCTTGGTGATGTAGTCGAAGGCGCCGGCGCGCATCGCCTCCACCGCCGAGG
>CAZZFT010000183.1:0-9222 GCA_964653555.1 uncultured Spirochaetales bacterium | reverse complement strand
TCGGCTGGAAGGCGGGCCGCCGCGCGGAGCTCCAGCCCAACGAGGCCCTCGTCCTGACCGCGCTCGTGTTCGGGTTCGCCTCGCTGGCCGGGGCGATCCCTCTCGTCGCCTACGGGATGACCCCGCTGGATGCCTGGTTCGAGGCTGTTTCCGGAGCGACCACGACCGGTTTGAGCGTGCTGGCCTCCGTCGAGGAAGCGCCGGCGGGCCTGCTCTTCGCCCGCGCCTGGCTCCAGTGGGTTGGCGGACTCGGCGTCCTCGTCCTGGCCCTTGCGTTCACCGTGACGCCTGGTGTCTCGGCGCAGCGCATCGGATTCGACGCTCGGGAGGTCGCCGACGTGGCCGGGGGAACGCGCGCCCACGCCCGCCGGGTACTGGTGACCTACCTGGCGCTCACGCTGCTCGGCGTCGGCGCCCTGGTCGCGCTCGGCGTCGGCGTTTTCGATGCCACGCTCCACGCGTTCGCCTCGGTCTCGACCGGCGGCTTCGCGAGTCATGACGGAAGCCTGGCCGTCTTTCCGAGCCGCGTCCGCGTGGCCATCGTGGCGCTCTGCTTCGCAGGGGCCGTGCCGTTCTCTTGCTACTACCGCACGCTGTACCGGAACCCTCGGCGGATCCTGTTGGATCCGCAGCTGCGCGGCCTGGGGCTTCTGTGCGCGCTCGCCTTCGCCGCCCTCGCCGGGTTGCAGCTGCTCGCCGCCCCAGACGATCCCGTCCCGCTCGCGGATCTCGCGATCACCGCGGTCTCGGCCCAGACGACGTCGGGCTTCTCCAGCATCGCGATGTCGGAGGTCGCGCCTGGGCCGAAGCTGATCGTGATCGCTTCGATGTTCGTGGGGGGAGGGCTCGGCTCGACTGCCGGCGGCATCAAGATCTTCCGTTTCCTCGTCTGCGTGCGGATTCTGGGGCTGCTGCTCGACCGGACGTCCATCCTCCGCTCCGGACGTACAAGCCTCCGGCTGGGCGGTGACCCCGTCTCGCCGGACGAGGTCGAGTGGGTGGTCGGCGTGGTCTCCGCGTACGGCATCCTCGTCGCGCTCTCGTGGCTCGTTTTTCTCACCTATGGCTACGCTCCGCTCGACAGCCTGTTCGAGGTGGTATCGGCAGTCGGAACCGTGGGACTCTCGGCGGGGATCACCAGCGCGGAGCTTCCGGCCTTCCTGAAGGGAGTGTTGTCGCTCGACATGCTCATGGGACGCGTGGAGGTCGTGGCGTTCATCGTCCTCCTGCGTCCCTCCACCTGGCTAGGACGCAGGAGGAGTTTCTGATGCGTATCGTCTTCATCGGGGCGAGCACCCAGACGGTCGAATCGGCTCGTTCCGTGCTCGCGAAAGGACACGAGGTCGTGATCGTCGACAGGCAAGAGGACCGGCTGAAGACGCTCGAGGAGATGGGTCTCGACTGCGGCCTCGTCCATGGGGACGGCAGTCGGCCGGCCGTTCTATCCGAGCTCGGCCCTGGCAACACGGACTTCCTGTTCTGCATGACCGGGACGGACCAGGACAACATCCTGGCCGCCCTGGCGGGAAAACGCCTGGGGTTCGACCGGGTAGTGGCCATGATCGAGGACTCGGACTTCAGCGGACTCTGCGCCGAGCTGGGACTGGAGGATGTACTCATCCCCAGCCAGGAGACGGCCAACGCAGTGGCCGATCGCGTCGCTGGGATCGAGAGCGTGGATCTGTCGCCGCTCATCAAGACGGGCATCCGCTTCTTTTCCTTCGCCGCGCGGAAGAGTGAGGAGGGCACGGTCGCCGACCTCGACCTCCCCGAAGGTGCGAGGGCTCTGGCCGTCACGCGCGCGGGCGAGACCGAGCTGACCGGGGAAGAGACCCGGATCCGGGAGCACGACTCGGTGTACGTGGTGTGCTCACAGGGTCAGGTCAAGAAGCTGCGGGAACGTTTCATCGACGACTGACCATCTGCTCCCCCGGGGCCATGATGCTCGCACGCGATTCCAAGTAGCGGCTTCCAACGGCGGAAGTCGCGGTTCCAGCTGGCTACCTTGGCTGAGGGAATCGCCGCCCCTACGCTCGGCGACCCGAGGAGAAGAGGCGGTTGGGGGTGAGAGCCGACGGATTCGCCTGGCTCACGCCTCTGAACCGGGATGCTCCGTCAGAGGAAAGGCCATCTCGAGGAGAGAAAGGACCGGGCCGGTTTGGAGGCCCGTTTGGGAGGATTCAGCATGGACCGCCAAGAGAGGCGCGAGAAGATCGCCAGCGAGCTGTTCGCAACGGCCGTGCGCGACGAGCAGCTGCTGCGGGTCGATCGTGGGCCCGACGGCAAGGGCGAGCAGGTGGAGTTCAAGGAGAAGTTGCTCGAGTCGATCGCCGACGCCTGCGTGCAGGCCGCGGACAAGCTGATCAGCGCGCTGGACCGCGAGCCCACGGCCTCGTCGCGCAGCTCGGGAACGTCGTCGACCAGAAGGACTCCTTCGCGCGCATGAAGGAGGAACTTGCGGTGTTGCATCTACCCACTGCGCTCGACCGCGAGGTTGCATGAGCGCGCTGAAGACACTGCACGACAAGGTCCAGAGCATCTGGCTCGACAGCATCAGCCGGGAGCTCCTCGAGAGCCGGAACCCTGTCCCGTTACATCGCAGACCTATCGGTGACCGGCCTCACCTCGAACCCGACCATCTTCGAACATGCGATCGCGTCGTCGGACCGCTATGACGCCGCCATCCGCGGGCACCTCGAGCCCGATTTCACGGCAGAGCGGCTCTTCTTCGACCTCGCCCTCGAGGATATCGTCGCCGCCGCGGATCTGTTCCGGCCGATCTACGACGCCAGCGGGGGACGGGACGGGTTCGTATCGATCGAGGTCGACGCGGCGCGAAGCGTCGCGGAAGGGAAGGCCCTCTTCGCGAGAGCCGGGCGCCCCAACGTGTTGATCAAGGTTCCGGGCACCAGCGACGGTCTCCTGGCCATCGAGGAGCTCATCGCCCAGGGGATCCCGGTCAACGTGACACTGCTCTTCTCGCGGTCGCAGTATCGCGCAGCGGCCGAGGCCTACCTGCGAGGGATCGAGTAGCGGGTGCAGGCCGAAAAGGACGCCCACGTGCCGTCGGTCGCGTCGCTCTTCATCTCCCGTTGGGACGGCGCGACGGCCTCTCGCCTTCCGCCGACGCTTGCGAACCGGCTCGGCATCGCAATCGCACAGCGCACGTACGAGGTCTACCAGGAGATCCTGCGGTCGGATCGCTGGCGTCGTCTGGCAAGGATGGGTGCACAGCCACAACGACTCCTCTGGGCGAGCACCGGGACGAAGGATCCCGCGCTACCTGCCGGCTACTACCTGACCGCGCTCGCGGAGGAGGGCACCGTCAACACCGTCCCCGAGAAGACGCTGCTGAGCTTTGCGGAGAACGGCGTCCTGGAGGGTGTCCTGGACATCGACGCCGCCGAGGCCGACGCCGTCGTCGAGGCGGTCGGCAAGGCGCGCATCGACGTCGATGCGCTCGCGGTCGAGCTCCAGACAGATGGGCGTGATTCGTTCGTCCAGTCCTGGAACGATCTGCTCGAGCGCATCGAGTCGAAGCGCAGGAACATGCGGACCACCTGACTGAGCGTACGGACGGTGGCGGCCTCGTCCGCCGCCATCAGACGGCTGTAGCCGACCGCGTCCATCGAGAGGATCGCCGCGAGCCGGCGCTCGCCGTCTTCCGTCTTCCCGTTCATCGTCGCTCTGGCCGCTGCATGGGTTCGCGGGACGGTATCGCGAACCTGCACGCACGGGCACGGCTTGCGCGGCGGCCACGACGTCGTCCGACGAGGTCGAGCGGCCTCCTCTGCGAGCCGGGGGTCGTGCCAGCCACCGTCCTTCCGCGCCGAGCGCGTCCGACTCGTTGGGTCCCTCGCCTTTGCCAGGGGACGAAGATCCACCCGAACGGGCACTCGTCCCTTCGCCGAGGGGATCCGGCGCGATCAGGCCCTCGGCCATCGCCCGCTCGCGCGCTGCGCAAGGGGACTCTACGATGAGCGCTCCACCCGGAGATCTCCGGTTAGTCCGGGTCGAATCGGGCGTCGGAGTCGGCGAGAGCGATGTCGAAGAGCATGGATCGAGACGCGTCCTGCGACCGGCGACCGGATGGAATGGCCCTGCGCTTGAGCGGTGTGACCCGGATCTTCCGTCCAACGCACGGCGATGCCGTACCGGTGCTCGAGCCGATCGATCTCGAGGTGGGTCGAGGCGAGTTCCTCGCGGTCCTGGGACCCTCGGGCTGTGGCAAGTCGACGCTCCTGCGAATCATCGCAGGCCTGGATCGTCCGACTGCGGGCACGATCGGCTGGCTGGAGCAGGGTACCACCGGGGAGGCGGAGGAGGCGCGCTCGATTGCCTACGTGTTCCAGGATGCCCACCTGCTGCCCTGGCGGAGCGTCCTTCGGAACGTGACGCTGCCCCTCGAGCTGGCTGGAGGAGGTCGGGCCGAGGCCGAGTCCATCGCGCGCGCCACGCTCGAGCAGGTGGGCCTCGAGGAGGCGGTCGACCGCTACCCCGCGGAGCTGTCGGGCGGGATGCGCATGCGCGTCTCGTTGGCCAGGGCGCTCGTGGTTCGTCCCCGACTGCTGCTCCTCGACGAGCCCTTCGCGGCGTTGGACGAGATCACGCGCCAGGAGCTCGACGACCAGCTGCGCACCCTCTGGTTGGCAAATGGCATGACGGTGATCTTCGTGACCCATTCGACCAACGAGGCGACCTTCCTGGCGGCGCGAGCGCTCGTCTTGTCGATGCGGCCGGCTCGCATCTGCCTGGACCACCGGATCGAGCTGCCAACGGATCGCAACGCCTCTCTTCGCGCGGACCCGCGGTTTGCCGCGCAGGCCGGGATCCTCTACCAGGCGCTGCTCTCGGGGAACCGAAGATGAGCGCAGGGTGGGCCGTGCGCTGGCTTCCGCCCGTGGGCAGCCTGGTCGTGTTGACCGGGCTGGCCGAGGTCGCGATTCGCGTCGGGAGAGTCAGCCCCTTGCTCTTGCCGCCGCCTTCGGCCGTCCTGGCCGTGGCCGTGTCCGAGTCCCCGGCTCTGCTCTCGGCCTCGAGCGGCACTGCGATCGCGGTCCTGGTCGGCCTCGGCCTCAGCGCCGTCGTCGGTGTGACCATCGCCGTGGGGCTGTCGACGTCGCGATTCATCGAACGAGCGTTCTATCCCTATGCGATCTTCTTCCAGGTGGTTCCGATCGTCGCCATCGCTCCGCTGCTCGTGATCTGGTTCGGCTACGGAATCCGCGCGGTGATCGCCTCGGCCTTCATCGTCTCGATCTTCCCCGTGATCGCCAATACGCTCGCCGGATTGCTGTCGGTCGATCCGGCGCTGCGAGATCTGTTCCGCATCTACCGGGCGGGCCCCGTCGACACCCTGTTCCGGCTTCGGCTTCCCGCCGCCCTTCCCGACGTGTTGACCGGCTTGAGGGTCGCTTCCGGGCTCGCCGTGATCGGGGCGATCGTCGGGGAGTTCGTGGGCGGCGGCGGGCTCGGGGTCGTGATCCTCGGTGCCATGCGCGAACAGCGCACGGATCTCGTATTCGCTGCGGTCGGCTATGCATCCCTGCTCGGACTGGCGTTGTTCGGGCTGGCCTCTCTCGCCAGCCATCTCTCGCTGCGACGCTGGCACGCCTCCGAAAAGGAGCTCGGATGACCCACGCGACCTGGCCGGGAAGCCGTCGGCATTCCCTCGTTCTCTCGCTCGTTCTCGTGCTCGCCGCGGCGTGGGTCGGATGTCGCCACCAAGACCGGGATCGGCTCGAGATCGCGCTGAACTGGAAGCCCGAGCCGGAGTTCGGCGGGATCTTCGAGGCGCTGCACGACCGAATCTTCGAGGCGAACGGTCTCGACATCGAGCTCTCTGGCGGACCCGGCGCACCGGTGATCCAGATGGTCGTGGCAGGTCGGACGGCCTTCGGCATCGCGAGCGCGGATGAGGTCGTGATCGCGAGGGCTCGCGGCAGCGACGTCGTGGCGCTCTTTGCCACTTATCAGACCTCGCCCCAGGGTCTCATGGCTCATGCGGAGCGCGGGTTCGATTCCCTCGCCGCGCTCCTCGCGGCCCCGGGGATCCTGGCCGTCGAGCCGGGTCTGCCCTACGTCAAGTTCCTCGGATCCAGGTACGACTTGAGCCATCGCGAGGTCGTGCCCTACTCCTACAGCATCGCCGCTTTCCTGACCGACCCCGAGCTGGCCCAGCAGGTCTTCGTCACCGCCGAGCCGATCGCCGCGAGGCGCGCGGGCGCACATCCGCAGGTCTTCCTGGTCGCCGAATCGGGCTACAACCCCTATACGGCGGTTCTGATCGCGCGCGGCGACCGGGTTCGCGACGATCGAGGCCGCGTGACGGCCCTGCAAGCGGCCCTCCGCGAGGGCTGGCGTCGCTACCTGGACGATCCAAGTGCCGCCAACGCCTGGATCGCCGAGCAGAATCCCGAGATGGATCGCGAGAGCCTGACGCTCGCAGCCGCGGCCCAGGTCCCTCTGATCAAGACGGACGCCACGCGCCGGGACGGTCTCGGATCGATGACCCCAGAGCGCTGGTCGACGCTGGCCGAGCAGTTGAAGGCCATTGGTGTCATCGGCGAGGTCGAGGAGCCGACGCGGTATTTCATCCAACCCGGCAGCTGAGACCGGATCGAGCGAGGAAGCGCGGGGCGGGACCGGTCCGCTCGAGGTCAGGTTGATCGAGCACGAGCGATACATCGACGAGCACGGTCGGAGCATGTCGGGAATCCGGAACCGGAGTCGCGGAATTCACCCGGAGGCGTCTTGCGCCTGTTTTCGCTGATCAGCATTCTGATCTCACTGGCGGCGGTCTCGAGCTACGTCAATTACCGCTACATCAAGCTGCCTACGACGGTCGGCGTCATGCTGGTGGCACTGCTCGCGTCGCTCGCTCTGGTCGCGGTCGGTCCCTACGCCGCCGGGTTCCGCGACCAGGCAGAGGCACTGGTCTCGCGGATCGACTTCAACCAGGTCGTACTGCACGGAATGCTCGCCTTTCTGTTGTTCGCCGGCGCCATACACGTGAATCTCGACGAACTCGGGCGCGAATGGCTGACCATCTCGTCGCTCGCTCTGTTCGGGACGCTCGCCTCCACGCTGATCGTGGGAAGCGGGACCTGGCTGGTCCTGGGATGGCTGGGGCTGGGCATTCCCCTCATGCATGCACTGTTGTTCGGCGCTTTGATCTCGCCGACCGATCCCATCGCGGTGCTGGGAATCATGAAGTCGGTCGGCGCCCCCCGACAGCTCGAAGTGCAGATTTCGGGCGAGTCCCTGTTCAATGACGGGCTGGGCGTCGTCGTCTTCCTGGTTCTCCTGCGCCTCTCCGGACTGGGCGGAGCGGTCGGCCACGGCGGCGCGGAGCCCCCCTCGATGGCGGTCGACGAAGTGGGAATGCTGCTGCTCGAGGAAGTAGGGGGCGCCCTGGTACTGGCACTGGCGGCGGGAATGATCACCTACCAGATGCTCAAGCGTGTCGACAACTATCAAGTCGAAGTCCTGCTCACGGTCGCCCTCGCCATGGGGCTCTACGCCCTGGCGGACGCCCTGCATCTGTCCGCTCCGATCGCCGTGGTGGTCGCGGGCCTGTTCGTCGGCAATCAAGGTCGAGCATTCGCCATGACGGAGAAGACGCGCGAGCACGTCGACACCTTCTGGGAACTCATCGACGAGATTCTCAACGTCGTGCTGTTTCTACTGATCGGCCTGGAGATTCTCGTGCTCCCGATCGAACGCGGATGGCTGGTGGCGGGATTCCTCGCGATACCGATCGTGCTGGCCGCGCGCTGGCTGAGCGTCGCGGGAATCATCGGAGTCGTGGCTCAGGTGAAGACGCAGTCGAAAGGAGCCATTGCGATCCTCACCTGGGGCGGATTGCGCGGAGCCATCTCGGTGGCCATGGCCCTGTCGCTGCCGGCCAACGAGTCGCGCAGTCTGGTGTTGACCCTCACGTATTTCGTGGTCGTGTTCTCGATCCTCGTCCAAGGCTTGACCGTGAGTCGGGTCATTCGCATGACACAGAATGAGCATGCTCGCGCCGGCGCGTAGAGCGCCTACATCCCCATTTCGCTCATGTCGGGCATCGCGCCCGCGCCGGCCTTCTTCTCCGGCTTCTCCGCGATCAGCGCCTCGGTCGTGAGCAGCAGCGAGGCGACGCTGGCGGCATTCTGGAGCGCGGCGCGCACCACCTTGGTGGGGTCGATGACCCCGCCCTCGACCAGATCCTCGTAGACTTCGGTCGCCGCGTTGAAGCCGTACGCCCCACGACCCCGCTTCACCTTCTCCACGACGATCGACCCCTCGAGGCCTGCATTGCCGGCAATCCAGCGCAGCGGCTCCTCGATCGCCCGGCGCACGATCATCACCCCGGCCCGCTCATCCTCGGGGAGGCTCTCCCCGAGTCCGTCCAGGGCGCGCTGTGCGCGGAGCAGCGCAACGCCGCCGCCGGGCACGATGCCTTCCTCGACGGCGGCCCGAGTCGCGTGCAGCGCATCTTCGACGCGCGCCTTCTTCTCCTTCATCTCGCTCTCGGTGGCCGCGCCGACCTTGAGAACCGCGATGCCGCCAGCGAGCTTGGCCAGCCGTTCCTCGAGCTTCTCCCGATCGTAGTCGGACTTGGTCTCCTCGATCTGGCGGCGGAGCACGTTGCAGCGGGCCTCGATGTCCTTCTTCGAGCCCGCGCCTTCGATCAGCGTCGTGTCGTCCTTGGTGATCACGATCTTCTTGACGCGACCCAGGTCCGCGAGCGTAACGCCCTCGAGCTTGAGCCCCAGCTCCTCGGCGATCACCCGACTGCCCGTGAGAATCGCCATGTCCTCGAGCGTCGACTTCCGGCGATCTCCGAAGCCGGGCGCCTTCACGGCCGCACAGTGCAGGGTGCCTCGGATCTTGTTCACGACGAGGGTCGCCAGGGCCTCACCCTCGAGGTCCTCGGCCACGATCAGGATCGGCTTGTCCTGCTGGGAGACCTGCTCGAGCAGGGGCAGGAGATCCTTCATCGCGCTGATCTTCTTCTCGTGCAGAAGGACCAGCGCGTCCTCGAGCACCACCGTCATGCGCTCGGTATCGGTGATGAAGTAGGGAGAGAGATAGCCGCGGTCGAACTGCATGCCTTCGACGACCTCGAGCGTGGTCTCGATGCCCTTCGCCTCCTCGACGGTGACGACGCCTTCCCGACCGACCTTCTCCATCGCCTCGGCGAGAATGCGACCGATCGCGGCGTCGCCGTTGGCG
>CAZZFT010000182.1:0-9325 GCA_964653555.1 uncultured Spirochaetales bacterium | reverse complement strand
TGTCCGGTGCCGGTGAAGGAGCAGATGATCGAGTGGTGGGGCGACGCGATCGTCGAGTACTACGCCGGCACCGAGGGCGGCGGCACGCTCGTGCGCGCGCGCGAGTGGCTGCAGCGCCCGGGCACCGTCGGGCGTCACTGGGCGGGCGGGAAGGTCTGGGTGCTCGACGAGGAGGGCAACGAGGTCGCTGGCCCGCGCCAGGAGGGCGCGATCTACTTCGAAGCACCCGCCCGCGGCCGCTTCAGCTACCACAAGGACGAGACGAAGACCGCCGCCACCTACCGGGGTGATCTCTTCACGATCGGGGACATCGGCTACCTGGACGAGGACGGCTACCTGTTCCTGACCGATCGTCAGTCGAACATGATCATCTCCGGCGGCGTGAACATCTACCCCCAGGAGACGGAGAACCACCTGATCGTCCACCCGAAGGTGGACGACGTGGCGGTGATCGGCGTCCCGAGCGAGGAGATGGGCGAGGAGGTGAAGGCGGTGGTGATCCCGGCCGAGGGCGCCGAGCCGGGACCCGAGCTCGAGGCGGAGCTGATCGAATGGTGTCGGAACGGCATAGCCCACTACAAATGCCCCCGGTCGATCGACTTCGTCACCGATCTGCCGCGCACCGAGACCGGGAAGATGGCCAAGCGCAAGCTCCGGGACCGCTACTGGGGCGAGGGCGGGGCCCGGCTCGTCTAGGGTGCGTCGCGGGCGGCGCGGATCGGCCGGCCGCTCCCTCCCGCACACGATCGCGGCGAGTGCGCTGGGTGTGTGCCGAGCGCCTCGCGGTCGCGGCGATCGCGGTCGGGCGGGGCATCCTGGGACCATTCTGCTAGCCGGCCGACGTCTGGCTCACTATGGTCTAATGCATCCCGCACATTCATTCAGGAGTCCCCCCATGATCGAGATCGCGCGCGACGTGATCCAGCGACTCTTCAAGGACCTGGTCTTCGAAGAGGACGGCATGGAGATGGTGGAGTGGTCGATCGTGGGCGTCGTCTTCGCGCTGGCCGGCGCGATCCTTTGGACGACGCTCAACCAGGACGTCTCGGCGGCGATGACCCGGCTCGGCAACTGTATCCAGGGCGGGGACTGCGGCGGACCGGCGCAGTAGTCCGCGGGCCCGTCAGCCCCGATCGCGAACTTCCGACGGTAGATCCCCTCAGACTCGAGAGGCCGCGCGTCCCTCGAGCAGGCGGAGCCCCGCGATCAGCGCGTTGCGCAGCTCGCGCGGGTCGATCACCCCGTCGTAGGTCAGATTCGCTGCCATGCCCCAGGGTCCGGCGGCCTGTTTGGCCTCGACCCGCGCCTGCGTGTCGTCGTCGAGCTTCGCCGATCGCCCGCCGCTCTGTGCCGGCATCGCGTCCATCGTCACGCCGGGGAAGGCAAGCGAGAGCGTCTGATGGTCGAAGGGATTCTGGGCCATCGTCGAGGCGCCGAAGCCGAAGGACTTCCGCAGCGTCACGTGGAGCTTCGGCACGCGCGCCCGGCGCTGGGCCTTGAACATCTTCCCTCCCCACTTGAGGATGCCGTCGCGTTCGGCCTGGGTGCCGGCCATGACGCCCGGATTGTCGGCGAGGAAGATCAGGGGTAGACCGAAGGCGTCGGCGGTGGTGATGAAGTCCGTCGCCTTGATCGCGGCGGGGCTGTCGACGGCGCCGGCGCGCACGGCGGGATTGTTGGCGAGGATCGCCACCGAGCGTCCACCGAGGAACGCGAGCGCGCACACGAGGGAGCGGCCGTAGCGGGGCTGCACCTCGAACAGGCTGCCCGCGTCGACCAGCTCTTCGAGCACCGGGTGCATCTTGTAGGGTCGCCGCGCGTTCGGCGGCATCAGCTGGAGGATGCGCTCCAGGCGGCGCGGCCCGGCGTCGGGGCCCTCGCGCCGGGGCGCCAGCTGCCAGCGGTTCGGCGGCAGGTAGCCGAGGTAGCGACGCGCCATCTCGATCGCCGCGGCGTCGTCGGCCGCCACGTTGTGTGCGGTGCCGGCGATCTCGGCACACACCGCGGGACCGCCGAGCTGCTCCTTGGTCACGTCTTCGCCGGTGGCCGCGCGGACCAGAGGCGGTCCGCCGGTGAACATCGATCCGCCCTGGGACATGATCGTGATGTCCGAGAGCGGCGCGGTGAGGGCGCCGTGGCCCGCCGACGCGCCGAGCACGAGACATACCATCGGTACCTCGCCCGACAGGTCGGCGAGGGCGAGCAGGTCGTTCGGGACCCGCGCGCCGCCCTCGAGCGCGCTCGTCAGCCGGTGGCCGGCGCCGTCGAGCATCATCACCAGCGGCACCCGCTCCTGGCCGGCGAGCTGGCAGAGGCGGTAGCGCTTGGCCATCGACCCCATCCCGATCGAACCGCCCAGCACGCTGAAGTCCTCGGCGCCGGCCACGGCGGGGCGCCCGTCGATCGTGCCGAAGCCCGCGACCAGCGCGTCGGCCGGCGTCTGCTCGCCGCCGACCAGCGCCCCGATCTCGACGAAGCTGCCCGGGTCGAAGAGCCGGTCGATGCGCTGGCGCGCGTCGAGCTTTCCGCGTCCGTGCATCAGCCGCTCGACCCGCTCGGGTCCGCCCATCGCGCGCGCGCGCGCGATGCGTCGCTCGAGCTCGTCGAGCAGGGGCTTCCAGCCGTTCATCGGATCGCTGGCGTCGCTCACGACATCCTCCGCCGGCGATGGTATATCAGCGGTTCCGACGGGCAGCCCGGGTCGGGTGCGATCACGAGGCGGCGGGAGCGGAAGCGGGGCGAAGGAAGCGGAGATGGATTTCGGCCTGTCCGAGGAGCAGCGCCTGCTGCAGGACACGATCCGCGGCTTCGCCGCGATGGAGTGTCCGATCGCAAGGCTGCGCGAGCGATTCGAGGAGGGCGGGGGCTGCGACGCCGCACTGTGGAAGGGGCTCGTCGAGATGGGCGTCGCGGGTCTCGCGCTTCCCGCCTCGAACGGGGGCAGCGACCTGGAGGTCCTCGACCTCGCCCTGGTCTCCGAGGTTCTCGGCGAGTCCGCGCTGCCGGTGCCCTTCCTCGGTCACGTTCTCGCCGGCCTCGCGCTCCGCTGGGGCGGCAGCCCGGCGCAGCGCGACCATTGGCTGCCCCGGCTCGCGACCGGCGACACGGCGGCGACGGTCGCCTTCGGCGAATTCGGCGGTCACTGGCAGCCCGAGGAGTGGACCGCGGAGCTCCAGGGGGGTCGACTCTCGGGGGCCAAGGTGTTCGTCCCCGACGGCGCGGCCGCGGACGCGATCGTCGTGGGCACCCGCGGAGGCGGTCTGGCCCTGGTCGAGGCGGGCGCTCCCGGGCTGAGCGTGCGCGCGGTTCTCGGCGTGGACCGCACGCGCGCGGTCGCGGAGATCGCGCTCGATGGGGTCGTCGCCGAGCCGCTCGCGGAAGGGGCGGGGGCCGCGGGGCGCCTGCGCGACGCGGCGCTGGTGCTGCTCGCCGCCGACGCATTCGGCGCTGCCTGGCATCTGTTGCGCGCGACGATCGCCTACGTCGGCACCCGCGAGCAGTTCGGAACCCGGCTGGCCCAGTTCCAGGCAGTGAAGCATCAGCTCGCGAACGCGGTTACCGACCTCGAGCCCGCTCGCGGTCTGCTCTGGTACGCCGCCCACGCCGTCGACCGGCTGCCCGAGCGCGCGCCCCACGCGGCGGCGGTCGCCAAGGCCCACATCACCGACCGGGCGCTCTCGGTCGCGCGCGACACCGTCGAGCTCCACGGGGGCATCGGCTACACCTGGGAATCGGACGTCCAGATCTGGTTCAAGCGCACGCTCTTCGACCGTGCCTTCCTCGGCACGCCCGAGCTCCACCGCGAGCGCAGCGCCGCGCTCGCCGGCTGGGCGTAGGGGGGGGCATGGATCTTCGCTACGGCGAGAAGTACGAGGCGTTCCGCAGCGAGCTGCGTGAGTTTCTGCGCGGCTGGCCTCTCGTCGGGCCCGAGGGTCTGCTGCCGCTGCGCGAGCAGGAGGCGCTCTTCCGCCAGCGGGGCATCGAGCGCGGCTATGTCTACCGCCACATCCCCGCCGAGTACGGCGGCGCGGGACGCGAGCCGGACGTGATCATCGACCAGATCGTCTCCGAGGAGTACGCGGCCTCGGGGGCGCCCGGCGCGCTGCTCACCCAGGGGGCGGGCATGCTGGCACCGACGCTGCTGGAGCTCGGCAGCGAGGCGCAGAAGCGGCGCTTCGTTCCCCGCGCTCTCACCGGCGAGGATGTCTGGTGTCAGGGCTACAGCGAGCCCGGCGCCGGCAGCGACCTCGCGTCGCTTTCGTCGCGCGCCGAGCTCGACGGCGGCGAGTGGGTGATCCACGGACACAAGATCTGGACCTCGGGCGCGGACAAGGCCGACTACATGTTCGGGCTGTTCCGCACCGAGCCCGCGGCCCCGAAGCACGCGGGCATCTCGTACCTGCTGCTCGACATGAAGGCGCCGGGTGTGACCATACGCCCGCTGCGCGAGATGACCGGCGGCGCGCTCTTCAACGAGGTGTTCCTCGACGGCGTGCGCACGCCGGCCGACTGGATCGTCGGCGCGCGGGGGCAGGGCTGGCAGGTGTCGCGCTCCACGCTCAAGCACGAGCGCAACATGATCGGCAACCCGAACGCGATGCGGCGCTTGTTCGACGAGCTGGTCGCGATGCTGCGCGGGCAGCGGCGCGAGGGCGTGCCCGCGCTGGAGCACCCCGTCGTCCGCCAGCGGCTCGCCGAGATCGAGGGCTACCTGCTCGCCCACGAGTACACGGGGCGCCGGATGCTGACCTCCACCGCGCGCGGCGACCTGGAGGACACGGCGCTCCCGACGCTCTTGATGAAACTCTCCGGCACGAACCTGCGCCGGCGCATCTCCGAGGCGGCCTACGACTGGATCGGCGCCGAGGCGCTGCTCGAGCCCAGCGAGGCCGAGCAGCAGCCGCTGGCGGCGGGCACTCCTGGCTCGTGGACGGCGCGCATGATGGGCGCGATCGCGGTGGCGATCGCCGGCGGCGCCTCGAACATCCAGCGCAACGTGATCGGCGAGCGCGGTCTCGGCCTCCCGCGCGACCTGCACGCGCGCTAGGGCGCCCTTCTCAGAAGGTGCGGCCCAGGTAGAGGTAGACCTGGTTCTCGCCGCCCTCGCCGTAGGCGTAGGCGAGGTAGAGCGGTCCCAGCGGCGTGTCGACGCCGATGAAGGGTCCGCCCGAAGGCATGGTGCTCGTCTACCACCTCGACGCACGCGCGCGCGGCACGAGTACTTCCGGGTGGGCCTGAACCTGGAGGCGGACATCGGCGACGAGGCGAACTTCAACATCGGCGTGAACCACGTCTGGTATCCGATCGACGGTTGGGGCGGCGAGGTGCGCATCGAGGGACAGATCGGCGATACTCAACACCAAGCCCAGCCGCGGCCGACGTTCGGGCGCCGGAGTGGTGGCCTCCTCGGCGAGCACCGCGGGCGCGATCCACAGCGCCAGGGCGAGCAGGGCCGATCGCCCGTGAGACGTGCGCTGCATGCGCGAGTGGGCTCCTTCGGGTTCTCGCTGGCGCACACCTCGGCCGCGCTCGAGGCATTCCCAGAGCGAGGCGTAGATTGGACGCAGTCTTATCCCTGTGCAAGAGTGGGGCGCGCCGCGGCCCCCATCGACCGTCGTGGACTCCCCTTGATGCGGCTCACCCTCAGCATCCCGAGCTTCGGTCCCTTCTTCCCGGACGGGCGCCTGCACGAGATCACGGATCTCGCCCGGAGCGCGGAGGCGGCGGGGGTCGACACCGTGATCGTCCCCGATCACGTCGTGATGAGCGAGAACACCCAGGCCTACGAGTGGGGTCCGTTCCCGTTCCCGGTCGACGTTCCCTGGCTCGAGCCGCTGACCGTGCTGGCGGCGATCGCCGGCGCCACCACCCGGGTTCGTCTCGCCACCGGCATCCTGATCGCGCCGCTGCGTCCCGCGATCGTGCTGGCGAAGACGGCCGCCACCCTCGACGTTCTATCCCGGGGACGCCTCGAGCTGGGCGTCGGCGTCGGCTGGCAGCGGGAGGAGTTCGCCGCGGCCGGTCTCGACTTCTCGGAACGCGCCCAGCGCCTGGACGACACGCTCGCCGCGTGTCGGGTACTGTGGCGCGACGCGCCCGCCTCCTTTGCGTCACCGACGGTGTCCTTCGAGAAGATCTGGTGCGAGCCGTGTCCGGTGCAGGCGGGAGGGGTTCCGGTCTGGTTCTCGGGCACGCTGCACGGCCGCAATCTGCGGCGGATCGTCTCGTGGGGCGACGGCTGGATCCCGATCATGACCGCCACACGCGCGGATCTGGCCGAGGGTTCGGCTCGACTGCGAGAGGCGTTCTCCGCCGCCGGCCGCGATCCGGGCGCGCTCAAGGTGCGCGGCTCGCTCGCGGTGCGCACCGGCGCCAGCGGCCGGCCCGATCTGGCCGGCACCCTCGCCGGCGCGCCAGATCTCGTTCGTGCGGGCGCCACCGACGTGCAGCTCCCGCTGCTCGCCTTCGTGCGACGGCCTGAGCAGCTGGGCGACTTCTTCGGCGCTCTCGCCGAGCAGTGGGCCCGCGTGTCCGGAGCGGCTCCTGCGGCTGCGTCCGCCGAGAGGGCCGGCGCATGAGGGTCCTGGTGATGGGCGGCAGCCAGTTCAACGGCCTGGCGCTCGTGCGCGAGCTCGTGCGCACCGGACACCGGGTGACCGTCTGCAATCGCGGCAAGACCCCGGCGGAGCTGCCGCAGGGGGTGGAGCGCCGGATCGCAGACCGCACCGATCCGGCGGCCCTTCGCTCCGCCCTCGGCAGCGGAGACTGGGACTGCGTCTTCGACATCAGCGCCTACCGGCCCGAGGACGTGCGCCTGATGAGCGAGATCCTGCGCGGACGCACGGGCCATTACATCTTCGCCAGCTCCACCGTCATCTACGCGCCCAGCGACCTGCTGCCGATCACCGAGGACCACCCGCTCGACAAGAGCGATCGCCAGAACGAGTACGGCCGCAACAAGATCCTGTGCGAGGAGCACCTGGTGCAGGAACATCGCGAGCGCGGCTTTCCGGCGACGATCGCCGCTTTCTCGATGGTGTTCGGGCCGAACAACATCATCCCCGACCGCGAGCAGCGCATGTTCGTGCGCCTGGCACGCGGGCGACCGGTGCTGATCCCCGGCGACGGCACCACTCTCGGCCAGATCGGACACGTCGACGACGAGGCCCGCGCGCTTCGGATGATGGCCGGCCGGCCCGTCACCTTCGGCCGGCGCTACAACCTGACCGGAGGCGGCTACTACAGCGACGAGGGATACGTCGACACCTTCGCCCAGGTCGTGGGCGTCTCGCCCGAGAAGCTGTTCATCCCCGCCGCGTGGATGGACGACCTGTACGCGGGCCGGATGTCGCTCGGCGCCGGACCGCTGAAGGTGAACGCGGACATCCGCACCGTCGCCGCCGACGACCGCGCTGCGGCGCTGTTCCGGATCCAGCGCATCCTGCAGCGCCTGGCCCCGAACCTGCACCACTGGAACCGCAGCGTGATCTTCTCGACCGAGCAGCTGCGCCGCGACGTCGGCTGGGAGCCCGAGTACACCTTCCCCGCGGCGGTCGCGCAGACCTGGGAGTGGATGCGCCGCGAGGGTCTCGATCGCACGGTCGACTTCGACTTCGCCTTCGAGGACGCCTTGATCGAGCGGCTGCGGGCTCTTCCGAGCGCGTAGAATGAGCCCGCCATGCCGGACCTGCGGGAGATCGAGGCGCGCATCACCGGGCCCGGAGGGCCCTTCGAGATCGTCCACGAGCAGGTGCGTGGCCAGCGCCTGCCCGTGTTCAAGAACCGGGCGCGCTCGCTGCGCGCCTTGCTCGAGGCGTCGGCGGGCCACGGAGATCGGGACTGCGTCGTCTACGGGGATCGGCGCCTCTCCTTCGCCGAGCACTTCGCCCGCGCCTCGGCGCTCGGCGCGGCGCTGCGCGAGCGCTACGGCGTGGGGCCCGGAGACCGCGTCGCGATCCTCGCCGCCAACTGCCCCGAGTGGGTGCTCGCCTTCTGGGCGACGGTGAGCGTCGGCGGGGTGGTCGCGGCGCTGAACGGCTGGTGGCAGACCGACGAGATCCTGTACGGCATCGCCGACGCCGACCCGAAGCTGCTGATCGGCGACCGCAAGCGACTGGAGCGGCTCGGCGGGCGGGACCCGGGCGTGCCGGTGGTCGAGATCGAGTCGCATTTCGCGGAGCTGGAGGCGGGCGCGGCGGGAAGGGCGCTGCCCGAGGCCGCGATCGCCGAGGACGATCCCGCGGTGATCCTCTACACCAGCGGCACCACCGGGCGGCCGAAGGGCGCGGTCAACAGCCACCGCGGCATCTGCGGCTTCGTCTCGGTGGGGATGTTCAACGGTCTGCGGAACCTGATCTACGCCGCCGAATCGGGGCGTGCGGCGAAGGGTGCGCCGGCGGCTCCCGCGATGCTGGTGACGGTTCCGCTCTTCCACCTCTCGGGCCTCTACGCGGGCTGCGTCACCATGCTCTCGGTCGGCGGCAAGGCCGTGTACCGCCCCGGTCGCTTCGATCCCGAGGACGTGCTGCGCCTGATCGAGCGCGAGCGCATCACCGCCTGGAGCGCGCTCGGCAACATGCCTCACCGCGTCGTGTCGCATCCCGCGCTCTCGCGCTACGACGTCTCGAGCATCAGCAACGTCGGATCCGGCGGCGGACCGACGAGCCCGGAGATCCAGCGGAGGCTGCGCGAGGCGTTTCCGAGCGGTGCGCACAACATCGGTCTCGGCTATGGCCTCTCCGAGTCGGTGACGGCGCCCGCGATGATCACGGGCGACGAGCTGCTCGCCCATCCCCGGTCGGTGGGACGCCCGGTGGCGACCCACGAGATCGAGGTCCGGGATCCGGAGGGCGTGGCGCGTCCCGCCGGGCAGGAGGGCGAGATCCACATCCGCAGCCCGTACCTGATGAGCGGCTACTGGCGAAAGCCCGAGGCGACGCGCGAGGCGCTCCTGGAAGGGGGCTGGCTGCGCACCGGCGACATCGGACACTTCGACGCGGAGGGACGCCTGTACATCAACTCCCGCGCGCGCGACCTGATCCTGCGCGGCGGCGAGAACATCTATCCCGTCGAGATCGAACATCGCCTGGAGGAGCACCCGGACGTGGCCGAGGCCGCCGTCGTGGGCGTCGATCACGAGGAGCTCGGCCAGGAGGTGAAGGCGATCGTGGTGACACGGGATGGCGCCGAGCCGTGCCCGGCCGAGCTGTGCGCCTTCGTCGCCGAGAAGCTCGCCGCCTTCAAGGTTCCCGCCCACTGGGAGCTGCGCCGGGAGCCGCTGCCGCGCAACGCCGCGGGCAAGGTGCTGAAGAACGTGTTGACGGGG
>CAZZFT010000181.1:0-9380 GCA_964653555.1 uncultured Spirochaetales bacterium | reverse complement strand
AGATCGCCGAGCGCGTGCGCGATCGGCTCGCGGTGAAGGCGGAGCAGGAGCTCCGGCACCTCGACGACCGGGAGCGCAAGGCGCTGCTGGCCCGCTTCCGTCCGGTGGTGAACATGCTCTCGCGCAACGACGAGGGTCTCTCCGAGCTGGCGACCATCTGTGCCCTGTTCCTGCGCGAGCACCAGACCGAGATGCCGGCGACCGCGTCGGCACCGGCCGACGCACCCGAGAACCGCCCGCCGCGCCGCGAAGGCGGCGGGGGTGGGCGCGGAGATCGGGGCGGACGCGGGGGTCGCAGCGGGCGCGGGGGAGGTCGCCGGCCCCGGCCGCGCCGGGGCTGAGCCGGCAGAGCGGCCCGCGTGCGAATCGCGGTCTACTGCGGATCGAGCCGGCGCGTTCCCGACACCTATCACGCGGCCGCGCGCCGCCTCGGCACGGCGCTCGCCGCGGACGGTCACGTCATGGTGTACGGCGGCGGTCGTACCGGTCTGATGGGCACCGTGGCCGACGCCGCGCTGGCCGCCGGCGGCGTCGTGGAGGGCGTGATCCTGGACGCCTTCGTCGGAAAGGACGTCCACCACCGCGGGCTCCACCGCCTGGACGCGGTCTCGGACATGCGTGCGCGCAAGCGCGGCCTCGAGGAGAACGCCGACGCATTCATCGCGCTTCCCGGCGGCCTCGGAACCCTCGAGGAGCTCACCGAGGTGCTGTCCTTCCGCAAGCTCGGCTTCCACCGGCGGCCATTGGTGCTGCTCGACACCAACGGGTTCTTCCAGAATCTGGTGGCGCAGATCGACCGCGGCATCCGCGAGGGCTTCGACGACGATGCCATGCGCGACTCCTTCGCCGTCACCGACGATCCCGAGCGCGCCGTTGCGTTGTGCGGCGCTGCTGGGGTGCCCCGGTGATCGTGAATTCGATGCGCAAGCCGATCGCTCGTACCGCACGCTGGAGACCGGCTTGCGCGTCCATCGCCCTTGCCGCTGCGAGCGTCGTCTCGACGCTCGTCGTAGCCGAGGTCGCGCTGCGCGCCTGGGAGCCGGCCGAGTGGGGCGACGAGCCCTCCGAGATGCTCGCGCGAGCTGCGGGACGCTTTCCGCCGCCCTTCGCCGGCACCTGCGAGGGAGCTGCGCCGCAGGCGAAGCTGGGAGAGATCGTCCGGCCGAGCCCTGACCCGGATCTGATCTACGAGCTCAAGTCCGACGTCGACACCTGCTACTACGGGGCTCGTCTCACCACGAACTCCGCGGGCTTCCGGGTGACCGGCGGGATCCGGCAGCCCGAGCGGACCGATGCCTACAGGGTGCTGCTGCTCGGAGACTCGCAGACGTTCGGGCAGGGAGTCCCATTCGAGCAGACCTTCGGCGAGCTCCTCGCGAGCTCGCTCGCGCAGCGGACGACCCGGCACGTGGAGGCGATCAATACCGGCGTGGACGGCTACACCACGGTCCAGGAGGCGGCGATGCTGCGCACCCGGGGGCTCGCACTCGATCCCGACTGCATCCTGGTACTCTTCGTCGGGAACGACATGGATCTGCCCGCCTTCCTCCTGGAGCCGCGGGACTTCTCCCTCCGGCACTGGCTGCTGACGGATCGCCTGGAGCGGCTGATCGCACTGGCGGAAGCCGACGACGAAGCCGATGCGATCGAAGCGGTCACGGCGACCGAACGCAGCCGTGTGCCGGCGGAGTACGCCCACCTGGTGGGTGAGCGGGCCTATCGGAGCGCGCTGCGGCAGATGGTCGAGCTGGCCGACGACGTCCCGCTCGTGAATTTCGCCGACTACTCGGTGCGCCGCTCCTGGCGCGGGCTCGTTGACTTCCAGGAAGGTCTGGGAATCCTCGTTCCGCCCTTCGACTATCCCGCCGGGCCCGACTACTGGTTGAGCGAGGAGAACCAGCACCTGAGCAGCGAGGGCCACCGGGTGCTCGCTCGCAGGATGCTGGCGGGCCTCGAGAAGGTCGGCGTCTGCCTTCCGAGCACGAGCTGACCGATGGTCGCGCCCTGCCTCGGTCGGGGAACAGCGGTGCTAGTCGGAGACCGGGAGCCAGCCGTCGCCGCACGCCACGCGCAGGCGCCTTGCCACCGGGTCGACGAAGGACGGCGCCCCGGCGCCCGGCGCCGCCGAGGCCAGTGCCGTCGCGAGCAGTGCCTCCAGATCCTCGGGCGAGGCGACGCGAGCGGCCTTCCACCAGTCCGGGGCCGCGAGCGCCGGCGCCCCGAGCGCCAGCGCGGGTTCATCGGCGGTGACCACCCGGCGGCGCGCGCCGCCAGCGTCGACGGCCACCCGCTCACCGTGGGCGTCGGCCAGCAGCAGGGCGCCGCCGCGTCCGGCCGGACGCGCCATGCACCACTCCAGGGCGGGCGCGACGCGCTCGAAGCGCTCCAGGCAGTCGCGGGCGAAGAGCGCCGCCGGGGCGGCGCAGCGTCCGGGAGCCCACCCGCGCGGCAGCGCGGCCACCGCGAGCCCGGCTTCGTTCACGCCGAGCACGGGGGCGGGCGAAGTCGGCAGGGTGAGCTCGATCGAGGCGAAGCGTCCCTCGGGCCGCGCGCGACGGAGCACCGCAGCCGGCGGGACCGGACACCCGACGCGCACTGCGGCGGCGTGGGCGGCGGCCAGCACGACGGGCGGCGGCGCGTCGGCGCGGGCGCCGTGGGCGATCGCGCGCGCCAGTGCCGGGAGTGGAACGCCGGCGCCGCGCGCCATCCCCTCCAGCCACTCCGCCTGGTGGGGGAAGTACCGGCGCAGGTCGCGGAGCAGGCGCGCCGTCGCCGCGTCCGAGCGCAGGGCAAGCAGCCAGCCGAGCGGACGAGCCACGCCGACGGCCGCGCGGATCTCGTTGCGCAGCGCACTCCCCTGATCACCGCCCATGTCGCGCGGTGCACCGCTGCACTCGACCAGCTGCACGATCAGCGCTCGGACGGCTCGCTGCGAATCGACAGCACCTCGTTGAGGGATCCGGTGCGGTAGCCGTCCAGGTCCAGGGCCACCCAACGGAACCCCAGCGGACGCACGGCTTCGCTCATGCGCCTCGCCATCTGGGGGTCGAGCGCGCGCGCGAGCTCGGCGGGCTCGACCTCGATGCGCGCCACGTCCCCGTGATGGCGCAGGCGCACCTGGCGGAAGCCGAGGCCGCGCAGCGCCTCCTCGCCTCTCTCCACCTGCTGCAGCCGTTCGGGCGTGACCTCGGTTCCGTAGGGCAGCCGGGACGACAGGCACGCCGAGGCGGGCAGCTCCGCCGTGGGCAGACCGGCGCGCCGCGAGAGCTCGCGGATTTCCGCCTTCGAGAGGCCCGCGTCGAGGAAGGGCGAGAGCACGCCGCGCTCGTCGGCGGCACGGTGTCCGGGCCGGAAGTCGCCGGTGTCGTCGGTGTTCACGCCGTAGGCCACGGCGTCGAAGCCCAGCTCCTCGCGCAGCCCGCCGAGCACGCGGAACAGCTCGCTCTTGCAGTGGTAGCAGCGGTCGGGTCGGTTGGCCCGATACGCGGGGTCGTCCATCTCTGCGGTGTCGACGCAGCGGTGGGGGATGCCGAACTCGTGCGCCACGCGCTCGGCCATCTCGCGGTGCGACCGGGGATAGGAGGCGGAGAGGGCCGTCACGGCGAGCGACGCGCCGGCCGTCGCGCGGTGGGCCGCCCACGCGAGGAAGCTGGAGTCGACGCCCCCCGAGTACGCCACCAGCAGGCGACCGGCGGCGTGCAGGGACTCCTCGAGCTGCTCGCTTTTCCTACGGAGTTCCGGGGAGATGGCCGACACGAACCGCAGGGTACGAGTGGGCCCGGAGCCGGTCAACCGAAGCGCGCGGCGGGCGTATACACAGCGGCCCCGGAATCCCATAGCCTTCGCGGGACGGGGCACGGGCGGACGGGGTTGGAGGGGTGATGAGCAAGCTTCGCGTCGGATTGCTGTTCGGGGGTCGCTCCGTCGAGCACGAGGTGTCGGTGGCGTCGGCGAGCTCGATCTTCCGCGCCCTCGACCCCTCCCGCTACGACGTGGTCCTGGTCGCGATCGACCAGGACGGGCGCTGGCATCTCGCTCCCCCCGCACTGCCCCCCGCCGCCGGCATGCAGGGTCAGGAGGTCGGCCTGCCCGCGGTCCCCGGCGAGCGGGCGCTCGTGAGCGCGAGCGGCGAGGCCGCGGTGTCGGGACTCGACGTGGTGTTCCCGATCGTCCACGGACGCGGCGGCGAGGACGGCTCGCTCCAGGGTCTGCTCGAGCTGGCGGAGGTCCCCTACGTGGGCTCCGGCGTGCTGGGGTCGTCGGTCCAGATGGACAAGGAGGTCAGCAAGCGGCTGCTCGCCGAAGCCGGTCTGCCCGTGCTGCCCTTCCTCTGCGTGCGTCACGCCGAGCTCGCCCGCGACCCGGGAGGATGCGCGCGGCGCGTGCTCGACGCGCTCTCGCTGCCCGTCTTCGTGAAGCCCGCAAACCTGGGCAGCAGCGTCGGGATCCATCGGGTGGCGAGCGAGGCCGAGCTGCTGCCCGCCCTGCGGGACGCGATCCGCTACGACACGAAGCTGCTCGTGGAGCGGGGCATCGCCGCGCGCGACATCGAGGTGGCGTTGCTCGGCAACGACGACGTCGAAGCCTCGATCCCCGGCGAGATCCGGACGAACCGCGACTTCTACGACTACGAGGCGAAGTACGTCGACGAGGCGACGGAGCTGCTGGTGCCGGCTCCCGTCTCCGAGGAGCTGGTGCAGGAGCTGCGCGAGGCCGCGATCGTCGCCTTCCGGGCGCTCGAGGGCCGCGGGCTCGGTCGCGTCGACTTCCTCGTGGACCGGAAGAGCGACGCGATCTTCGTCAACGAGGTCAACAGCCTTCCCGGCTTCACCGACGTCTCCATGTATCCGCGCCTGTGGGAGGCCTCGGGCCTGCCCTACCCCGCGCTGCTCGACCGCCTGATCGAGCTCGCCCTGGAGAGCCACCGCACCCGGTCCGCGCTCGAGACGCAGTACCGCAAGGGCTGAGGGCCGGGGCGGAGTCGGGCGTCGCGAGGACGCGCCCGCAAGCGAGCGCCGCCGCTCTATACTCGGCGGTCCCGCTGCCAGCGCGAGGTTCCGCCGACCGATGTACCGCTCCGTCCTACCGCTCCGCCCTCGCGCTCGGGCGCAGCGCCGATCGGGGCAGCGGTGCAGCGCGGCGGAGCGGCGCGGAGCCCTCGTCCTCGCGTGTCTGCTGCTCGCCGCCGGCTGCGGCGGCGTCGAGTCGCGGATGGAGCAGGTGCGCGCGCTCCAAGGAGTGGGCCAGTTCGACGCCTCGATCGCCGAGCTGCAGAAGGTGCTGGAGGTCGATCCCGAGCAGCCCGAGGCGAACTACCGGCTCGGTCTCGCGCTCGTGCAGACCGGCGAGCCCGAGAAGGCGGTGTGGCCCCTCGAGAAGGCGGCCGAGTCGTCGAGCTACGAGATCAGCGCCGGAGTGCTGCTCGCGTCGACCCACTTCCAGACCCACAACTACGACGAGGCGGTCCGCGCCGCCGATCGCGTGCTCGTCGTCGATCCGGAGCGTCAGACGGCCATGCGCATCCGCGCCAAGGCCTACCTCGCCGCCCGGAATCCCGAGGCCGCCTACCGCGACAGCGACCGCCTCGTGACCCTGTATCCCGACGACTACGGCGTGCGCGCGCTGCACGCGACGGTGCTCGCCGCGCTGGGTCGCCTGGAGGAGGCCGAGCGCGAGCACGAGCTGCTCAAGCGCATGGGACAGGAGAGCGACGACCCCGACTTCCGCAGCCGCTCGTGCCTCTCCCCGGCGATCTTCGCCCAGGACGTGCTGAAGGACACCGAGAAGGCGAAGGCGCTCTACGAGGACTGCGCCTCGCGCTCGCCGACCGACACGATCGTGCTCGATCACCTGGTGTCCTTCTTCGACGGCATCGGGGAGCCCGAGCGGGGAACCGAGCTGTGGCGCAAGGCCGTGAAGGCCGCACCCGACAAGCTCGACCTCCGCCAGGGCCTGGCGGCGCGGCTCCAGTCGGTGGGCGAGCCCGGGCCCGCCGAGCAGGTGCTGCGCGATGCCGTCGAGACCTTCCACTCGTCGGCCGCCTGGGGGCTGCTCGCGTCGTTCTATCGGGCGCGCGGCGAGCCCGGCAAGGCGCTCGAGGCGATCGACAAGGTGCTGTCGATCTCCGGAGGCGACGACGAGCGAGTGCTCTTCGTCCAGGCCGACGTGCTGATCGACATGGGACAGTTCGACCGCGCCTCCGCGATCGCCGATGGCCTCTCCCAGACGGCCTACGCAGAGCTGCTGCGCGGGCGCATCCACTTGGCTCGCGGCGAGCCGGGCCCGGCGCTCGAGGCCTTCGAGAAGGGCATTCGCGAGTGGCCCAACAACGCCGGGGCGCACTACCTGGCGGGCATCGCCGCGCGCGACCTCGGCGACTTCGATCGGGCGATCTCGGAGCTCCGGGAGGCCGTGCGGGCGAACAATGCCGAGACCGATGCCGCTCTCGATCTCTCCCGGCTCTACCTCGACCGGGGCCAGTACCAACAGGCGCTGACCTTCGCGAACCTGGCCCTGCGCGGGCGGGGCGGACAGCAGCAGCCCGAACCCTACGCGATCGCCGCCCGCGCGCTGCTGGGACTCGGCCGGGTGGATCGCGCGCGCAAGGCGATCGGCGTTTTGGAGGAGCGCGGGTTCGCGATCGAGGCCCTGCGCGAGCGCGTGCTCCTGGAGGGACGCGTCGCCGGCCCCGCCGCCGGCCTCGCGGCTGCGGAGGAGAGCGGGGTCGACCTCGGCGCACCGGCGGCGCGCGAGGTGCTGGAGCAGGTGGTCGCGCTCGAGATCGAGGCAGGGCGGCCCGCGGATGCGATCGCGCGCATCGACGATGCACTCTCCCGCTCGCCCGACGACGCGGGATTGCTCGTCCTGCGCGGCAGCGCGCTGGCCTCGGCGAAGCGCTCCGAGGAGGCGCAGGCGTCCTTCGAGCGCGCGCTCGTCATCGATCCCCATCGCGCGGCCGCCCTCGGCGGCCTGGCGAGGCTACGCGCGGCGGCGGGCGATTCGGCGGGCGCGATCGCGCTCTTCGACCGCGCCTACGAAGCCGCGCCGCGCGCAGGTGCCTACGCCTACGCCTCCGCGCAGCTCGCGCTCTCCTCGGGCGAGACCTCGGCGGCGATCGAGCGCCTGCGCGACGTCGTGCGCCGTCATCCCGAGGTGGCGGGCGCCCGCAACGATCTCGCGTGGCTGCTCGCCGAGCGGGGCGAAGAGCTCGACCTGGCGCTCTCCCTCGCCGAGGAGGCGCGCCGCCGGAGCGCCTCGCCCGCGGTGCTCGACACGCTCGGGTGGGTGCACTACCAGCGCGGGGAGTACGACCAGGCCGTGGAGGCGCTCCAGGCCGCAGTGGACGCCGACGGATCGGTGCCCTCCCGGCGCTACCGGCTGGGCCTCGCGCTGCAGGAGGCCGGCGAGACGGAGCGCGCGCGGGCGATGTTCGAGGCGGCGATCGCAGCGGGCGATTTCCCCGAGGCGGACGCGGCGCGCCGCCAGCTCGCCCAGCTCTCCGAGGGCTGAGCGGAGGGCGGCACGGGGCGAATGGGTGCGATCCAGATCCGCGGGCTCGATCACGTGGTGCTGCGGGTGCGCGATCCCGAGCGCTCGCGGCGGTTCTACGTCGACGTGCTCGGTTGCCGCGAGGAGCGGCGGATCGAGGCGCTCGGCCTCGTCCAGCTGCGGGCCGGCACCGGCCTGATCGATCTCGTCGACGTGGCGGGTCCCCTCGGCCGTGCGGGGGGCTCGCCCCCAGGGGAAGACGGGCGCAACCTCGACCACCTGGCTCTCCAGCTCGCCTCCTTCGACGAGGCCGCCATTCGGGCCCGCCTGCGGGAGGCCGGAGTGGAAGCGGGCGACGTGGGCCAGCGCTACGGGGCCGAGGGGATGGGCCCCTCGCTCTACATCCGTGATCCGGACGGAAACGTGCTGGAGCTGAAGGGGCCCGGCGACCTGCGCGCCGAGCGGTGAACCGATCCACGGCGGCGGTGTCGTAGGGTCCGGTTGCGAGGGACGCAGCCCACTTCTCGATCGGATTCGTTCCTGCCGACCAGGCGCCTCCGGGGTCTACTCCTCCCCCCGGAGGCGCCTTCGGCATTATCCGGGCCCGGCTCGCTTGCGTCCGACCTCCGCTCGCCTCCGGCTCGCTGCGCGCGGCCTCAACCGAGCTCGAGGTTTGCGAACTTGAGCATCAGGGTCTTCACGCCGGCGCGCTCGAACTGGATCTTGAGCTTCTGGGAGGCGCCGCTGCCCATGACGGCGATCACGACGCCGGTGCCGAAGTGCGGATGCCGCACCCGCATGCCGCGTGCGATGCCCCCGCTCTCGTCGGGCTCCGCCTGCGCGTAGGAGTAGTCGTAGTGCGCTCCGCGTCGGGTCGGCGCGTCGGAGCGACTGCGAACGCGGGACCCCAGGCGCTCCACCACCGCCGGCGGGATCTCGGACAGGAAGCGCGAGGGCACGCCGTAGGTGCGCGAGCCGAAACGCAGGCGCTCCGCGGCGCTGGTGATCGTCAGGCGCTCCATCGCGCGCGTCATCCCCACGTAGCAGAGGCGCCGCTCCTCCTCGAGACCCGACTCGTCGCGCAGCGCCCCCGCGTGCGGAAAGATCCCCTCCTCCATCCCCACCAGGTACACGATCGGGTACTCGAGACCCTTCGCCGAATGGACGGTCATCAGCGACACCTGGTCGCCCTGGCGGTCGTACTGGTCGACGTCGGAGACCAGGGCCACCTGATCGAGGAAGAGCTCGAGCTCGCTCCGCTCGTCGTCCGGAACCTCGGCGTTGGCGCGGTGGAAGTCCTCGGCTGCCGCGAGCAGCTCGCGCAGGTTCTCGAGCCGGCCCTCGGCCTCGGGCCCGCCCTCGCGTTCCAGGGCCGCGAGATAGCCCGAGCGCTCGAGGACCGCGGCCAGCGCGCGGGCCGGAGCGGCGGCAGGCACTTCTTCGCCGAGCAGCTCGAGCAGGCGCAGGAAGCGGCGGATCTTCGCGGCCACGCGCGCTCCCTCGTCGCTCTGCGCGTAGCGGCGCAAGCCTTCTAGCAGCGTCACGCCATCGCGCGCCGCGATCGCTTCGGCGCGCTCCACGCTCGTCTTCCCGATGCCGCGCGCGGGCCTGTTGACGATCCGGCGCAGCGCGGCCGCATCGGTGGGATTGAGCACCAGGCGCAGGTAGGCGAGCGCGTCCTTGACCTCCGCGCGGTCGTAGAAGCGTACGCCGCCCACCACGACGTAGGGCACGTCGTACTTCAGCAGCTCCTCCTCGAACACCCGTGACTGCGCGTTGGTGCGGTAGAAGATCGCGCACTCGCGGTAGAAGCGGCCCTCGTCGCGCACGAGCGACAGGATCTCGCGCACCACCACCTGCGCCTCTTCGCGGTCGTCGGCCGCCTCGAACAG
>CAZZFT010000180.1:0-9656 GCA_964653555.1 uncultured Spirochaetales bacterium | reverse complement strand
GGCGCGCTCCTTCATCTTCACCTGCGCGCTGGCGCCGCCCCAGGTCGCGGCGGCCCGGGCCGCGCTCGGCATCGCGCGCCGCGAGCCGTGGCGTCGGGAGCGCCTCCAGGCGAATGCCGCGCGCCTGCGTCAGCGCCTCGCCGCGCGCGGCGTCGATACGCGGCCGAGCACCACCCACATCGTTCCGGTGCGGATCGGTGAGAACGGCGCCGCGATGGCGGTCTGCGAGCGCCTGCTCGAGCGCGGCTTCTACGCCCAGGGCATCCGGCACCCCTCGGTGCCCGAGGGCACCGCCCGTCTGCGCCTGACGCCGATGGCGAGCCATGGCGAGGACGAGATCGACGCGCTGGCGGAGGCGGTCGTCGACGAGGTGGACCGGGCCCGGTGAGCGCCGTCCGGGGTGTCTTCGTGACGGGCACCGACACGGGAGTGGGAAAGACCGTGGTGGCGCGCGCGCTCGTGCGCGCGCTGCGCGCGCAGGGCATCGACGCGGGGGCGATGAAGCCGATCGAGACCGGGGTCGGCGCCGGCGGTCCTCTCGACGCCCAGGCGCTGCGCGAGGCGGCCGGCGGTGGCGACCCGCTCGACGACGTGTGTCCCGAGCGCTTCGGACTGCCCGCCGCCCCGAGCGTCGCGGCGCGGGCCGAGGGACGCCAGGTGGATCTGACGCGCATCGACGCCGCCTTCGCCCGCCTGGCGGCGCGACGCGAGTGGCTCGTCGTGGAGGGCGCCGGCGGGCTGCTGGTCCCGATCGACGACGAGGGGGCGACCATGGGCGACCTCGCGCTGCGCCTGGGGCTGCCCCTGCTAGTGGTCGCCCGCGCCTCGCTCGGCACGATCAACCACACCCGGCTCACGCTCGAGGCGGCGCGAGCCCGCGGCCTCGCGGTGCGCGGCGTGGTGATCAACCGCCTCGGACCGCCGCTCCCGCCCGCGGACGAAGCAAATCTGGCCGAGCTGCGCCGTGCCCCGGGAGCGCCGCTGCTGGGAGAGATCCCCGCCCTTGCGCCCGGCGACGAGGTCGATGCGGCGCTGCTGGATCTGACGCATCTATTGACGCGATGACGCAACGTCCTCGCGGTCGTCACGGATCATGACGCGCCGGTTCCTGCGTCCGCTGGCCGCGCCCCGGCATCCTCCGGCAGCTTTGCTTCGCCAGAAGGCAGCCCGGAGACCGTCGAATGGGCTGGTTTCACCTCAAGAACGGGCCTCCTCCGCCCGATGGGGCCCTCGGGAGGCCCCGGGTGGCGGCCGACGAGATCGACGAGGAGCTGCGCCTGCTCGACTTCAAGCTCGGGCAGCTCAAGCGAGACTACGACCAGTACTTCCTCGGCAACCGGCCCCGGGAGCCGGTCCAGCTGCGCGGCGAGATCAACAAGGCGATCCACAAGCTGACGAGCTCGGCGATCAAGAACACCGCCGCCCGCTTCAAGTTCAGCAGCATCTGCTCCCGCTATCAGTCCCACCGACGTCAGTGGGACGAGACCCAGCGCCGGATCGAGGCCGGCACCTACGAACGGCACCGCTTTCGCGCCCAGATCCACGAGGACTCCGGCGCGAACGGCGCCCGCTCGGACGGTGGATCGGCCGGCGGAACCGGCGAGGACCTCTATCGCAGCTACGTCGACGCGCGACTCGCCTGCGGCGAGAGCGTCGAGGGGCTGTCGCGCGAGAAGCTCGAACGGGTGATCTCGAAGCAGCGCGCCGCGCTGCGCGAGAAGTTCGGCGACGACAGCGAGTTCCGCTTCCGCGTCCAGATCGAGGGCGGCAAGGTCCGCCTGAAGGCCTCCCGGGGCTAGCCGGGCAGGAGCCCGCCTTCGCTCGCCTGCGGCTCGCTGCGCGTCGGCCGACCGCAGAGTCGGCCTCCCGGCCCGACGGCTTCGCGCGGCGAGCCGATCCGGCCCCGCGGACATCCTATCCTCCGACGGTTCGGACATCCCGATCAGCAGGAGGAACTCGATGACGTCCCGATCCAAGATCCTTGCCGCGGCGGCCGCTTCGCTCTTCGTCGCCGGCAGCGCCGGTGTCGCCCTCGCCGACATGCACGAGGGCGGCGACGAGGCGAAGGTCGCGTGCCAGGGCGTGAACGCCTGCAAGGGCCAGAGCGCCTGCAAGACCGCCCGCAGCGAGTGCGCCGGTCACAACTCGTGCAAGGGCAAGGGCTTCCTCAATCTCACGAAGGAAGAGTGCGAGAAGGCCAAGGCCGAGATGCAGGAGGGCTAGCGCCTGGCCTCCGACGCACCGTATCTGGGCGTCGGGGTCGGCCTGCGCACCCAGCACTACCCCGAGGTGCTCGAACGGGCACCTCGGGGCGTACTGGGCGTGGACTGGTTCGAGGCCCTCTCCGAGAACTACATGGAGGCGGGGGGCCGCCCCCGCCGCGTGCTCGACGAGGTCCGCTCCCACCGTCCCGTCGTGCTGCATGGCGTGGCGATGAACCTCGGCTCGACCGACGCCCTCGACGAGTCCTACCTGGCGCGGCTCGCCGAGCTCGCCGCGCGCGTCGAGCCCGCCTGGGTCTCGGACCACCTGTGCTGGACCGGCGTGGGTGGCCGCAACCTGCACGACCTCCTGCCCCTTCCGTACACGGAGGAAGCGGTCGAGCGTGTCGCGAGCCGGATCCGCGCGGTGCAGGACCGGCTCGGACGCCGGATCGCGATCGAGAACGTCTCCTCCTACGCCACCTTCCGCGCCGACGGGATGACCGAGTGGGAGTTCCTGTGCTCCGTGGCGGAGCAGGGGGATTGCCACATCCTGCTCGACGTGAACAACGTCTTCGTCAGCGCGCACAACCACGGCTTCGACCCGGAGGCCTACCTGGACGCGATCCCGGCCGGGCGCGTGATCCAGATCCACCTGGCGGGCCACAGCGAACACGGCCCGCTCCTGATCGACACCCACGACCACCCGATCCGCGACGAGGTGTGGAAGCTGTTCGAGCGGGTCGTCGCGCGGCTCGGACGGGTCTCGACGCTGATCGAGTGGGACGATCGACTGCCCGGCTACGACGACCTGGAGCGCGAGGCGGCGCGTGCGAAGGAGATCCTCGACCGGGCCGCCCCGCCGGATCTCGGACGCGGCGAGCCGCGTCGCGCGGGGAGCGCTCCTCCCGTGCGCCCGGGATGTCAGCGCTCCGTCGGTCTGCTCTCGGAGGCGCAGGGGCGGCTGCGCAGCTGGATCACCGCGCCCGGGGGCGTAGGCGAGCTGAAGGACGACTTCGCAGCGCTCCTCGCGGGTGACGTCCGCGCCGACGCGGCGGCACGCCTCGAGATCTACGCCAACGCCTACTTCTTCCGCATCCACGACGCGCTGTGCGAGGACCACGGCGCGCTGCGCGCGTGTCTCGGCGAGACGCTCTTCCACGACCTGGTGACCGCCTATCTCCTGGTCCATCCGCCGTCTCATCCCTCCTTGCGCCATGCGGGGGACCACCTGCCCGACTACCTGGCCCGCGCCGCGTCGGCCGAACCCTTCCGGCGCGCGTGTCCCTGGGCCGCGGATCTGGCGGCGCTCGAACGCGCCTGCCTCGACGCCTTCGACGCCGCCGACGCCGCCCCGCTGCCGCGCGCCGCCCTGGAGCGGATCGCGCCCGAGCGCTGGGCGTCGCTGCGGCTGCGCTTCGTCCCCGCCCTGCGCCAGCTCGCCCTCGACTGGCCCGTGCGAGGCGTTCTGCGCGCCCACAAGGCCGACACGCCTCTTCCCTCCCTCGAGCCGGCGCGAGGTCACGTGTGCGTGTGGCGCGTCGCGGAGCGCGTGCGCCACCGCGAGCTGCTCGACGAGGAGGCCCGGTGCCTCGCGCGAGCGCGCGCTGGCACGCGCTTCGGCGAGCTGTGCGAGGAGCTCGCCCTGCACATCGGTGCCGAGCAAGCCCCGGCGCGGGCCGCGGCCTGGCTCGCCCGCTGGCAGACCGACGGCCTACTGGCGGCGGCGGACGCCGACTGACGCGCGCCGCGTGCGGGCCGAGGCGGCCCCCAGGATCCCGGCGCACACGAGCCCGATGCCGAGCGGCGACAGGCCCGGCACCGAGGGCGCCGTCGGCTCGACGATCGCCTGGTTCATCTCGCTCTGGATCTCCGCTTCGGAGAGCGCGCGGCCGAAGATCTTGACCTCGTCGATCCGGCCGTCGAACACCTGGCGGATCTGGCCCGGATTGGCGCCGATCCAGGCATCCACGGTCGGATCGACCGCGATCGCGCCGGTCTTCGGCGCGCTGCCCACGAGCGACCCGTCCTGGTAGATCCGCATCTCGGTCCCGTCGTAGGTGACGGCCGCGTGGGTCCAGGTTCCCGGGGAGAGCGTGCCGGCGTTCCCGATCAGCGTGGTGGTCACACCGTTCGTGCGCAGGCGGAAGCGCAGGTGGGGACCGGCGATCGTGCTCAGCATCCACACGTGGTCCTGCTCCGCTGAGCTGGTGGACTTCGAGACCAGGCGCGCGTCGTCGGTCTTGAAGTCGTCGGCGTAGAGCCAGAGCATGAGCGTCATGCCGGGCGTGTAGACGTCGAGGCCGCCCAGGTCGACGTCTCCCGACGACCCGCCGAAGTCGATCGCGTCGCCGAAGCGTCCCTGCGGCGAGCGCAGCGCGCCGTTCTCGAGCTCGCCGTGGTTGAGGTTCCCCGAGGAATCGAGCGCAGTAGTCCCCGTGCCGTCGAAGCCGAAGGCCGCCCAGAGTCCGGTGGGGGCCGGCGCGGAGGTGACACTCTGCGCGGTCAGCAGTGGATCCGACTCGTTGCCCTCCGCGTCGAAGGCCGAGACCGCGTACTCGTAGTCGGTATCGGGGACGACGCCCTCGTCGACGAACTCACTGGCGGTGGCGCCCCAGGCCGTCCCGATCAAGGCTCCGTCCCGGTACACGCGGTAGCCGACCACGCCGACGTTGTCCCAGGCCGGGTTCCACTTGACGCGGGTGCGGGTGGGCAGGGCGACGATCCACACCGGCAGGGGAAGGGTCGGCGCTATCGTCTCGGCCACCGGCGTGGTGATGACCGTCGGCGCCGAAGGCGGCGACGGATTGCCTTGGAGGTCGCGGCCGACCACGGTGTAGCTGTAGGGCGTCTGCTCGACGAGGCCCGTGTCGCTGAAGGCGAGCTCCGTCGAGCTGCCGGCGAGCGCGCCGTCGCGATAGATCTCGTAGCCCCCCACGTCGACGTTGTCGAAGGAGCGCTGCCAGCTCAGGTCGACCCGAGAGGAGGAGTAGGCGGACGCCTGGAGCGAGGTGGGCGCCGTAGGTGGCTCGGTGTCGATCAGCTCGAGCAGGTTCAGCGCGTCGTTCTCGAACAGCCACAGGGTCTGGGTGCGCCAGCCGAGGGACAGGATGTCCTGGTCGCCGTCGCCGTCGAAGTCGAAGGCGATCGCGCCGTCGTGGTGGTCGATCTCGCTTCCACCGGGATCGATCACGCGCTGGATGAACGAGGACGCGTCGCCCGAGTTCTCGAAGATCAGCAGGCGCCTCTGGAGCGCGTGCTCTCCGACGGTGATGTCCGGGTCCCCGTCATTGTCGAAGTCGGCGATGCTCATCGCGAAGCCGCCGCCGATCCCGGTGCCGACGACGTGGAGCGGCCACTCCGACGTCGGGTCCACGGGGTGCTCGAGCCAGACGATGTCGGTGGGGATGCGGGAGGACTGGTAGAGCAGCCCGACCGCGGCGTCGAGATCGCCGTCGCCGTCGAGGTCGGCCAGGCTCACGCGGTCCGCGTCGTCGTAAGGCTCGTTGTTTCCGATCAGCGTGGTGACGTCGAACCGGGTCCATCCGGGATTCTCGTTGCGCAGCCAGCCGGAGCCCTGGAACAGGTCGATGTCGCCGTCGCCGTCGAGGTCCGCCGGCTGGAGCTCCTCTCCCTCGGAGAAGGGGTGGATCGTCTGCAGCGGCCAGACCTCGTTCACCGGGTCGTCGGGGAGCGTCAGCATGTCCACGCCGGACTGGTCGAACTCGCCGAAGTTCCACGAGATCGCGATCTGCAGCGGACCACCCGGGGTGAAGCGCGTGGGGGGGGTAATGCCCTGCACGAACGCGTCGGCCTCGTTGGTGGTGTTGCCCGGGGTGATGTTGTTCAGGATCGTGAAGTTGCCGGCGCCGTCGTTGCGCGCCCAATAGAGCTGGACACTGCCCGGGTGGGTGGGCTGCTGGCTCTGACCCGAGGTGCCGAGGATGTCGGGATCGCCGTCTCCGTCGAAGTCGTAGACGAGTGCCGCGTTGTTGAGCGGCGAGCCGATCAGACGTCTCTCCCAGGGCTGGCTGTAGTCGTTGCCGGGACTCGGATACCACCAGCCGCCCGAGATCATGTCGTTGCGGCCGTCGCCGTCGATGTCGGCGGCGTTCACCTGGACCGCCAGCCAGGGCATGTCGGGATCGACGCTGTGGCGGGTCCAGCGGTCGATCGGCAGCACTCCCGGGTCGATCCGTTCGTTGATCCAGATGTTGAGACCGGGCGCCTCCGTCTTGAAGGGCTTGCCGAGGATGTCGAGGTCCCCGTCGCCGTCGAGGTCGCCGAGCTTCGACTCGTGGTTGCCGACACCGAGCGACACCTCCTGGAGGGTGAAGTGACCGAGGCTGTCGCCGTAGAAGACCCGGTTGGCGGCGTCGACGTTGCCGAGCAGGTTCATCTCCGCGTTCCAGATGTCGAGATGGCCATCCTGGTTCAGGTCGGCGACGTCGAGGCTGTGTCCATGGTCCGTGTCGAAGGGCAGCAGGTCGTGGCCGACCCACTGGCTGCCGTCCCATTCGTACCAACGCAGGGGCCCCTTGCCGTCGATGCCGGCGGAGGGCTTGCTGTCTCCGATCACGAACACCAGCTCCTGCCAGCCGCCCGCGACCAGCTGCCCCGCCGCTGCGCGCGTGAACGCCATCGTCGGGTCGACGACGTGCTCGACGAAGGAGCCGGGACCCGTGTACTCGAACCAGCGGCCGGCGGCGACGATGTCGACGATGCCGTTGCCGTCCACGTCGGCGGTGGCGAGACCCTCGGAGCGCTCGGTGGCGTTGTAGATCAGGGTCGCGGGCCAGGGACCCGCCTTGGGATCCGCCGGGATCTCGGCGACGAAGATGCCCGCACCCTGATTCCAGTACACGAGCTCGACTTGGCCGTCGCCGTCGATGTCGTCGAAACGCATGTCGTGGTGCTGGAACGCGCCGCCGTCCTTGATCAGGTAGCGGTTCCAGGTGCCGAACACGTCGCCGTCGGGGAGCGGGTTCTCCCACCACCAGCATTGGTTGCTGTCCGAGTCGCCGCCCATCGCGAAGTCGAGATCGCCGTCGCCGTCGATGTCGTAGAAGTGTCCGCCCGCCTCGATCGGCAGGATCTCCGGGTCGATCACGTGCCGCTCCCAGCCCGGTGGCTGGCGGTGGTACCAGACGACGGAGGGCGAGGCGGTGCGCTCGGTGATCACGAGGTCCAGGCGGCCGTCGAGATCGACGTCGAAGATCAGCGCCGCCGTCTGCTGGTTGCCGCCGAGGCTGGGGAGCTCGAGATCCCCGGTCGCGGTGGAGAGCCGCTTCCAGATCGCGTGGCTCCGGGTCGCGCCGAGGTTCGACCACGCGTCCACCGCGACGCCGTCGGTGCCGAACAAGTCGAGGTCGCCGTCGGCGTCGCGGTCGCCGGCGCGGACCTGGTACGCGGCGACCGGGGCCACCACCTCGGCGTCCCAGGTGATGCCCGACCCGCGGTTGCGCAGCAGGGTGATCTCGGGTGGATACGCCGCCAGCACGCCCTCCCCGGTGCGCGCGGTGAGCACGTCGAGGTCTCCGTCGGCGTCGAAGTCGCCGACCTCGAGGGAGCGGTGCACGGCCTCGGTCGCCGCGACGATCTCCGTCTCCTCGAAGAGCTCCGCGCGCGGATCCGCGGGCGCGCGCTGCCAGAGGATCCGACCTGTCGCACCCGGCCCCTGCTCTGGCGCCGTCACCACGTCGAGGCGTCCGTCGCCGTCGACGTCCCCGGTGGCGACGCGGAAGTCGGTCTCGCTCGCGGGCGAGGCGCCGTAGAGGAACTCGCTCCAGGCGCCGGCGGGATTGCCCGGGTTCGCCAGCCAGCGGTCTCCGAGCGCGATGTCGATCGCGGTGTCGCCGTCGATCCACGCGAGGGCGAAGCCGCGTCCCGGCGGTGCCGAGATCGCCGCCACCTCGCTGAAAGCACCGCCCGGGCCCTGGAGGTAGAGCTGGATCAGCAGCCCACCGGCGTCGCGGCGCGCGATGTCGAGATCCGAGTCCGCGTCCAGGTCGGCCAGGGCGACCCCCTGTCCCGGCCCGGTGCCGTAGCCGTGCTCCGGCCACGGATCGCCGAGCGGGTCGCCGGCCGGGCCCGGGTGCTCGAGCCAGATGCCGTTGGCGAGTGCCAGGTCGAGGTCGCCGTCGCCGTCGAGATCGCCGGCCGCGAGGCCCTCGCTTGCCGCGCCCGCGCCTCCCGCGAGCAGCGTCCTCCCCACGCCGTCCGAAGCGGGGTACCACAGCACGTTCCCGCCGTCGGCGACGACCGCGTCCGCGAGCCCGTCGCCGTCGAGATCGGCCAGCGCGTTGGCGGTGGCAGCGAAGGGCGTGCCCGCGTCGAGCGGCTGGCGCTGGAACGGGACCGCGGCGAGCGCCGCGGCGGGCACCAGGCAGACGAGAAGCAGGCCATGGAGAGCCGGGTTGGCAAGTCGCAAAGGGTCCGCGGGACAGGGGGGTTCTGGAAGGGCCGAGTAGGGTAGGTAGCCCGCGGACCTCGTTTCGGCTCGCAGCGAGCCGCGATTTTTCCGCGATGGCGCGCCGTAGGCGGCACACCTCATGCGGGCTGCACCCCCTGGAGCCCGGGGTTTTGGGGCGAATTTCGGGATCTTCTCCGGACGCCCGGGAGACGCTCCGCCCGTCTCGACCGGTCCTGGGGTGAGCGGCGCTACTTGCGCTGGCTCACCGAGAGCCGGTTGCGCGCGCGTGCGAGGGCCGTCTCGAACTCGGCGACGCGAGCCGCCTCGGCGTCGCGATCGAGGGCCGCGAGGCCCTCCTCGGCGCGCTGCACGGCCAGCTGCGCCTGGGCCGCGTCGATCTCGTCGGCGAGCTCGCAGGACTCCACCAGCACCGCCACCTCGCTGCCGGAGACGTCCGCGAACCCTTCGGAGACCGCGGCGTAGGTCGTGTGGCCGCCGTGCTGGATCTGCAGCTCCCCCACCCGCAGCGGGCAAAGGAAGCGCTCGTGCTCGGGCAGCACGCCGAAGTCGCCCTCGCTGCCCGGAAGCACGACGGCGTCCACCTCTCCGCGGTAGGCGGAGCCCGCAGGCGTGACGATCGTCAGATCGAGCGGCATCGGGGCCTCCTCGCGACCTCGCCGTTCAGGCGAGCCGCTTCGCCTTGGCGATCGCGTCCTCGATCGTGCCTACCATGTAGAAGGCCTGCTCGGGCAGGTCGTCGTGCTTGCCGTCCAGGACCTCCTTGAAGCCCCGGATCGTGTCCTCGCGTCGCACGTAGACGCCCGGAGTGCCGGTGAACTGCTCGGCCACGTGGAAGGGCTGGGAGAAGAAGCGCTCGAGCTTTCGCGCCCGCGAAACGGTGATCTTGTCCTCCTCGGAGAGCTCGTCCATGCCGAGGATGGCGATGATGTCCTGGAGGTCCTTGTACTTCTGGAGCGTCTCCTGGACCCCGCGCGCGACCTCGTAGTGCTCGTCCCCCACGACCTGCGGGTCGAGGATGCGGC
>CAZZFT010000179.1:0-9692 GCA_964653555.1 uncultured Spirochaetales bacterium | reverse complement strand
GGAGCTGCCCCGCCACGCCGCTCAGGTACTCGAGCACCCGGCTGCGCGCCCAGTAGAGGTCGGTGCCGTCCTCGAAGATCGCGTACACGAAGGACAGCCCGAAGAAGGACTGTCCGCGCACCGACCGGACCTTCGGCGCCGCGAGCAGCCGTGCCGAGATCGGGTAGGTGATCTGGTCCTCGACCAGATTGGGGCTCTGTCCCGGCCACTCGGTGAAGACGATCACCTGGACGTCGGAGAGGTCGGGAATCGCGTCGAGGGGGGTGTGCCGAAGCGAGGTCACGCCCCAGGCGACCGCGGCGATCACCGCCAGAAGCGTGAGCCCGCGATGGCGGGAGCACGCCTCGATCAGCCGCGCGATCGGCCCCGCGACCTCGTCGTGCTGTCGGCCGTCGCTCACCACTGCTCCAGCGCCGCCCGAAGCCGGCTCTCGGACGCGATCAGGAACGTGCCCGAGGTGACGATTTCGTCGCCCTCCGAGATTCCCTCGCGGATCTCCACCTCGTCGCCGCTGCGCAGACCCACCTCGACGGCCTGGGGTCGGAAGCGGCCATCGCCGAGGGCGCGGAACACGAAGCTGCGCTCCCCGGCGTGGAGCACCGAGGATTCCGGGACGACGAGCCGCTCTCCGCGGTCGGCGTGGATCTGGACGTTCGCGTACATGTCGGGCCGGAGCGCCCGATCCGGGTTGGGGAGCTCGAGGCGCAGGCGCCCGGTGCGCGTCGCGCGATCGAGAGTGGGATAGACGTAGGCGACCTCCGCGTCGAGGCGCCGTTCGGGCAGATAGGGCAGCGTGACGGTGGCGCGCTGGCCCGCCTCCACCAGCGGCAGATCGGACTCGTAGACCTGGACCTCGATCCAGACGTGAGTGAGCGAGGCGATCCGGTAGAGGCGATCGCCGGGCGCGAAGGCCGCGCCCTCTACGATGTTTTTCTCGGCCACGTAGCCGCTGACCGGCGCGCGGATCGGCAGATGCTCGATCGGCTTGCCCGCCCGCTCGACCCGATCGAGATCCGCGTCGGCGATGTCCCACAGCCGCAAGCGGTTGCGCGCCGACGTCACGAGGTAGTCGGCGCGATCGGGAGCGGCGGTGGTCCGCGCGCGCTGCTGGCTGCGCAGCGCCTGGAGGTACTCCTCCTGGGCCGCGTACAGCTCGGGACTGTAGACCGCGAACAGCACCTCTCCCCGCTCCACGGGATCGCCCACGGCGTCGACGTGGATCTCCCCGACCCAGCCGCGCACCTTGAGGGAGACGTCTTCGAGGGTCGTCTCCTCCGAGACGACCCGGCCCACGGTGCGCAACGACACGGTCATGGGCTTCTTCTGCGCGCGCGCCACCTTGACGCCGATGCGCTGGAGTCGGCTCGGCTCGATCCGGAACTCGCCGGGGGGGCGGTCGTCCGGCGTGGGTTTCCCCGCGGCCTCGGATGCGCCCGTGGGCGCCCCCTTGAGACGCACGCCGGGCGAGCCGACGGTCAGCGAGCCCTCGACACGCGCCGTGGGACCCGCGGCGATCCGCGCGGCGATCTCGATGTTCCAGGTACCTCCCATGCCGAGCTCGAAATCGGCCCGGTAGCGGCCCCCGCCCAGCTCGGTGACGGCCGCCGGACCGCCCATGGCGGGCATCGCACCCATCGCGTGCATGCGCACCGACACCTCGACCTCGGCGCCCGCGGCGGCCCGTCCGTCCTCGCCGCGCAGCTCGAGCCAGACAGTGTTCTCTCCCACGCGCAGGGACGCGGGCTCGACGGCCACCTCGATCGTCATCCCGTCGGCGTGCACCGCCGCGGGCGCCGATCGATTCCCGTCGCAGCCGGTGACTCCGACGAGAAGAGCGACCGCGAGCAGCGAGTACGTTGCTTTCATCGCGGATCCTCCTACCACTCGAGCGCGGGGACACGGCCCCGAGCCCGGTCGAGCTCGGCGCGGCGCCGGCTCACGTTGGCGAGCGTCTGCTCGTAGGCGAGCTCCACGTCGCGGAGATTGCGCTCGGCGTCGATCAAGGCGAGGAAGCTGTTGCGACCGGTCTCGAAGCCGGCCCGGGCCGCCTCGACGCGATCGCGGGCGGCGGGCAGCAGACGGTCGCCGTAGAAGTGCACCTCGTGGTGGGCTTCGGCGAGTCGATCGGCGGCGCTCTCGACGCCCACCAGGACCTCGTCCTCGAGCGCCGTGCGCTCGCTGCGCACCTGCTCCAGGCGAGCCTCGGCCTCTTCGAGGGCGGCCCGGCGCCGGCCGAGCTGGAGCGGCACGCTCAGCTGGATCCCGACGAAGGGCTGGAGATCGTCCGCCGGGCGGAGGCGGTCGTAGGCCCCGACCAGGGTGACATCCGGGAAGTACTCGCGACGGGCCAGGGCCACGCGCGCCTGCCCGGCGGTGATGCGCGCCCCGGCGGCCGCCAGCTCCGGGTGGGCGGCCAAGGCCTGGGCGCGCAGCTGATCGATCGGGAGGTCCAGCGCCTCGGGCAGCTCGGCTCGCGCCGGAGGCGGTGGAAGCGCCATCTGCGGTGCGCGGCGCAGGAGGGCGTTGATCTGCTCGGCGGTCACGCGCAGCGTCGTCGAGTACAGGATCTCCCGGTGCTGGGCGTGGGTCAGCTCGGTCTCGGCCTGGATCGGATCCTGCTGGGACGCGGCTCCCGCCTCGTAGCGCGCCGTGGCGATGCGTTGGAAGTCCTCGAGCAGGGCGATGTGCTCGGCGTTGAGCTCGAGGGATCGCGCGGCCACGTAGTAGTCGTCGAAGAGCAGCGACGCCAGGGTCGCGAGCCGGAGCTGCACCGCGCCGAGATCGTGAGAGGCCGCCTCCGCCTCTCCCAGGGCTGCCTCGCCGCGCAGGCGGAGCTTGCCGGGAAACGGGAAGCGCTGGCTGAGATCGAACTTCTCGGCGTCCTCGACCTCGTTCGATCCGAAGGAGAGCGGCGCCACCCCGACACCCAGCGTGGGATCCTCGAGGGCCGTCACCTGGGGGTAGCGGGCCAGTGCCGCGCGCCAGGCGTAGCGGGCCGCGCGCACGGTCGGATTGCGCTCCAGGACCCGCTCGATCAGGGCGCGGCGATCGAGATGGACGGCGCCCTCGAACAGGTGCTCGCCTGCGTCCACGGGATCCGCGCCGGTCTCGGAGCGGCTCCAGTCCCGTTCGAGCTCCCGGTAACGACGGGTCGAGGCGGTGGTGCAGGCCTGGGTCGCGACGAGGCCCAGGAGCAGCAGCGCTGCTCCGCCTCGCGCGCGTCCCCGCCGCGTGGTCTTCGCACGCATGCAGGATCTCCTCGCGCAGTGCGGGGTTCCGCGGCGCCCGGATGCGGGCGCCGGTGGCTTCGGACTGGAACGCCGAGGGCGCGAATCAGAGCCGTCGAACCACCGAGAGACAGCGCGGAGAGCGCAGACCAGCGGGCGTATGGCCCGGATCCACGAGGGCCTGCGTGGTGGCGGAGAGCGCGGACGGCGGCGCGGGGGCCGGAACGCAGAGGGGCTTCGCCACTTCCGCCCCGTTCGGGGCCGTCGCGGACGGTGATTCCGGCGAGACGTCGCAACAGCCGGCCGCCGCCAGACTGTTGCAAGGCGGCCCCTCGGGAGCGCAGGGCGCTTCCATCGCGTGCGGGCAGCACGCGTGGCAGGGCTCGCTGGCCAGAGCCCCTGCGACCGGAGCCATCAGGCCGAGGCTCAGCACGACTGCGATCGAGACGATCCGCCGCTGCATGGTCATCGGATGTCTATCCCGCCTCCCGGGCCGCCTCCATCGGGTCACAGCGCCGCCCTCCGCAGCCGCAGGGCGTTTCCGATCACCGACACCGAGCTCAGGCTCATGGCCGCTGCCCCGATCATCGGCGAGAGCAGCCATCCGGTGAAGGGGTACAGGACCCCCGCGGCGACGGGTACGCCCACCGCGTTGTAGACGAGGGCGAAGAACAGGTTCTGCCGGATGTTGCGGAGCGTGGCCCGGGAGAGCGCCCGGGCACGGGCGACGCCGCGCAGGTCGCCGCGCACCAGGGTGACGTCGGCGCTCTCCATCGCGACATCGGTGCCGGTGCCCATCGCAATGCCGACGTCGGCGCCAGCCAGCGCCGGCGCGTCGTTGATGCCGTCGCCGGCCATCGCGACCACCGCCCCCTTGGCCTGGAGCTCGCGCACGACCTCGAGCTTCTGCTCGGGCAGCACCTCGGCGTGCACGTCCTCGATCCCCAGATCCCCCGCCACGGCGAGGGCGGTGGCACGGGCGTCGCCGGTGAGCATCGCGATCCGCAGGCCGTCGCCGCGCAGCGCCGCCACCGCTTCCGGGGTCGAATCCCGGATCGGGTCGGCGACGGCGATCGCTCCGGCGAGCTGGCCGCCGATCGCCACACACAGCGCCGTCTCGCCGCGCGAGCGCCGCTCGCGTAGCGTCGGCTCGAGCTCGGAGGCGTCGACGCCCTCGGCGGCCAGGAGCTTTGCATTTCCCAGCACTACGGATTCGCCCTTCACCCGCCCGACCACGCCCTGCCCCGTGCGCGACGCGAACTGCTCGGGCGCGTCGAGGGCGAGGCCGCGCTCCTCGGCACCGGCGACGATCGCCGCGGCCAGCGGATGCTCGCTCGCACGCTCCAGGCTCGCGGCCAGGCGCAGCAGCCGGGCCTCGTCGAAGCCCCGCACCGGCAGCACGGCGACCAGCCGAGGCCGTCCCTCGGTGAGGGTGCCGGTCTTGTCGACCACGAGCGTGTCCACCTCGCGCAGGCGCTCGATCGCCTCGGCGTTGCGGAACAACACGCCCACCGTCGCGCCCCTCCCCATCGCCACCATGATCGACATCGGGGTGGCCAGGCCGAGCGCGCAGGGGCAGGCGATGATCAGGACGGCGACGGCGTTGATCAGCGCGTGAGAGAAGCGGGGCTCGGGACCGAAGACGGACCAGGCGAGGAAGGTGAGCACCGCGATCGCGAGCACCGCCGGCACGAACCAGCCCGCCACCGTGTCGGCGAGCGCCTGGATCGGGGCCCGGCTGCGCTGGGCCTCGGACACCAGGCGCACGATCTGGGCGAGGAGCGTCTCCTCTCCGACGCGCTCGGCGCGGATCAGCAGCGACCCGGTGCCGTTGACCGTGCCGCCGCTCACCGGGTCGCCGGCCGCCTTTGCGACGGGTACGGGCTCGCCCGTCAGCATCGACTCGTCCACCGCGCTCTCGCCCTCGAGCACCGCCCCGTCGACCGGGATCTTCTCTCCCGGGCGCACGCGCAGACGCGCCTCGACCGGGACCTCGGCGAGCGGGACGTCGCGCTCGGAGCCGTCCTCCTCCACGCGATGCGCGATCTTCGGCGTCAGGTCGAGCAGGCCCCGGATCGCCGCTCCCGTGCGGCGGCGCGCCCGCAGCTCCAGCACCTGACCGAGCAGCACCAGGGTCACGATCACCGCGGCCGCCTCGAAGTAGACGGCCACCTCCCCTCCGGAGCCGCGGAAGGAGGCGGGAAACACGCCGGGGACCACGGCCGCCACCAGGCTGTAGAGCCAGGCGGTTCCCGTGCCAATCGCGATCAGCGTGAACATGTTGAGGTGGCGCGAGACGAGCGACGCCCAGCCCCGCGCGAAGAAGGGCCAGCCGGCCCAGAGCACCACCGGCGTCGCGAGCAATGCCTGGAGCCCGGTCCCGGCGCGGCCGGAGAGCGGTCGGCCCGGGAGCATCTCGGCCATCGCGAGCGCGAACAAGGGCGCGGTGAGCAGCGCCGCCACGATCAGCCGCCGGGTCATGTCCCGCAGCTCGCCGTCGTCCTCGCCGTCCGCGGCCGGCTCCATCGGCTCGAGCGCCATCCCGCACAGCGGACAGGTGCCCGGGCCCGGCTCGACCACCTCCGGGTGCATCGGGCACGTCCAGCGCGCGCCCGGAGCCGCTGCCTTCGCCGCTCCGCCGTCGTCGTGGTGGGGACAGCCGGTCATGGCTAGCGCCCTCCGATGTGAGCGAAACGGGAGAAGACGTCGATCAGCTCGGCGAGCTTCTGATCGCGCTCCGCCGCGCGTCCCCTGCGCAGCGCGTCCGAGACGCAGGTCTGCACGTGGCCCTCGAGCAGCAGCTTGCCCAGGTTGTCGAGGGCGCCGCGCACGGCGGCGATCTGGAGCAGCACGTCGACGCAGTAGCGGTCCTCGTCGACCATCCGCTGCAGCGCGCTCACCTGGCCGGCGATCTTGCGCAGTCGCCGGCGGGCCTGGTCCCGGGTGTCTTCCTTCATGGGCCGAAACCATATACCCCTATGGGGTATATGGCCAGGGCCCAGCGGGATCAGCCGAAGCTGCTGAAGACGCCCTTCAGGAATTCCTCTTCGCTCACCCCGAACTTCGAGCCGAAGCCGTGGCGGTCGTCCATCGCGCGGTAGAGCTGGCGCAGGAGCTCGCGGAAGGTCTCGCGCACGCCCTCGCCGCGGGTGGCGACTGCCGGGAAGGTCGGAATCCCGCCCCAGGCCTCGCGGATCTCCTCGAGCGGCTTCACGTCGGGCAGATCGCGCTTGTTGAACTGCACCACCTTCGGGATGTTGTCGAAGTCGATGCCGTTGCTCTTGAGGTTCGCCTCCATGTCCCGCCAGGAGTAGGCGTTCGCCGACGCGCTCGAGCGCTGGGAGTCGGCGACGAAGACCACGCCGTCGGCGCCCGACAGCACCACCTTGCGGGTCGACTTGTGCATCACCTGGCCGGGCACGGTGAACAGCTTGAGCTTCACCGAGAAGCCGTTCTTGGTGCCGAACTCGATCGGCAGGAAGTCGAAGTAGAGGGTGCGATCGCCGGTGGTGTCCAGGGTCACCATCTTGCCGCGCGCACCGCTGTCCACCAGCTGGTGGAGCATCTGGAGATTGGTCGTCTTGCCGGAGAGCGCGGGGCCGTAGTAGACCACCTTCACGGTGATCTCGCGCTCCGACATGTTGATCTGGACCATGCGCCCTTCGCGCCCCCCGAGCCGCGGATTCTCCTGGGCCTCATCGGCGCGTTGCTCCCGGAGGTGAAGCGCGCTGCGGCCTCATTTCGCGGGGATTCCCCGGCGCAGTCCGTTCTAGCCGGAGCGGAAGGCGTCCAGCAGGGCGCGAGCGGCGCGCGCCGGCGTGGTGCGCAGCGCCTCCACGTCGGCCTCCAGCGGGGCAATCCGCGCCGCCACGGCGGGATGGCGGCGGAACTCGCGCCGCAGGCCCTCTTCCACCAGGCTCCACATCCAGGCACGGGTCTGCTCCCGGCGGCGCGCCTCCCCCTCTCCCGAGGCCCGGAGCGCCTCGCGGTGCTCGAGCACCATCTGCCACACCTCGTCCACCCCGCGCCCGGTCCGGCTGCTGACCGCGAGCACCCGGGGCCGCCAGCTCGGCGACAGCGGTCGCAGCAGCGACAGCGCGCGCTGGTGGTCGAGGCGCGAGCGCTCCGCCAGGGCGGCCGCGTCGCCGTCGGCCTTGTTCACGACCAGGCCATCGGCCAGCTCGAGCACACCCTTCTTGATGCCCTGGAGCTCGTCTCCGGAGCCCGGCTGGAGCAGGACCAGGAAGAAGTCGACCATGCCCGCCACCGTGACCTCGGACTGGCCGATCCCGACCGTCTCGACGATCACCACGTCGTAGCCCGCGGCCTCGCAGACGAGCATCGACTCCCGCGTGCGCTGGGCCACGCCGCCCAGCGACCCGCCCGAGGGCGAGGGCCGGATGAAGGCGCGCTCGCTCTGGGCCAGGCGCTCCATGCGCGTCTTGTCGCCGAGGATGCTGCCGCCGGTGACCGGGCTGCTCGGATCGACCGCGAGCACGGCCACGCGGTGACCCTGCTCGAGCAGATGCAGACCGAGCACCTCGATGAAGGTGCTCTTGCCGACGCCCGGCGGGCCGGTGATGCCCAGGCGCACGGCGCCGCCGGTGTGCGCGACGAGCGCGTCGAGGATCTCCTGCCCGCGCTCGGCGCGATCGGCGCGGGTGCTCTCGAGCAGGGTGATGGTGCGGGCGATCGCCCGGCGGTCACCGGCCCGGATCGCGCGGCACACCTCCGCCGCGCCGCCCTCCGCATCCCTCATCCGCCGCGCGCTCGGACCACCTGAAGCGTCTCGCGCGCCGCCTTGGGAACCGGCGTGCCCGGACCGAACACCGCCGCCACCCCCTGCTCGCGCAGGAAGGCGTAGTCCCGGGGCGGAATGATGCCGCCCACGATCACCGCCACCTGGGGCGCCCCTTGCGCCGCGAGGGCCTTCACCAGCTCGGGCACCAGGGTCTTGTGCCCTGCCGCCTGGCTCGAGACGCCGACCACGTGCACGTCGTTGTCGATCGCCTGGCGCGCGGCCTCCTCGGGCGTCTGGAACAGCGGTCCGATGTCGACGTCGAAGCCCAGATCGGCGAAGGCCGTGGCGATCACCTTCATCCCCCGGTCGTGGCCGTCCTGGCCGAGCTTCACCACCAGCATCCGCGGACGCCGACCCTCGGCTTCGGCGAACTCCGCCACCTCGCGCGAGACCGCCTCGAAGTCCTCGTCGCCCTGGTAGCTCGCCCCGTAGACGCCCGACACCGCCCTGACCTCGGCGCGGTGCCGGGTGTAGACGTCTTCGAGGGCCTGGGAGATCTCGCCGACACTGCAGCGCGCGCGCGCCGCCGCCACCGCGGCGTCGAGCAGGTTGCCCTGGCCCGTGCGCGCCAGCTCGCGCAGGCGGTCGAGACACCGCTCGACCTCGGCAGCGTCGCGGCGCGAGCGGATCGCCTCGAGCCGCCGCACCTGGGACTGACGCACGGCCGTGTTGTCGATGTCGCGGACGTCGAGATCGACGCGCTCGGGCGGCGGGTACTTGTTCACGCCGACGATCACGTCCTCGCCGCTGTCCACCCGCGCCTGGCGGCGCGTGGCCGCCTCCTCGATGCGCAGCTTCGGCATGCCGGCGACGACCGCCTTGGTCATGCCGCCGAACTCCTCGACCTCGTCGATCAGGGCGTTCGCGGCGTGGTACACGCTCTCGGTGAGACTCTCCATGAAGTAGGAGCCGCCCCAGGGATCGATCACCGCGGGGATCCCGGTCTCCTCCTGCAGGATCAGCTGGGTATTGCGCGCGACGCGGGCCGCCTGGTCGGTGGGCAGGCTCACCGCCTCGTCGTAGCCGTTGGTGTGCAGGCTCTGGGTGCCGCCGAACACCGCCGCCATCGCCTCGATCGTGGTGCGGACGACGTTGTTCATCGGGTCCTGCTCGGTGAGGCTGGCGCCCGAGGTCTGGCAGTGAGTGCGCAGCATCAGCGACTTGTCCTGCCGGGGCGAGAACTCCGCCCGCATCCGCTCCGCCCAGATGCGGCGGGCCGCGCGCATCTTCGCGATCTCGAGATAGAAGTTCATGCCGATGCACCAGAAGAAGGACAGCCGCCCGGCAAAGGCGTCCACGTCGAGTCCCTTCGAGAGCGCCGCGCGCACGTACTCGAGCCCATCGGCGATCGTGAAGGCCAGCTCCTGGACCGTCGTCGCACCCGCCTCCTGCATGTGGTAGCCGCTGATCGAGATCGAGTTGAACTTCGGCATCTGCTGTGCCGTGTACTCGATGATGTCCGCGACGATCCGCATCGAGGGCTCGGGCGGGTAGATGTACGTATTGCGGACCATGAACTCCTTGAGGATGTCGTTCTGGATCGTGCCGGCGAGCTTCTCCCGCGGAACGTTCTGCTCCTCTCCGGCCACGATGAAGCACGCGAGCACGGGGAGCACGGCGCCGTTCATGGTCATCGACACGGTCACCTGGTCCAGCGGGATTCC
>CAZZFT010000178.1:0-9949 GCA_964653555.1 uncultured Spirochaetales bacterium | reverse complement strand
GCAGGCGCTCGAGGGCCTCGAGGACGCCCTCGAGCCGGATCAGCGCCCGGGTGTGGTGATCGTGCGGCGGGCCGTCGAGGCCCCGCTGCGGCGGATCGCCGAGAACGCCGGCATCGACGGCTCGATCGTCGTCGACAAGGTGAAGAACCTGCGCGGCGCGCAGGGCTTCGACGCCGCCACCGAGCAGTACGGCGACCTGGTGAAGGCCGGGGTGATCGACCCGACCAAGGTCGTGCGCACCGCCCTCCAGAACGCCGCCAGCGTGGCGTCGCTGCTGCTGACGACCGAAGCGATGGTCGCGGAGAAGCCGAAGAAGAAGGAAGGCGCCATGCCGAACCCGGGAATGGGCGGCGGCATGGAGGACATGGACTTCTAGCGCCCGTCGGCGGATCCCAGGCTCCCGGTGCCGCGCGGCACCGGGGGCCTTTCCTTTTCCGGGCGGTCCCATTCGACCCGGGCCGGGCACCGCGCTATCTGCCGGGGTCCGATGACCGACTCACCGATCGAGCCGCGTGCCAACGAGCCGTGGGAATTCGCCGGCTGGGGCCGCGCGGAGCGCATCCCCGACCTCGACAGCCACAGCGTCCACCTGACCCGCCTCGATCAGCCCCACCGCCACACGCTGGGCACCTGGCGGGCGACCGCCATCTGCGGCAACGACATCACCTCGAGCGTGCTCTACGTGTCGGCGCTGTGTGCCGCCCAGGCCGGCGTGCTGGCGCCGGTGGTGCTGCTGGGCGTCGCGGGCGTTCTGTACCTGTTCCGCCGGGTGTACGCCGAGGTCGGAAGCGCGCTCCCGATGAACGGCGGCACCTACACGGTGCTGCTCAACACCACCAACAAGCGCGTCGCCGCCGGCGCCGCGTGTCTCACCCTGCTCTCCTATGTCGCCACGGCCGTGATCAGCGCCAGCGAGGCGATGCACTACGCGCACCATCTGTGGCCGGCATTCGACGTGGTGCCCGCGACGATCGGACTGCTGGCGGCCTTCGCGCTGCTCGGCATCCTGGGCATCAGCGAGTCCGCCGTCGTGGCGCTGGGCATCTTCCTGCTGCACCTGGCCACGCTCACCGTGCTGACGGTCGCCTGCGCCGTGGTGGTCGTCCACGACCCCTCGCTGTTCGCGGCGAACTGGCGGCTTCCGAGCCTCCACGGTCTCGGCCACGCCCTGTTCTTCGGGTTCGCGGCGGCGATGCTCGGGATCAGCGGCTTCGAGAGCTCGGCGAACTTCATCGAGGAGCAGAAGCAGGGGGTCTTCCCGAAGACGCTGCGCAACATGTGGATCGCCGTGGCGATCTTCAATCCCGCGATCAGCCTGCTCTCGCTGGGCCTGCTGCCGCTCGCCCAGATCCAGCAGGTGCCCCCGGACCTGCTGGCCCGGATGGGCGAGGAGGCACTGGGTCGTCCGCTGGCCTTCCTGGTCAGCGTGGACGCGGTGTTCGTGCTCTCGGGTGCCGTGCTGACCAGCTTCGTGGGGGTCACCGGGCTGGTGCGCAGGATGACCCTCGACCGCTGCCTGCCCCAGTTCCTGCTGCGGGAGAATCGCTGGCGAGGCACCCCGCACTGGATCCTGCTGGGGTTCTTCGCCCTGTGCGTCTCGATCCTGGCGATTACCTCGGGCCGCATCCAGGCCCTCGCGGGCGTGTACACGCTGTCCTTCCTGAGCGTGATGGCGCTCTTCGCCGTGGGGAACATGCTGCTCAAGACGCGCCGCGAGCGGCTGCCTCGCGAGCAGCGGGCCACCTGGAGCGAGGTGAGCCTGGCGCTGGTCGCGGTGCTGCTGGGCCTGGTCGGCAACCTGCTGCTCGATCCCCTGAACTTCGAGATCTTCCAGGGCTACTTCGCCGCCACCGCCGCGCTGGTCGCGTTGATGTTCCTGCGCCTGCAGATCCTGAAGGTCGCGCTCTACGCCTCGCGCGCGCTGGTCGAGCGGCTCGCCGACACCAGCAGCTGGATCGGGGCGTCGCTCCTGCGAGCGATCGAGCACATCAACGAGCGGCCGATGGTGTACTTCTCGAAGGGCGACAGCGCCGTGACGCTCAACCAGGCCGCACTCTACGTGCTCGACAACGAGCAGACCTCGCACCTGAAGGTGGTCCACGCCTACGAGGACGAGCGCGAGATCCCACCCGGTCTCGCCGAGCAGCTGCGCGTGATCGATCACCTCTACCCGCAGCTGCGCGTCGACTTCGTGGCGGTGAAGGGACGTTTCGGGCCCCAGCTGGTGGAGGCGCTCTCCCGGCGACTCGGCGTGCCCAAGAACTGCATGTTCATCGGCACCCCCAGCGACCGCTTCCCGCACCGGATCGAGGATCTGGGAGGTGTGCGCGTGGTCCTGTGAGGGAGGGCGCGACGGGCGGGAATTCGCCAGACTCGCCTCCCCGTGATCGATCCGGCCCTCGCCCACTTCTCGACCGTGTTCATGGCGTTCTTCGCGATCATGAACCCGGTCGCCAATGCACCCATCTTCGTCGGCCTGACCGAGGGGCTCTCGGACTCCGAGCGCCGCGCGGTGGCCGCGCGCGCCGTGTTCCTGGCCTTTGCGATCGTTGCCGTGTTCGCCGTCAGCGGGGGTCCGATCTTCCAGCTCTTCGGCATCGACCTGCCGGCCTTCCGGATCACCGGCGGGATCCTGATCGGTCTGGTCGGCTTCCAGATGCTGCACGGGCAGAGCTCGACAGTGCACACGCCGCGCGACGCGGCCTCGGCCCCGCGCAACTCGGTCCTCGACCTGGCGGTGTCGCCGCTCGCGATGCCGATCCTCGCCGGGCCCGGCACGATCGCGACCGCCATGAGCTTCACCGCCCACGGCGATCTGCCCGCCGTGCTGGAGGCGCTGTGCGCCTTCGCGGCGATGTGTGGCATCACCTTCGCGGCATTCGTCGGAGGCGAGCGGATGACGCGCGCGCTCGGTCCCCACGTGATCGGGGTGGTCACGCGCCTGATGGGGCTGATCCTGGCGGTGATCGGCGTGGACATGCTGGTGGCCGGCATCCGCGGCGCGGTGGCCGCGACCGGCGCCGACGCGTCCTGAGCGCCGCCCGCCGCGATCAGGGCGTGACGATCGGGAAGCTCCCGCTCGGCCGGTCGAGCTTGCGGAAGAACTCGAGCAGCGTGAGTCGGCTCCCCTCGATGCGCAGCTGGTCGGAGAAGAGCAGATCGCGCAGACCGGCCTGCTGGGTCACCAGGCGCAGCCACATCTCGCGGGTCAGCTCGATGGTGGCGTCCGCCTTCGGGTCCGGATCGGCCCGCCGGTAGTTCAGGACCGAATTCTCCAGCGAGAGCTGGAAGGACTCGTGCAGGTCGGTGAAGACGAAGTTGAACAGGTAGTCCTTCGCCGCGGCGTCCGGTCCGACGACGCGCGCCGCCATCGCGTCGAAGAAACGCTCGACGGGAAGGTTGCGCAGCAGGTCCACCGCATCGGCCGGATCGAGCGGCGAACCGCTGATCCCGCGGCGCAGCTCCAGGGCGCCGGTCAGGTAGACGTCGCGCCAGGGACCCGACTCGGCCTGGTAGCCGAGCTGGTCGTAGGTCTGGGCGAGCAGCTCCTTCGCCTCCCGGTCGTCGGGATCGGCAAACACCAGGTGGTTCAGCACGGTGGCCGCCCAGCGGTACTCGCCGGCCTCGAAGGAGCCGCGCGCCTTCTCCAGCACCGCGTCGCGGCCGCCCATGAACTCGACGTACTTCGCCGCGGCCTCCACCGGCGGTAGCGGATTCAGATTGGCCGGATTGCCGTCGTACCAGCCGAGGTAGAGCTGGTAGACCGCCTTCGCGTCGTGACGGAGCGTCCCGTAGTAGCCGCGATCGGGGAACACGCTCGCCAGGGAGGCGGGGAGCTCGATCGTCTCGGCGATCTCGCGCGAGGTGTAGCCTGCGTTGGCCAGCCGCAGCGTCTGATCGTGGATGTACTTGTAGAGGTCGCGCTGCTTCTTCAGGTAGTCGATGATCCGCTCGTTGCCCCAGATCGGCCAGTGATGGCTGGCGAAGATCGTCTCCATGTCCGGGAAGCGGTAGATCACGTCGTGCAGATAGCCGCTCCACTTGAGGGCGTCGCGCACCTTCGCCCCGCGCAGCGTGTAGAGGTTGTGCAGGGTGTGCGTGGCGGTCTCGGCGGTGCAGTAGACCTTCCACTGGGGCAGGTAGAAGGTGAGCTCGGTCGGCGCCTCCGAGTCGGGCGCCCAGGTGAAGACGAAGTCGACGCCGTCGATCGTCATCGTCTGTCCGGTGTGGTCGACGATGTCGGTGGGGGGCAGCAGGCCGAAAGTGCCCTGGGCGGGCGCCTTGCCGAGCCCCGACCCCACGTGTCCGCGCGGGCCCCGCTCGAGGGGCATGCCGTACATGAAGCCGGCCCGGCGGCCCATCGCGATGCCGGCGAGCACGTTCTCGCTGGTGGCGGCGTCCACCATGTGGAGCGGCGCGATGATCCGGACGCCGCGCTTCGCGACGTCCTCGGGGGTCACCACCGCCTGCATGCCCCCGAAGTGGTCGATGTGGCTGTGGGTGAGGATCACCGCGCGGATCGGTGCGTCGCCGAGGTGCCGGCGCGCGAGGGCCAGGGCGGCGGCGGCGGTCTCGCGCGAGGTGAGCGGGTCGACCAGGATCCAGCCCGTGTCGCCGATCAGGATCGACAGGTTCGCCAGGTCGTAGCCCCGCACCTGATAGACGCGGTCGGCCACCCGGTAGAGACCGTGCTGGTTGTTGAGCTGGGCCTGGCGCCACAGGCTCGAGTTCACGCTGTCCGGAGCCTCGCCCCGCTCGAAGTCGTACTCGGACGGATCCCAGACCACGCGGCCGTCGGCGGCGCGGATCACCAGATGCGGCTCCCGGGCCACCAGCCCGCGCTGGGCGTCCTCGAAGTCGGTCCGGTCCGCGAGATCGAGCCCGCGAATCGACTCGGCCTGGGCGCGACGCGTGAACTCGCTCGGCGCCGTGTTGCCCTGGGTCCCCTCCTCGGACGCGGGAGCCGCCGTGGGCGTGGGCGGTGTCGGGTGCGCGCAGGCGATCGCGAGCAGGAGCGAGAGGGCGCAGACGAAGACACGTGACGGCATCGGTGGGTGCACCTCCGGCGGCAGAATACCCGCACGGCGGAGAGCGGCGCCCGATTCGAGCGATTATCGTGTCGCGAGCCAGGATCCGCGATGCCCGATCTCATCCACGCCGAAGCCAGTACAGCGGAGCCGGGGGCTCCCACCCTGCCCACCCGCGCCTACTACCGGTTCCTCAAGGGCACCGAGAGCGCCGCCTACTTCGTCCTGCTGTGGCTGACCTGGCGCTATCTCGACGACGAGCTGCCCTGGCGGCTCGCGATCGGGGCGACGGCGCTGAGCGGCGCGTGGTGGGGGGTAACGTTCGCGCGGATGACCCACCTGCTGAAGACCTACTTCGACGTGCTCTCGCGCCTGGAGTTCACGATCCCCGCGACGCTGGGAACGCTGCTCGCCGTCTTCGGCATCTATGCGGGCGGACAGCCGCCGGTGCGGATCGCCGCCGCCTCGGTCCTCGTGCTCTGGATCGGCCTCTGTCTGCGCTACCGGGCCAATCGCCGCCGCTACGTGCGACAGGGACACGGTCCGCTGCCGACCGGCTGCTGGCTGAGTCCGCCCGCCGACGCGCTGCGGCCCGGCGACCTGATCCTCGCCAGCGGCCGCGTCGCGACCCACCTGCGCGAGAGCGTGGGCCACGGGGAGACCGTCGTCCCCCAGCCCGCCGAGGCCCTCCAGTCGTTCAGCTCCTACATGGATCGCGGCGCTCTGATCCACCCGGTGGCCGCCTTCACCGCCACCGTGCGCGGCCAGCACGGCCACTACATCGTGCTGCGGCTGCGCCGCGCGCTGACGGCAGAGCAGCAGCAGCGGGCCGGCGAGATCGCCCGCGCGATGGTGGACGAGAACCGGTACTGGAGCGAGCGCGTGAACCGGCGCCGCCGCCGCATCCTCGAGCGTCTGCCGCTGCCGAAGCGCAGCCGCGACGCGCTGCTCGCCGCCGCCCACACCTCGGGCTACGACTGGGTGGGCCTGTTCATGGGGCGCCTCGCCGCGCACCGTTGGACGTGCATCGGCGGCTGCCTCGAGCTCTACCGAAGGCTCGGCGTGCAGACCGACCACTACGGCACGGGGCTGTTCGGCTTCGGCACGACGCTCTTCGATCCGATCATGCCGGTGCGCCTGCTCTCGGACCCGGCGTTCCGCGTGCTCTCCCAGGCGGACGGCGAGCCTCCGGCGTGAGCGCCCGAGCCCGCTAGTCCCGGTCGAGCGTCACCAGCACCTCGCGCCCTTCGACCGGATACTGGAACTGCACCACCTGCTTGTCCCGGTCGAACCAGAGCGTGGCCTTCCACTCTCCGGTGAAGTCGAAGCGCCGCGTGTCCAGGGGCTTGCCGTCGATCCGGATCGTCTCGGAGCGCTCGCTCACCTGGACCTTCATCAGCTTGAACTCACTGAGGCTGAAGAGCAGGTGCTGCTCGGTGATCCGGTATTGCCAGACCGACGCAGGGAAGGCGTCGTGCGGGAGCTGGAGCGGCTTGCCGTTCAGGACGACCTCGTAGTGCTCCGGTTTGCGCGTCAGCTCCCCGTAGAAGCGCGTTCCGTCGTCGTTGGTGTCACCGACGAAGGACTGCAGCTCGCCGCCGCTCCAGCGCTCGTAGAGATCCTGGGAGAAGTGATACAGCTGGAGTCCGAGCACCGAGTAGGACGCGTGGCTGCGCAGCTCGTCGATGACGCCCTGCTCGTCGTAGCTGACGGTGTAGTGGACGTTGCCGATCTTCTTGCCGTCGAGGCGGATCGACCCGAACAGGTTCTCGTCCGGCTTCGTCTCCGCCGAGGCGACCTGGGCGAGGAGGATCAGGACCAGCGCCGTGACGGCGGACGGAATCGATCGCATGAGCTCCCTCCGAGCGGACCCGGGGATCTTGCCACAGCCGTGGCGCTAGGGCGTGCGCAGCGTCACGCCGTCCGGCCCCTCGATCGCGATCGTCGCGTCGAGATCGAGGAACAGCCCGGTCTCGAGCAGCCCCGGGATCGCGTGGAGCGCGCGATCGAGCTGTGCCGGATCCGGGAGCGGGCCGATCGCGCAATCGACGAGCCGGTTCCCGTTGTCGCTGGTGGCGAGCTGCCCGCCGCTCCGGCGCGGGGCGGCCGCGAGCCCGAGCTCGCGGAGCGCGCCGAGGACCGGCGCCAGGGCGAAGGGCAGCACCTCGACGGGCAGGCGACCTCGCGCGCCGAGCCGGTTCACGCACTTCTCCGGACCGACCAGGATCACCACCCGGTTCGCCGCGGTCGCGACGACCTTCTCGCGCAGCAGCGCGCCGCCGTAGCCCTTGATCAGGCGCCCCTGGGAATCCACCTCGTCGGCTCCGTCGACGGCAAGGTCCAGACGCGGCACCTCCTCGAGGGACACGAGCGGGATGCCGAGCGAGCGCGCCAGCGCCGCGGTGGCCTCGGAGGTCGGAACGCCGCGCACGGCGAGACCCTCGGCGACGGCCGCGCCCAGGGCGCGGACGAAGCGCCCGGCAGCGCGTCCGCTGCCCAGGCCGAGGGCGTCGCCCGGCCGCACCTGGGTGAGCGCGTACTCCGCCGCGGTCACGGCGCCAGGTGCCGTGCGGCGGGCGCGTCGACGAACCAGGTCACGGTGTCCGCGCGCGCGCGCAGACGCTGGCTGGGCAGGTGTTCCGGGTCCCAGGGTCCCTCCAGCACCTGCGCCAGGGCGTCGGCCTTGCTCTCCCCGCTCACCAGGAAGAACACCGCCCGGGCGCGCTCGATCACGGGAAAGGTGATCGTGATCCGGCGGGTCCCGAGCGCGGGGACCTCGTTCGCGACCACCCAGAGCCGGGTCTCCGCCAGCGCCGCCGTGTGGGGAAAGAGCGAAGCGGTGTGGCCGTCGGCGCCCATCCCCAGCAGCACCAGGTCGAGCGGCGGGGGGTGCGCGCCGGGCTCGCCCCCGGCGAGGCGCGCCAGCTCGCACTCGTAGTCGCGCGCGACGGCGTCGAGGTCGGCGCGCTCGGCCTCGATGCGGTGGATGCGATCCGGCGCGACGCCGAGGGGAGCGAGCAGCGCCGCGCGCGCCATCGCGAAGTTCGAGTCGGGATGGGTCGGGGGGACGGGGCGCTCGTCGCCCCAGAAGAACTCGGTGCGCGAGGCGTCCAGCGCGGCGCCTTCCGCGAGCCGCTCGTAGAGACGGCGCGGCGTCTCGCCGCCGGCGAGCGCGATCGTGAAGACGCCCCGCCGCGACAGCGCGTCCCGCGAGGTCTCGGCCACGGCCTCGGCCGCGTGCCGGGCGAGCGCCTCGGCGTCGCCCGCGACGTGCAGACGGGGCGGCGTCAACAGAGGGGCGTGTCCGGCGCCCGCCATCCTCCGAAGGGGGCGGCCAGGGCCTCCGCTGCGGGCGGTCCCCAGGTGCCCGGCTCGTACTCGACGAGCGGTAGCGACGCCGCCAGCGCCGGATCCACGATGCGCCAGGCGTGCTCGACCTCGTCCTGGCGCGCGAACAGCAGCGGGTCGCCGGCCATCGCGTCGCTCAGCAGCCGGTCGTAGGCGTCGATCATGCCGCGGCGTTCGCGGCAGGCGATCAGCTCGACCGTGCTTCCGATCCCGGCCGGCACGTCGCCGCTGGCGCGCACCTGGGCGCCGAGCCCGATCTCGACCTCGGGCCCCAGGCGGAAGCGGAAGTGGTTGGGCGCGCCCGGGCCGAGCGTGAAGCCGGAGAAGACGCGCTGGGGCGGCGGCCGCAGCCGCACCAGCACCTCGGTGGCCGTGACCGGCATCTTCTTGCCGGCGCGGATCAGGAACGGCACGCCCGCCCAGCGCCAGCTCTCCACCTGCAGGCGCACCGCGGCAAACGTCTCCACGGCGGAGTCGGCGGCCACGCCCTTCTCGTCCCGGTAGCCGCGGAACTGTCCGCGAACGAGGCTCCCGCACTCGAGTGGGGGGATGGCGCTCAGCACCTTCGCCTTCTCGTCCCGCAGGCCCTCGGCACTCGGCCCCACCGGCGGCTCCATGGCGAGCAGCGCCAGGGTCTGGAGCAGGTGGTTCTGCACCACGTCGCGCACGGCGCCCGTCTCCTCGTAGAAGCCGCCGCGGCCCTCCACACCGAAGCTCTCCGCCATCGTGATCTGCACGCTCTCCACGAAATGGCGGTTCCAGATCGGCTCCAGGAACGAGTTGGCGAAGCGGAAGTGGATCAAGTTGTGGACGGGCGTCTTCCCCAGGTAGTGGTCGATGCGGAAGATCGCGGGCTCGGCGAAGGCCTCGTGCAGGATCCGGTTCAGCGTCCGGGCCGATTCGAGGTCGCGGCCGAAGGGCTTCTCCAGCACGACCCGGCCGCCCTCGGCGCAGCCCGAGCGGGCGAGGCCCCCGATCACGATGGAGAAGGCGCTCGGCGGGATCGCGAGGTAGAAGGTCGGATGGCGCGCGGCCCCGAGCGCGGCGCGAATCGCCGCGAAGGTCGCGACCTCCGCGTAGTCGCCGCCCACGTAGGCGAGCCGCTGCGCGAGCTTCTCGAAGGCCGCGGTGTCGATCTCTCCGTGGGTCTCGACGCTCTTTCGGGCGCGGGCGTGGATGCGCTGCGCATCGGCCGGGTCGCGGCCCACGCACACCACGGGCGCGTCGAGGCGCCCGCGCCGCACCATCTCGTGCAGGGCGGGGAAGATCTTCTTGAAGGCGAGGTCGCCCGTCGCTCCGAAGATCACCAGCGCGTCCGACGGGGGGAGTGCCACGGCGCCCTACCCCTTCTCCCGGTGGCCGCCGAACTCGAAGCGCAGCGCCGAGAGCAGGCGATTCGCGAACTCGTCGGCGCCGCGCGAGCCGAAGCGCTCGTAGAGCGCCGCGGTGAGCACGTGGGCCGGGACGCCCTCCTCCACCGCCGCCTGGATCGTCCAGCGCCCCTCGCCGGAGTCGGACACCCGGCCCGCGAACCCGGCGAGCTTCGGATCGCGGTGCAGGGCGCCGGCGGCGAG
>CAZZFT010000177.1:0-10115 GCA_964653555.1 uncultured Spirochaetales bacterium | reverse complement strand
CGACTTCGTCACCGAGCTCGAGCAGTCCCGCTTCCTCGACGGGAAGATCGTCTGGCGCGAGCGCGTGGACGACGCCGAGCTCGCGCGGCTCTACGCCGACTGTCTGTTCACGGTGTATCCGAGCTTCTACGAGGGCTGGGGCCTTCCCGTCGCCGAGGCGCTCGCCTTCGGCAAGTTCTGCGTCGCGTCCTCCGCCTCGTCGCTGCCCGAGGTCGGACGCGACTTCGCGGACTACCACGACCCGCACGACGTGGCCGGCGCCACTGCCCTGATCGAGCGGGCGATCTTCGATCCCGCCCACCGGAAGAGCCGCGAGCGGCTGATCCGCGAGCGCTTCCGGGCGCGGAGCTGGCAGGAGAGCGCCGCCGAGGTGCTGGAGCGAATCGAGAAGGTGTTCGAGGACCGGTCCCTGCGCGCGGCACCCCACCCCGGGTCCGGGAAACCGGCCTCCTGATGGGGGCGAGGGGCCCGGAGCGCCGCCCGCTCGGCCGGACGCTCTCCCTGCACATCGTGCACGAGCTCCTGTTTCCGACCCTGCTGATCCTGGCGGGGCTGTCGCTGCTCGCGCTCGTGGCCGAGCTGTTCGGCTACGCGGACCTGGTGGTGAATCGCGACTTCGGGGTGCGCGAGGTGGCGGTGATCGCCCTGTTCCGCAGCGTACCGATGATCGGGCGCGCCATTCCGTACTCGATGCTGCTGGGCGGGCTGGTCGCGCTGGGGCGGATGGCGGCGGACCGGGAGCTCCTCGTGGTCGAGGCGAGCGGCGTGTCGCCGCGTCGACTGGTCGGTCCGGTCGCGCTGTTCGCCGCCGTCCTCACCGTCGTGGCCGTGGGGATCTCCGCGTTCGTGGAGCCGTGGATCGACGAGGGGCTGGCCGGGCGGATCGAGGCGAGCGTGCGGCGCAGCTCGGGCTCGCCGATCCGTAGCGGTGTCGTGACCCAGATCGGCGAATGGCGGATCGTGGCCTCCGAGGTGTCGAGCCGAGGCGATCGACTGCGCGGTGTGGCGATCTGGGTGCCCGCGCTGCGCCACACGGTGTTCGCGCGCACCTCCTCGCTCACCTCGGTGGCGGACGGCGAGAAGCAGATCGACATCGGCGACGGCGTGCTGCTGGAGAACGGCGAGAAGGGCCCCGCCTACATCACCTTCGAGCACATGCGGACCACTCTCGACGCCGGGACCGACCGGGACGTCCAGGGAGCGGTCGATCGGCTCTCCTGGGGCACGCTCGCCGACCTCGCGGGCGCGATCCGCGCCGAGCGCGACCCCGACGATCGCCGCTCCCTCGAAGCCGAGTGGCACCGCCGTCTGGCGCTGCCGGGCGCGACGCTGTGCTTCGGCGCGCTGGTCGTGCCGCTGGCCCTCCGCCCGCGGCGGCTCTCGCGCTCCAGCGGCGCGGTCACGGGACTCGCCGCCACCCTCACCTACGTCGCCCTGGTCCAGCTCTCCAACGGGCTCGTCCGGACGCAGAGCTTCCCGGTCGCGCTGGCCGTCTGGCTGCCGAACCTGTCGCTGCTCGCGGCCAGCGCGGCGCTCCTCGCGCTCCCCAACCACCTCGAGCTGGGCCGCCGTCTGCGCGCCCGCTGGTTCACCGCCAAGCCGACCGAGGGGCACCACCTCGACCGCCTCATCCTCGACCGCTACCTGCTGCTCCGCTTCCTCGCGATGGCGGTGCTCTGCTTCGTCGCCCTGTTGGTCGCGATGCTGCTGATCGACGTCGTGGACAACCTGAAGTGGTTCACGAAGTACCGATCCACCCTGGACGAGGTGATGCGCTTCTACGCGGCGCGTCTTCCGCTGCTGATCTCGCGCGTGGTGCCGATCGCGCTCACCGTGGCGGCGGCGCTCACCGTGAGCCTGCTCGGTGTGACTGGCGAGCTGATGGGCATGCGCGCCTGCGGCATCTCGGCGCTGCGGATCTCGATTCCGATCCTGATCCCCTGCCTGCTGACCGCCGTCGGCTATCGCGCCGCGGTCGACCGCTTCGTCCCCCATGCGGCGGCGCGCGCGACACAGATCAAGCGCATCGAGATCAAGGCCCAGCGCAGCGAGCGGCTCTCGTTCTGGTCGCGCGATCGCAACCACCTCTACTCGGCGGATCGCATCGATCCGCTGGCGGGTATCGCCGAGGGCCTGACGATCTACGACCTCGACGCGTCGGGCCTGCCCGTGAGCCGCACCGATGCGGAATCCGCCCGCCACGTCGGCGAAGGGACCTGGCACCTCCGCTCCCCCCGGCGCGTGGTCGTCGGTCCCGACGGCGTGCACACCACGCCCGCCGATCCGCTGGCCAACCTCGGAGAGGAGTTCGTCACCGAGCGGGATGGCGCCCAGCTATCGGTGGAAGAGCTGCGGGACGAGATCGACACGCTCGAGGAGCGAGGCTTCGACGCGACCGCCTATCGCGTGGACCTCCAGGCGAAGCGGGCGGATCCGCTCGCGTGCGTCGTCCTGCCGGCGCTGGCGCTGCTGCTCGCCACGGGCGGGCCACCGTTCCGGAAGCCGGCGCAGATCGTGTTGCTGAGTGTCGCGCTGATCGTCGTCCACTTCGTGCTCTCGTCCTTTGCGGTCTCGCTCGGTTATCGCGGCGCCCTGCCACCGATCGTCGCCGGCTGGGGCACCGCAGGGACCTTCACTACCGTGTTGACCGTGCTCGTGCTCGACCGGATGCGGCGCTCGGGTGCGCTGAGCGGCGCGTCCCGCCCTCAGCGGCGGCCGGTGTCCTCGACGCCGTAGAGGCGCGCCATCAGCTGGGACACCAGCCCCCCGACGGGCAACGACACCTCGGCCTGTCGCGCCAGGGAGAGCACCCAGGCCAGGTCCTTCTCGGCGATCTCCATGTGGCCGCGCATGATCTTCTGCACGGCCCCGGTGCGGCGCGCCTCCTCGGGGATCTTGAGTCCGGCGATATAGGCGGTCATCAGCGGCGTGATCTGGCCGTTCGAGCGGCCCGCCTCCTCGAGAACCTCCTGGGGCAGCCCGATCGCCTTGGCCAGGTGGAAGGACTCGAAGGCGGCGGCCCACTGGATGTAGGTCACCAGGTTGATGCAGAGCTTCAGCTTCGCGCCGTTCCCCAGCTCGCCGGCGTGGATGATCTTCACCGAGGTGGCCTCGAGGACGGGCCGCGCCTTCTCCAGGGCGTCGGCGGCGCCGCCCACCATGTAGGTGAGCTGCTTCTGCTGAGCGCGCGCGGCGCCACCGGTGACGCAGGCGTCGAGGACCGCGACGCCGAGCGGCTTCGCGGCCTCGGCGATCTCGAGCGCGGTGTCGGGCAGGATCGTGCTGTGGATGGCGATCACGGCGCCCGGCTTGGTGCCGGCGAGCAGTCCGTCGTCGCCGTAGGCGACGGCGCGCACGTGGTCGTCGGCGGGCACGCAGATTCCGATCACGTCGGCGCGCTCGCCGACCTCGCGGGGCGAGGCGGCCGCCCGGGCCCCTCCCTTCACGAGCTGCTGCACGGGCGCCGGATCGATGTCGAACACCGTGGTCTCGAAGCCGGCCGGTGCCAGATGGGCGGCGATCGGCAGGCCCTGGTTTCCCAATCCGATGAAGCCGACGCGAGTCGCCACGAGCACCTCCGGAAGCGCAGTGCGGGAGCCGCAGGCTATCACAGATTACATTGCATCCGCTATGTAAATAGCGTACCGTGCGGCGCGTGAGCGACGCCCCCCGGACCGCCATCGTCACCGGTGCCTCCTCGGGCATCGGCGCCGCCACCGCGCTCGAGATGGGGCGCCGCGGCTTTCGCGTGGCCCTGGGTGCCCGGCGGGTCGACCGGATCGAGGACGTGGCGAAGCAGGTGGAGCGCCAGGGCGGCACCGCCTTCGCCCACGCCCTCGACGTCGCCGATCCCGCGTCGGTCGAGACCTTCTGCGCGGAGGCCGAGGCGAAGCTCGGCCCCGTCGACCTGCTGGTCAACAACGCCGGCCAGAACCTCTCGGCGCGCATCGACGAGGCCACGCCGGAGCAGCTGCGCGGCGACGTCGAGGTGAACCTGCTCGGCGCGATGTACATGACACGCCGCATCGTGCCGGGGATGATCGCGCGCCGCGTCGGCGACGTGGTCTTCGTCGGCTCCGACTCGGCGCTGCGACCGCGCACCTTCCAGGGCGCCTACAACGCCGCCAAGGCCGGCCTCGAGGCCTTCGCCCGCGTGCTGGAGATGGAGACCGAGGGCACCGGCGTGCGCTCGATCCTGGTGCGCGTGGGCCCCGCCTGGAGCGAGTTCGGCAGCAGGATGCCGCGCGAGCGCCTGCCCGAGATCCTGGAGAGCTGGAAGTACTGGGGCGTCCAGCGCCATCTGAACGCGATGCCCTCGGAAAGCGTCGCACGAGCGATCCTGCGCGCGGTCGAGGCCCCGGTCGAGGAGTCGTACACCACCGTGGTCGAGGTGCAGCCCGGCGGTCGCAGGAGGGAGGGCGCGGAGTGAGTGCCATGGAGCTCGAAGGCCTCGAGGGCAAGGTCGCGATCGTCACCGGCTCCGGCGGCGGTATCGGCGAGGGCTATGCGAAGGGCCTCGCCCGTCACGGCGTCCGGGTGGTGGTAGCCGAAATCCGCAAGGAGAACGGCGAGCGCGTCGCGGAGGAGATCCGGGCCGCCGGCGGGGAGGCGCGATTCGTGGAGGTGGACGTCGGCTCGCCCGAGAGCACGTTGGCGATGGCCGAGCGCACCACCGAGGCCTTCGGCGGCATCGACTTCCTGGTGAACAACGCCGCGATCTTCGGCGACATGAAGCTCGACTCGCTGCTGCGCGTGGACTGGGACTACTACCAGCGCTTCATGAACGTCAACATGAACGGAGCGCTGCTGTGCTCGCGCGCCTGCTTCCGCTCGATGCGCGGACGCGGCGGCGGCGCGATCGTCAACCAGTCGTCGACGGCGGCCTGGATGGGGGTCGGCTTCTACGGCCTGGCGAAGCTCGGCATCAACGGCCTCACCCAGTGCCTCGCGAAGGAGCTGGGCCCCGCGAAGATCCGGGTGAACGCGATCGCCCCGGGTCCCACCGACACCGAGGCGCTGCGCGCCACCGCGGGAAGCTTCGCCGACCAGCTCGTGGCCCAGCTCCCCCTCTCGCGCCTCGGCCGGCCCGAGGACCTGGTGGACGCCTGTCTGTTCCTGCTCTCGGATGCCGCCTCCTGGATCACGGGCCAGATCCTGAACGTGGACGGCGGCCAGATCTCCCGCCCCTAATCGAAGGAGCCCGTGATGGCACTCGTTCCCCTCGCCTCGGAGACCCGCAACCTGATCGACGGCCGCCTCGTCCCGGCGAGCAACGGCAACACCTTCGAGAACGTGAGCCCCTCCACCGAGGAGGTGATCGGCACCGTCGCCGACGGCACCAAGGACGACATGCTCTCCGCCGTCGCGGCTGCGCGGCGCGCCTTCGACGAGACCGACTGGGCGAACGACCACGCCTTCCGCGCGAAGTGCGTGCGCCAGCTCTACGAGGGGCTCGTGGAGGAGAAGGAGCAGCTCCGCGCGATCGTCGTGCACGAGGCCGGCGCGCCCGTCTCGCTCACCACCTACATGCACGTGGACGATCCGATCGAGATGATGGCCTACTGGGCGGAGAAGGCGACGTCCTATCCCTACGAGACCAGGATGCGAGACGTCCCCTTCCTCGGCCGTCAGCAGGGGCGCCTGCTGCGCCGCGAGCCGGTCGGCGTGGTGGGAGCGATCACGCCCTGGAATGTGCCGCTCTACCTCAACATCGCGAAGATCGGACCGGCGCTGGCGTCGGGCTGCACCGCGGTGCTGAAGCCGGCGCCGGACACCCCGTGGTCGGCAACGCACATCGGCAAGGTGATCGCCGAGCGCACGGACATCCCGCCCGGCGTGGTGAACATCGTGGCCTCCTCGGACCACCTGACCGGCGAGATCCTGTCCTCGGACCCGCGCATCGACCTGGTCACCTTCACCGGCTCGACGGCGACGGGTCGGCGGATCATGGAGTGCGCCTCGCCGACGCTGAAGAAGGTGTTCCTCGAGCTGGGCGGGAAGAGCGCGAACATCGTGCTCGACGACGCAGACTTCGCGGCGGTGCTGCCGATGGGTGCGATGACCTGCGTGCACGGCGGCCAGGGCTGTGCGATCACCACGCGCCTGCTGCTGCCGCGCTCGCGCTACGAGGAGGGCCTCGCGATCGTGAAGGCCGCCTTCGCGAGCTGGAACTACGGGGACCCGACGAGCCCCGCCAACCTCCAGGGCCCCCAGGTGAGCCGCCGGCAGCAGGAGCGGGTTCTCGCCTACATCGAGAAGGGAAAGAAGGAGGGCGCCCGTCTGCTCGCGGGAGGCGGCAGGCCCGCGCACCTGGCCAAGGGCTTCTACGTCGAGCCGACGCTCTTTGCCGACGTCGACCCCGACGCGACGATCGCCCAGGAGGAGATCTTCGGGCCGGTGCTGGTCGTGATCCCCTACCAGGACGACGACGACGCGGTGCGCATCGCCAACCGGTCCATCTACGGACTCTCGGGAGCCGTCCACTCGTCCTCGGAGGAGCGCGCCCTCGGTGTGGCGCGGCGCGTCCGCACGGGAACGATCAGCGTGAACGGCCACCAGTGGTTCCACGTCGACACTCCCTTCGGCGGCTACAAGCAGAGCGGACTCGGCCGCGAGAACGGCGAGAAGGGTTTCGAGGAGTACCTGGAGACCAAGGTGATCGGCTGCTCGCCGCAGGGAGCGTAAGATGAGCACGGATCCGGCGCGTATCTACGATCCGTTCTCCTACGATATCGACGAGGACCCGTATCCCGTCTACCGCTGGATGCGTGACGAGGTGCCGGTCTACCACAACGAGCAGCAGGACTTCTACGCGCTGACCCGCTTCCAGGACAACCTCGACGCCTTCATCGATCGCGACGCCTACACCTCCACCTGGGCGACCAGCCTCGAGTTCATGGACCAGCCCCATCCCGACTCGGGGCTCATGATCTGGATGGACCCGCCGGCCCACAACCGCTACCGCGGCCTGGTGAGCAAGGCCTTCACACCCCGGCGCATCGCGGAGCTGGAGCCCCGCATCCGGGCGATCGCGACCGGCTACCTCGACGCGCTGGTGGGTCGCGAGCGCTTCGACGTGGTGGTGGAGTTCACGGCTCGGCTTCCGATGGACGTGATCAGCTCGCTGCTCGGCATCCCCGAGTCCGACCGCCGTTGGGTGCAGGAGGGCTCGAACGCGATGCTCCACCGCGACCCGGGGAATCCGCTGCCGCGACCCGAGGCGATCCAGGCCCAGCAGGAGGTGCTCGCCTACTTCGACGAGCAGATCGCGGAGCGGCGAGCCCGGCCCCGCGACGACATGATGACGCTGCTCACCGAGGTGGAGTGGCGCGACGAGGATGGCACCGTTTCGCGGCTCTCGGACTCGGACATCCGCCAGTTCCTGATGCTGCTCGCCACCGCGGGCAACGAGACGGTGACGAAGCTCCTGGCGACCGCCTACCACGAGCTGTGGCGGAACCCGGAGGAACGCGAACGGCTGGTCAGGGAGCCCGCCCTGGTGCGCAACGCCGTCGAGGAGCTGCTCCGCTACGACCCGCCCTCCCAATACCAGGGGCGCGTCACCATCCGCGACGTCACGCTGCACGGCGTGACGATGCCGAAGCACTCCCGAGTGCTGCTGATCAACGGCGCCACCGGCCGGGACGAGCGCAAGTTCCCCGACCCCGACCGCTTCGACGTGGGCCGCGAGATCGACGTGCACCTCGGCCTCGGCTACGGCCGCCACCTGTGCCTCGGCGCCTCTCTGGCCCGCCTCGAGTCGCGGGTGGCGATCGAGGAGCTGCTCGCGCGCTTCCCCCGCTACGAGGTGGCGACCGACGGTGTGCGCCGAATGCACTCGAGCAACGTCCGCGGCCTCGCCGGCCTGGTGCTGGAGCCGGTGAGATGAGGCGCGCCGGGCGCGCTACGGCCGCGGCTCTGCGCCCGCCAGGATCGCCTCGGCCGCGGCGCGCGCCGCCAACGCGTGGCCGGCGGCGCTCCAGTGCCCGTCGCCCACGAGGAACAGCGCCATCGGATCGGGCTGGGCGCGGAACACCGGGTTCAGGTCCAGGTACTCGACGCCGAGGGAGCGCGCGATCTCCCCCAGCCGCGCGGCGGGCCGACTCCAGTCGAGCTCCGGATCGTCTCCCAGGAGCGACCGGAACCCGTCGGGCGTCATCGCATTCCGGCTCGGCACGTACATCACGAGCGTACGCCCGCCCGAGGCCCGCGCGTCCTCGGCGATCCGGGCGAGCACGAGGCGAAGCACCTGCCAGGCGCGATCCAGAGCGGGGCTCGGCGGCGCGTAGAGGTCCCGCTCGGTGAACCGCATGTCGGACGGGTCGTCGCGCTCGGGGTCGCGCGCGCCGGCCGCCGGAGCGCGCGCGAAGCGGTGCTTCGCCGTCTCGCCGATCAGCTTGAAGGCGTAGTCGAGGAAGCCGAACAGGCGCGAGTGATGCCGCAGCCACTGCTTGGTCCCCGACTTCCAGCGACGGCGGACCGGCAGGTTCTCGATGCGAAGCCGGCCGTCTTCGCCCGCCGCGGCGACGGGACGACCGCCGCCCTTGTCGTCGAGGTTGTCCTCGAGGTCGTTCCAGAAGAAGCCCACGACCACCACGTCGGGGGTGAAGCGCAGCCCGTCGTCCTCGAGACGGATCAGCTCCTGCACCGTGCTGTAGCCGTTCGCGGCCAGGTTCACGCTGTCGCCGTCGGGGAGCTCGCGGGCGAGCGCCTGGGCGAACACCTGGTCGTTCTCGACGCCATAGCCCCACATGAAGCTGTCCCCCAGCACGGCCACGCGCGTGCGGCCGACGGGCTTCGGCTGCTCGATCCCGTCGCCGCGCAGCCCGTCGGCGTTGCAGCGGATGCGGACGTCGAAGCTGCCGGGCAGCACGTAGTTCGCGTCGAGCTGCGACTTGCAGCGCCAGCCCGCGCGCGGGTCGTACTCGTGGAGGGGCCCGCGGGTGAGGAAGGTCCGGCCCAGACCCGCGGCGCGAACGATCCCCTCGGCCAGCACGAGGGCGAAGAGCACGCTGCACAGCGCGAGGGCGGCGTTCTTCGCAGCGGCCGATCCGGTCACGCGAGCATGATAGGATGGCGCCGTCTCCGGAGGTTGCATTGATCCCGCCCGCGCGGTCCACAGCGGGGGTCCTGTTCGCCGTCGGATCGCTGGGCGTGCTGACGCTCGCCGACCCGGCCGGGGCGCAGGCGGTCGCCCTGAGCGTCGCACCGGAATCGTCGATCGCGACCTCCGTCTCGGTCACGACGGTCTTCGGCAGCGACACGGACGGGCCGATCCCGGCGGCCGTGACCGGAGGCGCCGAGGCCTCCCTCTCCACCGTGCTCGATACGATCCACGGGCGCGTCGCCGACTCGCTCCAGGTCACCACCAGCGACCTGGTGTTCGCCGACACCGGGTTCCACCTGGTGATCCCTCCCCTGGCCCCGATCGACATCTCGCTCGTGGGCATCCACGGTGCGTTCAACGACGTCGTGCTCGCACCCGGCACGGCGGTGGCCGCGCACACGTCGACCTTCGACCTCACCCCCTTCGAGATGGAGTTCACCGAGGGCGAATTCGTGGTGACCGATCCCCCGGGCGTGCCGGCGGCCGGAACCCTCTTCGACCTCCAGGGCGAGGCCGTGGTCGTGACGACTCCGAGCGGCGGGAACCTCGACGTGGTGATCCAGATCCCGATCTCCAAGACGGCCTCGACCACCGACAGCGGGGTGACGGTGGACGTCACGATCACCGGCACGGTGGTGCTCGAGGGAACCGTCGCGGTCGCGCCCGTGCCCTCGATGGGGCCGGACGCCCTGACCGCCCTGGCGCTCGCGCTGCTCGTGCTCGGGGCATGGTGCTCCCGCTGCGCCGGCGCGCCCCGCCCGGGGAGCGGGCGAATCCGGGCCTGACCCGGCCGTCGCCGGCTCGACCTCGGGGTCGACGAGCTCTCCTACTCCGCTGCGAACGAAGTCGGGTTGCGCGAGCCCCGCTGAAGCGTGTTCCATTGCGCGTCCGGCACCTCCACATCCGTGGAAGGGCTTCGCGTTCGGTGGTAGAACCTCCACGGCCGCGCCCGACGCGGCGATGGGGGGCCGCGCCTTGATGAGCCGTCTCGACAGCTGGCTCTCGGCGC
>CAZZFT010000176.1:0-10134 GCA_964653555.1 uncultured Spirochaetales bacterium | reverse complement strand
GCACGTTGCCGCGCCAGGCGCACTCCTGGAGCCGGCGCAGCGCCTCGCGCGAGAAGCGCCGCGGGCGCGCGCCGCTCTGCCGGCGCACGAAGGCCTCCACCAGCGCCGGAATGTCCTCGGCGCGCTCGCGCAGCGGGCGCAGGTGGATCGGGATCACGTTGAGGCGGTAGTAGAGCTCGCGGCGGAAGCGGCCCTCCTCCACGTCGGCCTCGAGATCGCGACGGGTGGCGGCGATGATGCGCACGTCCACGCGAACCGGCTCGACGGCGCCGAGCGGCAGGATCTGGCCGTCCTGCAGCACGCGCAGCAGCTTCGCCTGAACGGCGGGGCCCAGGTCGCCCACCTCGTCGAGGAAGAGCGTGCCGCCGTCGGCGCGGGCCAGCAGGCCGCGCTTCGCCTCGTTGGCGCCGGCGAAGGCGCCGGGCGCATAGCCGAACAGCTCCGCCTCCAGCACCGACTCGGCGATCGCGCCGCAGCTCACCGAGAGGAAGGGGCCCGAGGCGCGCACGCCGTGGTGGTGCAGGGTGCGCGCCACCACCGCCTTGCCGGTGCCGCTCTCGCCGCTGATCAGCACGTTGGCGTCCACCTGGGCCGCGCGGCGGATCACCGCGTACACGGCGCGCATCGCTGCGCTGTCGCCGACCAGGTTCTGGAAGGTCTCGTCGCGGCGCTCGTGGTCGGCGCGGTTGCGCTCCTCCACGCGCCGGCGGGAGAGCGCGCGGTTCACCGTCTCCAGCACCTCCTCGGGCTCGAAGGGCTTGGTGGTGTAGCCGAAGGCGCCGGTGCGCATCGCGTCGATCGCGGTGTCGACGCTGCCGAAGGCGGTCATCAGCACCACCGGGGTGTCGGGGCGCAGCACGCGCAGCTCGCGCAGCAGGTCGAGGCCCGACTTGCCGGGCATGCGGATGTCCGAGAGCACGACGTCGAAGTCCGTGGTGCGCGCCAGGTCGAGCGCGGCCTTCGCCGACGACGCTTCGGACACGTGATAGCCCTCGCCGCGGAAGAGCGACTCGAGCATCTGTCGCATGGCGGTGTCGTCCTCCACCAGGAGGAGCTGGGCTGCCGTCATCTCTGTTCCTCCCGCGGAACGCTCAGCGGCATTTGGAGCGTGAAGACCGTCCCACGGCCCACCTCGCTCGCCACGTCGATGGCGCCGCCGTGATCGCGTGCGATGCCCTTGCACACCACCAGCCCGAGGCCATTGCCGTGGCCCGACTCCTTGGTGGTGTAGAAGGGCACGAAGATCTGCTCTAGCGCTTCGGGATCGATGCCCACGCCCGTGTCCTCCACCCGCACCCACACCTTCCCATCCGCCGGCCCCAGCTCCACGCGCAGCTCGCCGCCCTCGGGCATCGCGTCGATCGCGTTGAGGAAGAGATTGAGCAAGAGCTGCTGGAGGCGCTCGCCGTCGCCCAACACGGACACGCCGGGCGCGAGGCTCTGTTTCACGGCGATCCCGCGCTGGGCCAGCTTGTCGGAGAGGAAGGAGATCGAGAGGTCGATCAGCGGCGCCAGCTCCACGGGCTCGGGTTCGCGCCGCGCGGGGTGCGCCATGTTGAGCAGGGTGTGGAGGATGCGCGAGATGCGGGCGATCTGGTCCTGGATCGTGCGCAGCCGCCACATCGCGTCGTCGCCGGAGACGCTGGCCTCCAGCATCTTCGCGTGCCCCTGGATCACACTCATCGGTGTGCCGATCTCGTGGGCCAGGCCCGTGACCAGCGTCGCGATCGATGCCAGCTCCTCTGCCACGCGCGCGCGCAGGCTGGTCTCGCGCAGGGTGAGGCCCTGCTTGTAGAGGGCGGTCTGGAGCTTGCGGCTCTCCAGGGCGAGTTGCTCCGACATGTAGGAGAGGCTCTGCTCGTGGCGCCCCACGTAGGCCTCGACCGCGATCTCCGTGTCGAGGGCGAGGCGCGCGCCGAGGGCGGCGATGATCCGCTGGGCTTTCACCGTGTCGTGACCGAAGGCCCGGGCCAGGATCGGCGCGAGCAGCGTCACGGTGAGGGAGGCGAAGCGGATGATCCACGCCGGCCGGACGCCCGAGCGCTCGTGGAGCAGCGCGGCGCGGCTGGAGTCCTCGAAGATCTCGGGGCCGGTCTCGGCGAGGGAGAGCACGTAGCGCCGGCGACGGCGCAGGAAGCGCTCCCGGTCCTCCGGAGTGCGCACGAATCGGCGCAGCTCCTCGAAGCAGAGCACGTGGCGGTAGGACGCCTCGGCCACCTCGTCCGCGTGGGCCTCGAGCGTCGGACGCAGCTCGCTCAGAACCGACAGGGAGTCGAGGTCGATCCCGAGCAGCGCCAGGTGCTCGTCGATCGCCTTGCGGTCCATATCGGGGCGATCCTCCTCGGGTTTTCTGCCCATGTCAACGGGCTTGGCGGCCTTTCAGGAACCCGTATGGGGCGATTCGCCCCGCTCCGCGCCGGGGCCGGGACTGTGACGCAGATCACGATCCCGCCCGCTCGCGCCGCCGAATCCTCCCAGCGTGATGAAGAGCCCCCTCGCATCGCACCTGATCGTGTACCTGCTGGTCGTCTGCGCCCTCGGGTGCACCAGCACCACCTACTCCGAGCCGTCGCTGCGCACCGACGACTGGACGCACGAGGTGAAGGTGCAGGCGGTGCGCGCCGCCGAGGTCACCGCCGCCGGGGCCAGCGCCGCCGGCTCGGCCGTGGGCACCGCCTACACGGGGGTCCGCGACGGCTTCGCGCTGCCCGACGAGCACGGCTACGGCGCCTTCCCGACCGACTACGCCTCCACCGTCCGCAAGCACATGATCCGCTTCGACGGCGTCTCCGAGAAAGCGAGCTTTCGCTTCGGCAAGCCCGAGCGCGGCTACCTCAACAAGGGCATCCTGGCCGGCGGCAAGGTCGAGTGGCAGGGCTACCTGGTCCCCGTGGACGTGGTGAAGGAGTCGCTCTTCGACAGCCAGACGAAGCCCGAGTCCTACGTGGTGCGGATGTTCGACGGCGAGGTGGTGGAGGTGATGGAGGCCGAGTACGCCACCACCCTGCGCTGGACCGACCGCGCCAACCGCCCCGACCACTCCGGCTCCGGTGTCGCGGCCAACGCGGACTGAGCCTCCACTCGACGAGGCTTCGTCGAATCCCCGCCCCGGGGTACACTGCCCCACCATGTCAGAACAACCGCCGACCCACTGCGTCGCCGTGATCGGGGGCGCCGTGGCCGGCGCCGAAGTCGCGGGCGCCCTGGCCGAGCGCGGCATCGAAGTCGTCGTCTTCGAGCAGAACCGCCGTCCCTACGGAAAGATCGAGGACGGCCTCCCGCGCTGGCACGTTGCCCTGCGCCAGAAAGAGTACGAGACGATCGGCGCCCGGCTCTCCCTGCCCAACGTGCACTACGTCCCGCTCACCACCATCGGCCGCGACGTCGGCTTCCGCGAGCTCACCGACGAGTGGGGCTTCTCCGGCGTCGTCCTCGCCTGCGGCGCCTGGCGCGACCGCCCGCTCCCCGTCGAGAGCGCCGACGCCTACGTGGGCCGCGGCCTCGTCTACCAGAACCCCTTCATCATCTGGTTCAACCACTCCGAAGACCCGAGCTACGACGGACCCGTGTTCGAGCCCCTCGACGGCACGCTGGTGGTGGGCGGCGGCCTCGCCTCGATCGATGTCGTCAAGGTCCTGATGCTCGAGACTACCCGCGCCGCGCTGCGCGAGCGCGGCATCGAGGCCGACCTCGTCGAGATGGAGGTCAAGGGCATCCCCAAGATCCTCGAGCGCCACGGCCTCGCCTTCGAAGACCTGGGGCTCGAGGGCTGCACGCTCTTCTACCGGCGCAGCGAGGCGGACATGCCGCTGATGGAGATGCCCGAGGACGCCGACGAGAAGCGACGCGACAAGGTGTATGCCGGACGCCGCAAGATGCTGGCGAAGGCGATGGAGAAGTACCGCTTCGCCTTCGAGCCCCTGTGCCTGCCCGAGGGCCTGATCGTCGAGGACGACCGCCTGGTCGGCCTGCGCTTCCGGCGCACCGCCATCGAGAACGGTCGCGTCGTGCCCCAGGCGGAGACCTTCGAGCGCCGCGGCAGCTGCGTCATCAGCTCGATCGGCTCGATCCCCGAGGAGATCCCCGGCATTCCGATGAAGGGCGAGCTCTTCGCCTTCACCGACTGGGAGATCGGCCGGCTCGCCGACTATCCCACCGTGTTCTCGGCGGGCAACGTCGTCACGGGCAAGGGCAACATCGTGGCCTCGCGCAAGCACGCGCGCGAGGTCAGCAGCACCGTGATCGAGGCCTTCCTCGGCCTGGGTCCCGATGGCCACGCGGGCGAGGAGCAGCTGGCGGCGGCGATCTCCGACGGCGCGCGCGCAGGAGCCGCGAAGATCGCGCACGCGATCGAGCGGCGGCCGCCGATCGACGCCGCGGCGCTGGCCGGCCTGCGCGAGCGGGTGCGCAAGCGACAGCAGGCCGTCGGCTTCGGAGGCGACTACGCGGCCTGGGTCGCCTCGGGCTGAGCCCGATGCGCGCCATCCTCGCCTCCGTCCTGTGCGCCGGCGCGCTGCTGTCCGCCATCGGCTGCTTCCGGATCGGCGTCACCGTCGGAACGGAGATCCCCGAGGAGAACGTCCGGCGCATCGTCCCCGGCGTCACCACCAAGGCCGAGATCCTCGAGTGGTTCGGCGCGCCGGCCGAGGCCACCGACGGCGAGATCTTCACCCGGCTGTTCGACGCCGGCGAGATCGCCGCCGAGGACCTGGTCGCGCTGCCCTTCTCGGACTACCTCGTCTACGAGATCACCGACGGCCAGGGCCGTGCGCTGGTCACCCTCGTGTTCAACTGGATCAGCGTCGAGCTCAAGCGCGACCGCCTGATGGTGTTCTTCGACCAGAACGACGTCGTGCTCTACTACGGCGTCACGCGGCAGCGCGACGACGGCGACGCGAACGACGACCCGGACGCGGGCGAGGCGCTCGAGGACGAGCCGGAGCACGACGAGCCGCTGATCGATCACCCCGAGGAGCCCTCCGGTGCGTAGGGCGGGGCCCGTCGCGCTGCTGGCACTCGCGCCGCTCGTCCTCGGCGCCTGCACGATCGGCCGCGACTACGTCGGCAACGTGCTGCGCGCCGACCCGCAGGTGGTGCTGATGCCGGGCAAGACCACGATCGCCGAGACGCTGGAGATCTTCGGCGCGCCCGACAAGATCCAGCGCTGCCACCACGGCGACATCCTGGTCTACCGCTTCGTGCGCGGAAACGAGAGCACCCTGAAGCTCGAGGAGCCGGTGGTCACCGGCATCACCTTCTTCGTCTATACCAAGCGCCAGTTCAAGGCGAACCGCCTGACGCTCTTCTTCGACGACGACGGCGTCCTCACCTCCTACGGCTACACCGGCGGAGTCGACGAGCTGGACCTGCTCTGATCCACGGGGTCGCGGCGCGCCGCGAGCCGAAGGCGGGCGAAGTCGAAGGGACTAGCCCTCGGTGAAGCTCTTGAGCAGGCGGCTGCGGCTGGGATGGCGCAGCTTGCGCAGCGCCTTCGCCTCGATCTGGCGGATGCGCTCGCGGGTCACCTCGAAGTCCTGCCCCACCTCTTCGAGGGTGTGGTTGGCGCGCTCGCCGATGCCGAAGCGCAGCTTCAGCACCTGCTCCTCACGCGGCGACAGCGTCGAGAGCACCTTGCGCGTGTTCTCGGCGAGGTTGTGGCTCATGATCGCTTCCTGGGGACAGATCGCGCCCTTGTCCTCGATGAAGTCGCCGAGGTGGCTGTCGTCCTCCTCGCCCACCGGCGTCTCCAGGCTGATCGGCTCCTTCGCGATCTTTAGCACCATGCGCACCTTCTCGACCGGCAGCTCCATCACCGCGGAGAGCTCCTCGGCGTCGGGCTCGCGGCCGAGCAGCTGCACCAGCTGGCGCTGCGCCCGCACCAGCTTGTTGATCGTCTCGATCATGTGCACCGGGATGCGGATCGTGCGCGCCTGGTCGGCGATGGCGCGCGTGATCGCCTGGCGGATCCACCAGGTGGCGTAGGTGGAGAACTTGTATCCGCGCTGGTACTCGAACTTGTCCACCGCCTTCATCAGGCCGATGTTGCCCTCCTGGATCAGGTCCAGGAACTGAAGGCCGCGGTTCGTGTACTTCTTGGCGATCGACACGACCAGACGCAGGTTCGCCTCGACCAGCTCGCTCTTCGCCTCGTGGGTGCGCTCGGCGGCCGCGTGCAGGCGCTCGAGCGAGTCCTTCACCTCGCCGCGCGTCATCCGCAGCTCGCCCTCGACCTTCGCGATCGCCTTCTCCACCTCGTCGAGCTGGGCGCACACCTCCTCGATCCGCTCGACATTGCCGCCCAGGCGGTCGAGGGCCTCGTGGCCCTTCCTGCTGCGCCGGGTGGAGAGGCGCGCCAGCTCGCGAAACTGGGCCGGCTTGACACCGAAGGGCTTGGTCCGCGCGCGGGCGCGCGACCCGTGGCGGCGGATCTCGCCGTGGGCGGACTCGAGGCGCATCTGGGTGTCGAAGATGCGGGCCGTCGCATAACGCGTCTCGCGCAGCTGCTCGACCACCCGGTCGTAGAGCTCGGAGACCTCGGCGCGCAGCCGGTCGCGCGTCTCCTCGCTGGTGCGCGAGTTGTTGATCGAGGCGAGCTTCTTGCTGATCTCGCCCTCCAGGCGCTTCACCTTGGCGATCTTGGCGAAGAAGTCGCGGCGGCGTTCCTCGGGGCTGTGGACCGGCTCGGCGTCCTCGAGGCCGTCGACCACGGTCTTCAGCTCCAGCTTGTTCTTCCTCGCCTCCTCGGCGACGGCGAGCACGTCGCGCACGCCGAAGGGGGTTCCGATCACCGCGCGTTGCTGCTCGTGCAGCCCCGCCTCGATGCGCATGGCGATCTCGACCTCGCCCTCGCGCGTGAGCAGCGACACCTGGCCCATCTCGCGCAGGTACACGCGTACCGGGTCGTTGGTGGGGGCGTCGTCCATCGAGCGCGGCGGCGCGGGCCGGCGCGGCGCCGGGCGGCGCCCCGCGACGATCCGGATGCCCTGCTCGCCGACGATCGCGCGCACCTCCTCGAGCTCCTCTTCGCCGAACTCGTCGGGCAACGTGCGCTGGATCTCCTCGGGCGTGAGGTAGCCGCGCTGCAGCCCCTCGGCGACCAGCTTGCGAACGACGGGCAGCTCGCGCGTTTGATCGCGGACCCAGTCGGCGGCACTGGCGACGGTCGAAGCGGCCTTCGACTTGCTGTTTCCCGAAGACGCCTTGCGCGGGCTGCCGGCGCGGTCGGCGGCCTGGGGATCGGGCGGGGTGGGGGCGCTGTTCGACATGGCGGGGGGGCTCCTGGGGCAGGGCGTTCTGCTTCGGGGATTCGCCGTCTCGGGCGTCTAGTGGGTGGCCGTGAGGCGCTGCTTGGTGAGTCGTTCCTTTTCCTCGAGAATCGCTTGCACGTCCGCATCGGGATCGCGTAGCTGGAGCGTAAGTGCGCGTAATCGCTCACCGAGTCGCTCCTTGCGCAGCCAGCGCAGGGTGTCGTCGATGGTGCGGGCGGCCACGCGCTCGTCGAGTACATCGTCCGAAACGGCGAGCTGCCGGAGCAGTCTCGCTTCGTCTTCGCCGAGCCGTCCGGCGATCTCCTCGAGGGGCACCGAGCGATGCTCGCCGGCGGCCTCGAGCAGCGCCTCGATCAGCTCGCGCACCGGCCCCGCCGGCACCAGCTCGCACACCTCGTCGCGCGAAACCCGTGTGGCGAGAGCGGGATGGTCGACCAGGCTGCGTGCGAGCTGCCGGAGCTTGCGCTCCTTCGGTCCGGTCTGACGCGGCGCCACCGGCACCGCGTCGCGCGCGTCCCGGCCCTGGCTGGCGGCGCGGATCGCCGCCTCCACGTGGCGCACCTCGGTCCCCACGGAGAGCGCCAGCCGCTGGGCGAAGCCCGAGCGCTCGACGCCCGAGGGAATCCGCGCCAGCAGCGGCGCCACCGCCGCCACCGCATCGGCCTTCTCCGCCGGCGACTCGCAGCCGCGCGCGACGGCGCGGCCGATCACGAAGTCGAGGGCGCTGCCCGCCCGGTCCACCACCGCGCGCAGCGCGGCGAGCCCCTCGCGGCGCAGCAGATCGTCGGGGTCCTGGCCGCTGGGCAGCAGCGCCGCCTGTACGCGCAGGCCGGCTGGCAGCAGCACCTCGAGGCAGCGCTCCATCGCGCGCTGGCCGGCCTCGTCGCCGTCGTAGAGCAGCACGACGTTGCGCGTGCGACGCCGCAGCTCCCGGGCGTGCCCCTCTCCGAGCGCGGTGCCGCAGGTGGCGAGCGACTCTTCGACCCCGGCGCGCGCCAGGGCGATGCGGTCGAAGTAGCCCTCCACCACCACCGCGCGCTCGGCGCGGCGGATCGCGGCGAGGGCGGTGGGCAGGCCGTAGAAGGACTCGCGCTTGCGGAAGATCGGGCTCTCCGGCGTGTTCAGGTACTTCGGCTCCTGACCCTCGGCGAGCGCGCGGCCGCCGAAGCCGATCACGCGTCCGCGCGCGTCGCGGATCGGGAAGGTGAGGCGTCCGCGCAGGCGGTCGTAACAGCCGTCGCCCCGTTGACGCGGCGCGAGTAGCCCCGCCTTCTCACCGACCTCCGCCGGAATGCGCTCGGCCTCGAGGGCGCGCGCCACCGTGTCCCAGCGGTCGGGGGCGAAGCCGATCTCGAAGCGGGCGGCGTCCTCGTCGGAGAGTCCGCGCGTGGCCAGATACGAGAGCGCCGCGTTCCCGGGCTCGGTGAACGCGGCGCGGTAGGCCGTCTGGGCCACCTCATTGGCGGCGAACAGCCGCTCGACGAGGCCCCCGCCGGTCGTGTGCGTCTCCGGGATCTCGATGCCGCAGTCGCGGGCCAGGCTGAGGGCGGCCTCGGCGAAGGTGAGGTTCTCCACCTTCATCAGGAAGGAGAAGACGTCGCCGCCCTCCTGGCAGCCGAAGCAGTAGTAGCTGCCGCGGTCGGCGTTCACGTTGAAGGAGGGCGTCTTCTCGTCGTGGAAGGGACACAGCCCCTTGTAGCTGCGTCCGGCGCGCTTCAGCGAGACGGTGCGACCCACGAGCTCCGCCAGGTCCACGCGGTCGCGGACCTGTTGGATGATCTCGTCGGGTATGCGTCCCAAGCACCGTCCTCCGCGTCAGCGCGCCATGCGGCGGATCTTCTTCAGAGCCCGCTTGCGGGCCGCGGCGGCCTTCTTCTTCTTGCGAACGCTCGGCTTGTCGTAATACTCGCGGCGCTTGAGCTCGCTGAGAATGCCGGCCTTCTCGCACTGCTTCTTGAATCGCTTCATCGCGATCTCGAAGGGCTCGTTGTCGCGGACCTTGATCACGGGCATGTAGGGTCTTTCCTCATCGCTGTTCGCGCTGTCCGGGTCGTCCGGGAGGACGCGTCCGCGTGTTGGCGCAGGCGCGGGTGAAACACTGCGGTGACGGCGCCGTCGGATCGGCCGGGGAGCGGGAGAACCTCGTTTGCGAAGTGACAAAAAACGTTTGAATGTCGAGCACTTCCAAGCGGCCGTGCAAGCTAGCGCAGGGGACCTGCGCCATCAACCGACTCAAACTGGGGAGGGGGGCCGCACCGCGATCCCGAGCTCGGCCAGGCGCCGCTTCACGTCCCCCACGGTGACCTCCTGGAAGTGGAAGATCGACGCGGCCAGGGCCGCCTGGCAGTGGCCCCCCTGCGCGTCGTCGCGCAGGGCCATCGCCAGATCCTCCGCGCTGCCGCCGCCCCCGGAGGCGATCACCGGGACCGCCACGCGGTCGGCCACGGCGCGCAGCAGCGGCAGGTCGTAGCCGGTCTTGGTGCCATCGCGATCCATGCTGGTGAGCAGGATCTCGCCCGCGCCGGCCTCGGCCATGCGCGCGGCCCACTCCACGGCGTCGATCCCCGTCGGACGGCGACCGCCATGCGTGCACACTTCCCAGGCACCCGCTTCGCCTTCGCGCGCCGCGTCAGAGGCGCGACGCCGCGCGTCAATCGCGATCACGAGATTGGCGCTGCCGATCTTCACCGCCGCCTCCCCGATCAGGTCCGGGTTCTCCACGGCGGCGGTCATGATCGACACCTTGTCCGCGCCGGCGTTGAGCAGGTCGCGCACGTCCTGGAGCGAGCGCACGCCGCCGCCCACCGTGAGCGGCATGAAGACCGTCTCCGCCGTGCGGGCCACCACGTCGAAGAGGGTGCGGCGA
>CAZZFT010000175.1:0-10136 GCA_964653555.1 uncultured Spirochaetales bacterium | reverse complement strand
GGAGCCGCTGCCGCGCAACGCCGCGGGCAAGGTGCTGAAGAACGTGTTGACGGGGCAGGCGGCGAACGCGTTCGTCGAGGAGTAGCTCGCCCGCGCGGCTCCTCAGGGCCGGATCACGACCGGGGTGCCGACCTCGGTATGGGCGGCGAGGAACTCCATGTTCGCGTCGGACACGGCGACGCAGCCGAGGGTCCAGTCGAGGCCGTCCGAGTCGCCGCGCCAGCGGTCGCCCTCGCCGTGGAAGCCGAGATGGCCGCCGAGCGCCGTGTTCGGGGGCGGAGCCTCGCCCTCGGCGAGGGCGGCCAGGATCCGGCGGAACTCGGCTTTGGAGAGCCGCTTGTCTTCGCGGGCGGCCAGGGCGTCGTCGAGCGAGGGGTAGTCGATCGGCAGGAACAGGTGGAAACGGCTGGGCCGGGCCGGACCGCTGACGCGGTACCAGCCCTCGGGCGTCCGCATGTCCCCCTCCTGGCGCTTGGGTCCGCCGTTCTCGCGACCGAGGGCGACGGTCATCTCGACGACGACGCCGCCCTCGCAGTGGGCGCTCAGGCGCCGCTCGCTCTTGCTCACCTCGATGCGCAGGATGCGCAGGCACGGGGGGGGCTCCGGGAGCGGCGCGGGCGCGGGCGCGGGCGGCGGGGCCGGCGGCGCCACCGGCTCGGACACACATCCCGCGAACAGGATCGCGACCCCGAGCAGCGCGCACGCAGGCCGGGTCCAGCGATTCTCGCCGGGTTTCCTAGGATTCCCGCCCATGACCCCGACCCGAGTCCGGCTTCGCCCGCCCGTCGTGATGGCGCTCGGCCTGTGGCTGGTGGCGGCGACGGTCGCGCGCGCGCCCCAGCTCCAGCCGGTGATCGGCCAGATCGACAAAGTGCTGGTCGAAAACGAGGACACCCTGCTCGACATCGCCTATCGCCATCGCCTCGGCTTCCAGGCGGTGGCACGCCTGAATCCGGACGTCGATCCGTGGATCCCGATCCCCGGGACCGTCGTGCTGCTCCCGACCCGTTTCGTCCTGCCCGACGCCGATCCAAAGGGCCTGGTGATCAACGTGCCCGAGATGCGCCTGTTCGACTTCAATGTCCCGGACGGGCCCGAGGTGTTCGCCCTGGCCGTCGGCGATCAGGCCGACCGCTCGATCCTGGGCGAGTTCCGGGTCGGCGCCAAGCGCAAGGACCCCACCTGGTACGTGCCCGAGTCGATCCGATCCGAGCGCCCGGGGTTCCCGGCCCAGGTGCCGCCGGGTCCCGACAACCCGCTCGGCACGCGGTGGATGACGATCGGGAGCACGTCCTACGGAATCCACGGGACGAACGTGCGCTGGTCGATCGGCCGCGAGGCGACCCACGGCTGTCTGCGTCTCTACGAGGACGAGATCCGCCGCCTCTACGATCGCGTGCCCGAAGGAACGCGCATCCAGATCATCTACCAGCCCGTGAAGTGGGGGCGCGACGGGGAGCGGATCGTCCTCGAAGCGCACCCCGACCTCTACGGGCTGCAGCCCGACCGCCTCGCCGCGGCGCTCGAGAAAGCGCGCGCGATGGGCATCGACGGCGCAATCGATCTCGAACTCGTGCGGCGCACCCTCGACGAGGCGCGCGGGGTTCCGGTGCCTGTGGGAACGCTTCCGCCTCCTACTTCGACACCGACTTCGTGAACATCGCGTCGGCACGACGAGCCGCGTCGTCTGCGCGCTGGGCAGCCGCCTGCGCCTCGCCCACGGCGCGGCGCGCGGCCTCTTCGGCGGAGGCGGCGCGCGCCTCGATGCTGTCGGTGCGGCTTTCGAGCTGGCTCGTGCGCCCCTCGAGACTGCTCACGCGCTTCTCGAGCGCATCCATGTCTCCGCTCGTCGCGCATCCCGCAGCCAGCACCAGCGCAATCGCGCTGGCGGAAATCGTCAGAAAACTACGCATCTCATCACTCCTTGATTGGATCAGGGCAGAGCGCTGCAGGATCCGCGCCCCTGCGCGGCACCGGCTCCGCACTCACCGGGACGTTGCCGCTTTCGCGCGCGCGGCGCACCTCCAGCGACGGCGACAGCGACGTGCGGGGCGCAGGCCTCGGCGACGCAGCGACGTTTGGAGCGGGGGCTCTGACCCCCGCTCGTCGGTGCTGCGCGCCGTGGTCGCTGCGACACGGAAGAGGGCGTCCGTCCCGGCCGGGTGGACCGGGGGCGCCGCCGGGGTCCGAGGAGCGCCCCCCTGGAGCCGGTCTCGGCGGCCTCGCACCGTGCCACTTGCCCGCTCGGACCGTGGACCGGACTCTCTCCCCATGCGAGCTACCCCCCATCGCGTCGCGCTCGGGATCGCCTTCGCGGGCGCCCTGCTCGTGGCGACCGCCGAGCCCGTCCGCGCCTTCGGTCTGGACGATGTCGAGAAGATCGCCAGACAGTCCGCCGCCGAGGACTACCGGGATCCCCGCGGCGGGGTACCCCAGTGGCTGCTGGACATCGACTACGACCAGTACCGCAAGATCCGCTTCCGCGCGCAGGACGCCCTGTGGAAGGACCGCGGGCTCCCCTTCACGGTCCAGTTCTTCCATCCCGGCTTCTACTACGACCGGGCCGTCCGCGTCCACGTGGTCGACCGTTCGGGCAAGGTGTCCGACGTGGCCTTCTCCCCGGACCAGTTCGACTACGGAGACAATCCGTTCGTGGGCCGCATCCCCCAGGACCTCGGCTACGCGGGATTGCGCGTCCACTACCCGTTGAAGCGCGCCAGCTACCAGGACGAGGTGATCGTGTTCCTGGGGGCCAGCTACTTCCGGGCCGTCGGGCGAGACGAGGTCTACGGCCTGTCTGCGCGCGGCGTCGCGATCGACACGGCTCTGCCGTCGGGCGAGGAGTTCCCCTGGTTCCGCGAGTTCTGGCTGGTGCAGCCGCGCCCGGGAGCGAAGGAGCTGACGATCTATGCGCTGCTCGACAGCCCGAACGCCACGGGCGCCTATCGCTTCGTCGTGGCGCCGGGACGCGAGACGCGGGTCGACGTGGAGCTGCGGCTGATTCCGCGCAACAAGGTGCACAAGCTGGGCTTCGCGCCGCTCACCAGCATGTTCCTGCGCGGCGAGAGCGGCGCGGGGTACGCACAGGTGGACTTCCGGCCCGAGGTGCACGACTCGGACGGTCTGCTCGTGGCGTCGGCCAGCGGCGAGTGGCTGTGGCGGCCGCTCGAGAACCCCAAGAATCTCTCCGTGACCTCCTTCGAGCTGACGAATCCGCGCGGGTTCGGGTTGATCCAGCGCGACCGCAACTTCGACCACTACCAGGACTTCGAGGCGCGCCCCGATCTGCGTCCCAGCACCTGGGTTCGGCCCAAGGGGGACTGGGGTGCGGGCCGCGTCGAGCTCGTCGAGATCCCGACGCGCGACGATACGAACGACAACATCGTCGCCTACTGGGTGCAGGAGGATCGCATCCGGACGGGCACGGTCCTGTCGCTCGCCTATTCGCTCTTCTGGTACGGCAAAGACGACACGCGCCCTCCCGGCGGGCACACCGTCGCCACCCGCCGCGACCGGTCGGGGCACGATGACGACGACCGCTTCGTGGTGGACTTCGAGGGAGACGCCCTGCGGCGGCTGCCCGCCGACGCGGTGCTGCAGGGCGTCGTCACCGTGATCCCGGGCGGTGACGCCGGGTCGGCCCATCCGGCCGAGCTGGTGGCCGAGCAGGTGATCCGCAACCCCGTCACCGGCGGGTGGCGACTGGTGTTCGAGCTGGTGCGCGACGGCGATCCCGTCGAGCTGCGCGCGTATCTGCGCCACGGGGACGACGTCGTCACCGAGACCTGGTCGTACCTTATGCTTCCCTGAGGAGTCGAGCTGGTGAGTCAGCGCATGGGTGTGTCGCGATTGGACGCCGGGCCGGAGCGCGCCGGAGGCGAGGTCGACCGCGCTCTCCTCGATTGGAGGGGAGCGCAGGCGCGCGTCACCGCCTATCTCGTCGCCCTGGGACTGGGCGCCGCTGCGGCACGGCGCTGGAGTCGGCAGGTGCTGGAGCGCGCGCTGGGACGCAGCTCGTCCGAGAGCGCCGTGGCCGACGCGATGGACGAGGTTCCGCGCACCCTCCTCGAATCCCATCCGCTGCCCTCGGTGCCGGCCGGGGCGGGGCCCGAGTCGGCCTTCCTGGCCTGGCGTCTGGCGGCCTGGAGCGCCGGTGGGGTAGCCGACGAGGGGCCGTTGGCGGCGCCCGCCTGGGCTCCCCCCACACCGCCGCTGCGGCGCGCCCGGATGGTCTCCGAGCGTTTCCTGGGGCGGCGGGTGGGCGAGTGGGGTCGCCGGCACGGAGGTCACGCGCGGCGCGGTGCGCCGGATCCGGAGCGCGAGATGCGCGAGCGGTCGGCTCTGGCATGGCGTCGGCGCGGTCGGTGGCGACGCGTTCTGCTCGCCGCCCTGGTCGTGGTGCCGAGCGTCCTGGCCGGAGCAGCCTTCCTCGCCGCGCTTCCGGCGCGCGTCTGGCTGCCCGCCGAGATCGCGCTCGCCGTCGCTTTCGGCGCCCTGTTCGGCTGGATCTCCGTGGGCTTCTGGACGGCCTGCTTCGGTTTCGGGGTGCTGCTGCGCGGGTCTCGGCACCTCGCCGTCGCGCCCTCGGAGTCGGAGTGGGAGTCGCCGCCGATGCCCCCGATTTGCGACGGCGACGCCGGCTGTCGCACCGCCGTCGTGATGCCGGTGTGCGACGAGCCCGTGGACCGGGTGTTTGCCGGCCTTCGGGCCACGCGGGCATCCCTCGCGCGCGCCGGCGCCGTCCGCGACTTCGACTTCTTCGTCCTCTCGGACAGCGTCGATCCGGACGTGTGCGCCGACGAGGAGATCGCCTGGGCGCGCTGGCGCGAAGAGGCCCGCGAAGGCGGCGGGATCTTCTACCGCCGCCGGCGGATCCGCCAGAAGCGCAAGAGCGGCAACGTCGCCGATTTCTGCCGGCGCTTCGGCCGGCGCTACCGCTACATGGTCGTCCTCGACGCCGACAGCGTGATGAGCGGCGACACCCTGGTGCGGCTCGTGCGACGAATGGAGGCCCATCCGCACGTGGGCATCATCCAGACGGCGCCTCGCATCGTGCGATCCCGTTCGCTGCTGGCGCGCGTGCAGCAGTTCGCGAGCCGCCTCTACGGGCCGATGTTCGCCGCCGGCATGCACTACTGGCAGCTCGGTGACAGCCCCTACTGGGGTCACAACGCGATCGTGCGGGTCGAGCCATTCATGGAGCACTGCGCGCTCCCGCGGCTCTCGGGACGGCCCCCCTTCGGCGGCGACATCCTGAGCCACGACTTCGTCGAGGCCGCGCTGCTCGGCCGCGCCGGCTGGTCGATCTGGCTCGCCTTCGATCTGGCCGGGAGCTACGAGGAGGCGCCCGGCTCCCTGCTCGAGGAGATGAAGCGCGATCAGCGCTGGTGCCAGGGAAACCTCCAGCATCTGCGTCTGCTGTTCACCGAAGGGGTGTCCTCGGCGCACCGGGCTCTGTTCCTGAACGGTGTCTTCTCCTACGTGTCGGCCGTGCTCTGGCTCGTGTTCCTCGCCGCGAGCACGACCGAGGCGGTGATTTGGGCGATCCGCGGTCCCGACTACTTCGCCGCGGGTCCGTCCCTGTTCCCGACCTGGCCCATCTGGAGGCCGGAGCGCGCCGCCGGGCTGCTCGCGGCGGTGTTCACCGTGTTGCTGTTGCCGAAGCTGCTGGCGTTCGGGCTGGCGCTGCTGCGCGGCGATTCGAAGGGCTTCGGTGGCGCGTGGTCGCTGCTGCGCAGCGTGCTGCTGGAGGCCATCACCTCGGCGCTCTTCGCGCCGATCCGCATGGCCTTTTACTGCCGCTTCGTGCTTCGCAATCTGCTCGGGCGCGCCGTCAGCTGGAGGGGCGGTGCCGACGACCTGGGTGAGACGACCTGGCGACGCGCCTGGCGGCATCACGGACTCGACACGACCGTCGCCTCTCTGTGGGCCTTCTGCGTCTACTGGCTGCACCCCTCCGCGTTCTGGTGGCTCGCTCCGGTGGCCGGCGCGCTGGTGCTCTCGGTGCCGCTGTCGGTCTGGTACAGCCGGCCGTCGCTCGGCGAACGCGCCCGTTCGATGGGTCTGTGCGCCACGCCCGAGGAGCGGGATCCCCCGCCCGAGATCCGGGCGCTGGAGGCCGAGCTGGCCCGGGTCCCGTCGCGGCGGCGCCGCTGGACCGGATTCGAGGGCGCAGTGGTGGACCCGCTGCGCAACGCGATCCACGTCGCCCTGCGCCGCGGCGCGCGCAAGCTCCCGCCGAAGGTCGAGGAGGAGCGGTGCCGGCTCGTCGAGCACGCGCGGCTGCGAGGTCCGAGCGGGCTGAGCCGGCGGGAGCGCCGGATCCTGCTCGGCGACGCGGCCGCGCTCGCGGAGCTGCACGCGCGGGTGTGGCGGCTCGAGGCGCACGAGGCCGAGGGACGTTGGACGCTGGACCCGGAGAGCGCGGCCTCGAGCCACGCGTAGAGCGCATCGCCGGGCTCACGTTCCGCGCCCGTCCCCGGACGGCAGGATCTTCGCGACGCGCCGCTTCGCGCCGTCGAGGATGTCGCGCGCCAGACGCTCGTAGTCGCCGTCGAAGTGGTGTCCACCGCGGGTGCGGATCCGCTCCAGCGCGGCGAGCTCCGGAGCGGTGCAGAGCGTGTCGTGCTCCTCCTCGCCGTAGAAGCACTGCACCCGGGCGAGGTCGAGGGCCTCGAGCTCCGGCAGGACCGGTCGACCCTGGTCCTGGACGCCCAGCCACCCGCTCACCGAGATCTGGAAGAGTGCGCGGGGGAGCAGGCCCAGGAGCGAGACCTGGACCACGTCCGCGCGGAGGTCGGGCGGCAGGCGATGGACGGCGAAAGGCAGCACGCCGGCTCCGAAGGAGTAGCCGACGAGGAGGGCCCGGGAGACGCCCCAACGAGTGCGGTAGTGGCGCAGGATCCGTTCGAGGTCCTGCGCCACGCGCTCGGGGGACTTCTCGCGCCAGAAGTACCGGAGACTGTCGACACCGACGACGGGGGTGCCCTCGCGGGCGAGGATCTCGGCGATGTCCTTGTCGAGGTCGCGCCACCCGCCGTCGCCCGAGTAGATGACCGCCATCTGTGTCGGCTTCGCCGCGGCGGGCAGAACCACGATCGGCAGGTCGGCCAGGTCCGCGTCGCCAGGCGCCTCGCGGTCCAGCGCGGCGATCACCCCGGACGCGAGCCGGTCCTCGTCGCTTCCGGTCTCCGGTACCTCGGGCGCGCCCGCGGTCGGATCGGGGAGCGATCCGCGGGGCGACGTCCACCAGAAGCCGGGGAGCTTCGGAGCGGCACCGTAGCGGTAGCCGCCGGTCGGATCGGCCTCCGAAGCAGCGCCCGGGCACAGCGGGACCCGGGTAGCCAGAGACGACGCGGGATCGAGACCGATCGCCCCGTCGACGGTGGCTGCGGGCGACTGGGCCAGCGCCGCGTAGGCCAGCACCGCTCCCGCGCCGACGCCCGCGAGGATCGGCGCGCGGTAGCGGGCGAAGGCGTGCTCGCGTTCGAGGCGATGGCTCAGGTCCTCGATCTCGGCCACCACGTAGTGGCAGCCGTCGTCGCTCGCGCGCAGGCCGGCCAGGTAGGCGTCGAGATCGACGCCGACGACCAGCGCCCCGCGCCGGGCGATGCGCTCCGCCGCGGTGTCGAGGGCGCCGTTCCACCCGCCGGTCCCGGAGAACAGGAAGACCAGGCCCGCCTGGGAGTCGCCCGTCGCGTCGATGCGCACCGGGCCGAGGCGCCCCTCGCTGCGGATCGCGTGCTCGACGCGCGGAGCGCAGGCGCTCGCGGCCAGCGCTGCACCGATCGCGAGCGCGGCGCGCGCCGCCCGGCAGGCGCGCCCGGCGACGCAGCGCGGTGTCGCCGCGCGGCGCGGCGGGCGAATCACGCCTCCCGGGCGGGCAGGTCTCCCGTCGCCCCTCCGCACGTGACGAGGCGCCGGCGCAGCATCTCGGCGCGGTCGCGTCGCCGGTTGCGTTGCTCCTCGGTGTCGCACAGGGCGTCCAGCACCTCGCGGCCCCAGGCGACGTGACGCCGGGTCCGGCGGGCGATCTCCTCGAGGATCTCGACCGTCGGCGCGTCGGAGATCGGATCGGTCTCGCGCATGTGCTCCTCGTAGAGCTCGAGCAGGTGAGGTTTGAGCACCTCGAAGACGCCTACCAGCTTCTCGGTCGTCTGCTCGGGGCGCTCGGGCGCCGCGATCTCTCGCACGAAGGCGGCGAAGCCCTCGTTTCCGGGCTCGGAGCGCGTGACCCCCTGGCGCCCGCACCGCAGCTCCGGGAGGCGCTTGCCGAGCTCGTCCGCCGCCTTCGCCGTCTCCCAGATGATCTTGCCGAGACCCGTCTTCACCGGGACTTCGGGAATCGTCGCGACCCAGCCGCCGAGGATCATCATCGTCCACTCCTCCGCATAGCGGAAGTTGCGGACGCGACGCGCCGTCGCCTCGACGTCGTAGCGCCCGTGCAGCTCGCGCAGATCGGCCGGGATGTCGAAGGCGGAGTAGGGCGCGAAGGACGTGCGCAGCGGGTCTGCGGGATCGACGCTGCGCTTCACGCGGACTCCTCCGGGCAGGGGTGGGCGGCGGCTCAGTATACTGCGCGCTCCCGACCCTGGAGGATCGATGAGCGATGTGCGCGCGCGCATGCTCGCGGCGAAGGCCCGCGAGCTCGGAATCGACAAGGTGACCCGCCACATCTTCCTGTGCGCCGACCAGAGCGAGCCCAAGTGCTCAAAGCGCGAGGAGAGCCTGGCCGCCTGGGACTACCTGAAGCGCCGCCTCGGCGAGCTCGGCCTGGTGGGGCCGGGCGGGGTGTACCGCACCAAGGCGAACTGCCTCCGTCTGTGCATGCACGGTCCGGTCGCCGTCGTCTATCCGGAGGGCGTCTGGTACCACTCCTGCCGACCCGAGGTCCTGGAGCAGATCATCCAGGAGCACCTGATCGGCGGGCGGCCCGTCGAGAAGTTCGTATTCTGGCGTGCCGGCGAGCCGGACTCCTAGTCCCCGCCGTGCGCCCACGAGGAGCCCCCCGATGCCCAAGCGCCGCGACCAGATCCGGATGAACGACGAGGACGTCTGGAAGTTCATCGAGGAGCAGAAGAGTCTCCAGGTGGCGACGATCGGCGCCGACGGTGCGCCGCATCTGACGACGCTCTGGTTCGCCGTCGTGGACGGCGAGATCGTCTTCGAGACCTTCACCAAGTCGCAGAAGATCGTGAACCTGCATCGCGATCCGCGCATCGCCGTGCTGGTCGAGGACGGAACGGCCTATAACCAGCTGCGCGGGGTCTCGATCAACGGCCGGGCGGAGCTGCACTCGGATCCGAAGGTGGTGCATCCCTACGCGCTCGCGGTGATGCGCCGCAACCAGCCGGAGATCCCCGAGGAGCATCTCGACGCGGCGGCGAAGGTGATGTCGGCGAAGCGCACCGCCGTGGTGGTGAAGCCCGAGAAGATCGTCAGCTGGGACCACCGCAAGCTCGGCGGAACCTACTAGGCGCCCGATGGACGGCACCGCACGCGACCTACTGTTCGCCGACCCCGCCTGGGGACCCACCTTCCGCGAGATCGAGGCGATGGTGGGGGCGCGTCTGCGCTCGGCCGAGCGCCAGGAGCGCTGGCGACCCGCCTGGTTCTGCGAGCTCGAACGGGGCGACGAAGTCGTGCCCGTCTACTTCCGCGGCGATCGCGGGGTACAGCCCGACGGCGTCGCGACCCTGCGGCGCGAGATGGAGGTGCTGCGCACGCTCGAGGCGAACGGGATCCCGGTCTCCCACGTGTACGGCTTCTGCGAGACGGTCCCCGGCATCGTGATGGAGACCTCGCCGGGTCGCGCGAACCTCGCGACCGCCGACGACGAGTCGGAGCGCAGGGCGGTGCTCGACCACTACCTCGACCTGCTCGCCGACGTCCATCGCCTCGATCCGGCGCTGTTCGAGAAGCTGGGCTTCCCGCGCCCGGGCACGCCGGCCGAGCGCAGCCTCGGCGACCTGCCGCGCTGGGAGGCGATCTACCGCCGCGGCAAGAACCAGCCCGAGCCGACCATCGAGCTGGTGCTCGGCTGGCTGCGCGACCACGTGCCCAGCCACCGCGACCGCGTCTCGTGCCTGGTCGGCGACTCGGGCCAGTTCCTGTTCGACCGCGGCCGCGTCACGGCG
>CAZZFT010000174.1:0-10164 GCA_964653555.1 uncultured Spirochaetales bacterium | reverse complement strand
GGCTCGAGCACGCGCGACGCGTAGTCGCGCGGGTGCACGGCCAGCGACTGCGGCCCGACGGACATCGACGTCGGGTGCGGGTAGTCGGTCTCGTAGAGGATGTTGTCGGGGTAGAGATCGAGCGCCTTGGCGAGGCCATGCTCCTCGAACCAGAAACAGCCGAAGATCTGTCGCCGGAAGTACTCGCTCGGCAGCAGGTAGTACTCGGGGTGGTCCTTGTGGATGCCGGCGTTCGACCACTGCCAGTCGAAGGCTTCGAGCACGAAGACGAGCCAGCCGATCCCGCTCTCGACCGAGACGAAGCGCAGGTCCGGGAAGCGGTGACAGACGCCGCCGAAGATGATGTCCGCCAGGCACTTCTCGTTCTCGATGAAAGCGTTCGCGCCGACCCGGGCGAACTGGGCGCGCGGGCCGATGTCCCCGGCGCCGTCCAGGTCCCACTCGGCCCCGGAGCCGATGTGGAAGCTGATCGGCAGGCCGGCCGCCTGGGCGGCCGCCCAGATCGGGTTCCAGTGCGGCGCTGCGAGCGGCGGCTCGCCGAAGGACTGGGGCTGGCTGCCGAAGAGCACGCCGCGGTGTCCGGCGGCCGCGCACCGCTCGATCTCCGCGACCGACGCCTCGACGTCCCAGAACGGAGTGGCCATCACCGGAACCAGTCGCTCCGGGTCCGCCCCGCACCACTCGAGCAGGAAGTCGTTGTAGGCGCGCACGCACGCCAGCATCAGCTCGGGCTCCTTCAGCTTCAGGAAGACGCCCGAGCCGAAGCCACCGACGTTCGGATAGAGCACCTGGGCGTGGAGACCCTCCTGGTCCAGGTACGCGAGGCGCGCCTCCGCGAGATGGGCGCCGGGCGGGATGTCGTCCATCGTGTCGGGGAAGTCGGGCAGCGTGCCGTCGAAGCCCGCGATCGCCGTCGTGCCGACGGGCAGCGCGGGCGCGCCCCCGATGATCCAGACGTCCTTGCCGCCGACGTTCTCGATGTGGGGAACGGCGTCGCCCCAGCGGCCGGGCAGCCGCGAGGTCCACAGGTCGGCTGGCTCGGACACGTGGCTGTCGACGTCGATGACACGATGGCGGTCGAAGAGATCTGCCATGTCGCTCTCCTCCTTGCGCGCATTGTACCGCCAGGCCGCTCGTGTCCGGGAGGCCGTCGTTCAGTGCGGCGTCACGTCGCCCGTCTCGCAGCCCGACGGTCGCCCACGCTTCTCGAACGCGTAGTCCCGGAGGCTGAAGAAGCGGCTCTTCAGCCAGTGCTCGAAGCCGGTCACGGGACGCAGCCCGGGCGTGTCGCCCCGCTGGTCGAAGTAGTAGCTGTTCGCGGTCCCGCAGCGCCCGCCGAAGAGCACCGTCGAGCGGCGCCGCCGCTTCACCTTCTCGAAGTCGCGATCGTGCGCGGCCTGCCGCACCTCGATGCAGTCGGCGCCCTGCCTGCGCGCCTCCCGGAGGCACCGCGTCATGTGCCGGCTCTGGGTGTCGATCATCGTGAAATAGGAGGCGCCCGCGGCCGAATAGGGGCCCATGAACAGAAAGAGGTTCGGAAAGCCCGGCACGGTCGCACCCTCGTAGGCCTGGTAGCGGTTCGTCTCCCAGAACGCGCCCAGCTCGACGCCGTCGCGGCCGATCAGCTGGTAGCCGGGCATGCACCTGCGGTTGAAGACGTTGTAGCCGGTGGCGCAGATCAGGACGTCGACCGCGCGCTCCCGGCCGTCGCAGGTGACGATGCCCTTCGCGCCGATCCGCTGGATCGGATCCGTGACGAGCTCGACGTGGGGCCGATTCAGCGTCTGGTAGAAGGTGTTCGAGAAGCTCGGGCGCTTGCAGAAGAAGCTGTAGTCCGGGATCAGCTTCTGCTGGGTCTCCGGATCGTCCACCACGCTGCGGATCTGCTGGATCAGCTTCTCCTCGATCCAGCCGAAGATCCACGGGAAGCGCGTGTAGCGGACGAAGCCCATCCCCATCGAGATCTCGACGAAGAGATTCGTGGCCCAGCGCAAGAGCACCTGCAGGAAGGGCGCGGAGCGGAGCGCGCGCTGCACCCGCGGGCTCAGCTCCGGATTGGGCTTCGGCAGCAGCCAGATCGGGGTCCGCTGGTAGACGTCCAGGCTCAAGACCCGATCGGCGATGGCCGGCACGACCTGGATGGCCGTCGCCCCGGTCCCGATCACGGCGACGCGCTGATCCGTCAGATCGTAGTTCCCGTCCCAGTGCGCCGTGTGCACGAGCTTCCCCTGGAAGCCGTCGATGCCCTCGATTTCCGGCATCTTCGGGATCACCAGCAGGCCCGTCGCGCTCACCAGGTAGCGGCAGACGATCTCCTCGCCTCCCTCGACGCGCACGCGCCAGACGTTGGCCTCCTCGTCGTACGCGGCGCGCTCGACAGTCGTGCGGCAGCGGGTCCTGCGCACCAGATCGAACTTCCGCGCGAACGCGCGCGTGTACTCCTTCAGCTCCCGACCGCTGGGATAGACATGCGACCAGTCGGGCTTCATGTCGAACGGGTAGGAGTAGATGAAGAAGGGCATGTCGACCTCGAGGCCCGGGTAGTCGTGCCGCACCCAGGTCCCGCCGAGCTCGTCCTCGCGCTCCAGGATCAGGAAGTCCCGGATCCCGATCTTCTGCAGCGCGTGGGCCGCCCCGAGCCCCGAGAAGCCCGACCCGACGATCACGACCTCGTGATCGGGCTTCGTCCCTGCGCCGGTCCGCGCGTCGAGCGCGTCGATCCGGAGCGCAGCGCTCACGGACTCGTCTCGATCGGACGGAGATGGCGACTCAACGCGGCTCGTGCCCCTTGCGCGGATAAATCGGCGGCCCGACGAAGGGCCGCGGGAACGGGCCCGTGTGCCACTGCTTCACGGTCTCGCGCCGGATGATCTTCCAATCGTCGTCCACGCGGACGAGGTCGTCCCGATAGCGGAGACCGAGCACGAGGTGATCGAGGGGGCTGCCCTCGGCCTCCATGTGATAGCCGACCACCCAGGACTCCACGTAGCCGCGCTCACCGTCGATCTCGATGTACTGGTTGCCCACGAAGTGCATCGTCGCGTCCCACTGGTGGAGCGCCTCTTCGATGCCCGTCAGGTAGTCGTCGAGGCTGCCCTGCTCCGCGGTGCCGATGACGACGCACTCCGGATGGAAGACCGAGCGGACGAGCTCGAAGTCGATCGAATCCACGCCGAACGCGTAGCGGCGGTAGAGGTTCCGGATCAGCTCCCGGTCGCGAAGCCAGCGCACCGTCGCGTCCACGTCCGAGGCGGGGGGCGGCGGGCTCTCGCGGTAGCGCATCACACGGCGCTTCTTGTTCCGGGTGTCTTCGGCGGACATCGTCTTCCTCACGCCCCGTCCGGTGTGGCCGCGTCCGAAGCGGCCGCGCCGCCGCGCGGAACGATCACCCCGTGCAGCAGCGTCTCGACGATCGCCTCGAGCAGACCGGGCGTGGCCCGCCCGACGTCTCCGGCGAGCAGCAGGTCACCGAAGCGGACGCAGACCTCCGTGATCACGTCGGTCATCCGATCCGGGTCGAGGTCCGTGCGGACGTCGCCGGTCCGCGCTCCGCGCTCGAGAACATCCCGCAGGACCCGGCGCAGCGTCTCGGTCCCGCGCTCGAGGACGTCGCTGTAGCCCGCGAGCATCAGCTGACTCTCGCGGGCCATGAGCCCCCGCAGCACGTCGCGCGTGCGCGCGAAGTCGAGGGACGCCCCGACGACGAGCCGCAGACTGTGCGCGGCGCTCGGTGTGATGCGCGCGCCTTCCGCCGTGATCGCCTCGCACCACTCGTGGATCACGCGATCCACGACGACCTCGAAGAGGTGCTTCTTCGAGTGGAAGTAGCGATAGATGAGCGGCTTCGAGACGCCGGCCTGCTGGGCGATCTCGTCGACGCCCGCCTTCTGGAAGCCGTGCGCGCCGAAGAGCGCCTCGGCGGCCTCGAGGATGGCCTTGTACTTCTCCGACCCGACCGGCGGATCGCGACGCGGAAGCGGTCGGGGTCCGAGCGTCGGGAGCGTGGAGACGGAGGTCATGGGGTCGAGTATACGAAGATTCGAAAAAAGTTGACCCCGGGACCTGCCAGATCGGAGAAAGAGCTGTATTCAAACGAGAAAGGGGCGATGCGGGTGCTACCGACTCGGTTCACTCCGTCCCATCGGCCCGGACGTCGGCGCTCAGGCGGAGGCTCGGATGAAGGCCGGCGGCCTCGTTCCGCGAGCCCGGGGACCGCGCGGACTTTCCGTCTTCCAGCCATCGTTCGGGCCCCATTGTCCCGAGTATTCGAAGAACCACACCCCGGGAGTCAGCTGGCCCCGCTCGCCGACGTTCCGCACGTGACTGTAGGCGTCCCAGCAGTCCTGCTCTCCCGCGAGGCCGAGCGTGCATTCTGTGGGATTCGCATGATCGATGCCCACCGGGTCGAGCACGTAGTCGCCGGGCTTGGCATACGATGCGTGGGTTTTGCGGGCGACGTAGACAATCGGGCGCTCCGTGCCCGCCACTTTGTCGACCTCCGAGGGCCAGCGCCAGTAGCCCTCCACATGCGTGGCGAAGAACATGGAATGCATTCGCCAGCCGCCGGAGCCGTTCGACTCGACGCGCACCGTTACGTGCTCCCAATCGCCTTGGTGATGCCCTTTGTCGATCCCCCAGGTGCCGACGACGTCGCCGTTCCACGGGTAGAAGAACCAGTAGGTGACATCGTAGGTCGTCAGGTGGGGCCAGGGGCTCGATCGGACGTGCGCGTAGATCTCCGCGCTCGCCAGGTGTCCCTCACGCGTCTCGAGGCGCTCCAGCTCGTTCTCGCGGTCGTGGAAGAGTTCGTAGGGCGGTTTGCGCGGCTCGCCGCTGGCATCGGTCGAATAGCCGGCGTAGTGCACTTGGCCGTCATCGCACGTGACCGTGAAGAACATCGTCGACGGGCTGGTGATCTGGCCGGGCTGCCGGAGAACAATCGTCCGCGAGGGACAGACGATCTGCATTCCCACCCGCGGGAGGTACCACGGCACGCTCGACAGCCGATACTGTTCCTCGGCGTCGAAGCGGAGTAGAGGGGCGAAGGCATCGATGAGCTCCTGCTCGCGCTTGTCGGAGACGCAGTCGCCATCGGCGTCGGGTCCGGGGTCGCACATCGAGGAGCTAGCGGCGCCGGCCGCGAGGAACACGACCGCCATCGTCCCGGCAAAGCGGCTGATGGTGCGGAAGAGAACCGAGCGACTGCGTTCCATCGAACCTCCGTGTTCTGCGGCGGTGTGGCCGTCATTTCGAACAGCAGGATCCGTGCTCCGGGCTCCCACTTCCGTAAAGCGCTTGACTCGAATTGCGTTCTATCGGGGAGGGCGGACCACTGCCACCTGCGGTCGTCGGCGACCGGGGGCCTACGAGCTGTGAGGTCCGGGTATCGGGTGATATCAAGCCCCCCGGGATGGGGCCTGATCCCCTCCCCCCCGGCTTGACATAGCGTGGAGTTGTCGGTCCTCGAGCGGAAAACGCGCCTTGAAAGTCCTATCCCCGTGCTCACCGACCGGGGGGAGCGAGTTCAAGGGCGCCTTCGACGAGACGTGCGAGAAGCTCGGTATCCGCCACACCCGCACGAAGCCCCGCCATGCCTTCACCAACGGCTTCGTGGAGCGATTCCAGCAGACGATCCTCCACGACCACTGGCGCGTGGAGTTCCGGAGGCGCTACTTCACGAAGCTCCGGCAGCTCGAAGCCTCACTCCAGAGCTACCTTCGCTTCTACAACCACGAGCGGGCGCACCACGGCTATCGCACCCAAAGCCGAACGCCTGCTCAGATCGTCTGGGGCCCAGAATGACAAAGCCTGATCTGTTCAGACCTTTCCGGGCCAGGATATTAGAGGCGGCCGCATTGGCAACGAAAGCCCTTCCCTTCACGGTCGGCGCCCAGTTAGAGTACGGGCAAGCTCTCGTAGGGCAGAAGATGACCAAGCTGTGGCCGTGGGCAGCGGCGCTCGGAGTTTCCCTGCTCGTCGGAGTCTCCGGGGCCTCGGCCGATCCGAGGGCCGCCCGCGCTCTGTTGAACGATCCAAGCGTTCGCCCGCGTATGAGCGTCGGCGTCGAGATCAGGCGCGGGCTCCCCTCCGACGGCTCCGTGCCCAGCGCGTTCACTGCCGCGCTCGAGGATGGCCGGTTGCCTGCTTCCTCGGCACCGGCTGGCGGAGTCGACGTTCTCATCAACGACCCGTCTCTCGATGTCGGCGACACGACCCAGAGCGAGACGACGATCGTGACTGTTGGAGACGTCGTCTGCGCGGCCTGGAAGGACCTGGGAGCTCAACTGGGGGGCACCGGCTTCGGCTTCTCCCACGATGGCGGTGCCAACTTCACGGATGGCGGCGACTTCCCCGTGCTCCCTGCGGGCTCGGACCCGACCCTCGCCTACAGCGTCCGCGACGATACCTTCTACTTCGCGGCCCTCATGATGTCCGAGATCGGACTCTGGGTCTCTCGAGACGGGTGCGAGAGCTTCTCCTTCGTCTCTGGACTCTTTCCGCCGCCCCTCGCCGCGCTGCACGACAAGGAGATCCTTGCGGTCGACAACGAGCCTTCCAGTCCCTTCTTCGGCCGTATCTACATGGGCTGGACCCTCTTCGACCTCTCCTTCGTTCGCCGCCAGGTCGTGTCCCATTCCGACGACGCGGGAGCGACGTGGTCGCCCCCGGTTACCCTGCCTGGCACGAGCCCTGACTGGACCGGCCTCTGGCCGGCCGTGGCGCCCGACGGAGATGTCTACGTCGCGCTGGCCGAGTTGCCTCCGCTGCCCCGGGCGGGCACTCCAGCGGACGTGCGGATCTACAAGTCGACGGACGGGGGGAGCACCTGGACGCGGATGACGGACATCGCCAGCGATCGAGTGTTCGCCAGCTCTACCGCCGGCTGCGGCAGCAAACCGGCGCTCAACGGGAACATCGACGTCTTCTTGTTTCCGCAGATCGCGATCCACCCCGATCCCCTCGCGCCCGCGGGATACGTGATCCACGCCGTCTATCACTACGATCCGGACGGCCCCGGTCCCGACGACTCCGACGTCTTCCATAAGCGCTCCCTGGACGGCGCCGTCACCTGGTCCGCCGAGCTCCGTCTGAACAACGACCTCACCACGACGGACCAGTGGAACCCAGCCCTCGGCGTCAACCGGGACGGTGTCGTGGCGGTGAGCTGGTACGATCGCCGACTCGATCCGGAGAACCTCCTGTTCGACCGCTTCGCCATCCTCTCCCACGACGGAGGAGCGACCTTCGGCGAGAACCTGCGAGTGAGCGATGTCAGCTCGCCGGTCGCGGAGACCCCCCCAGTTGCTACCACGGCGACTACGACCAGCTGACGGTCGATGAGGAGCGCGCTCACATCGTATGGTCAGACGATCGGCGCACGATCGAGGGCGCTCCGGACCCAGATATCTACTACGACCAGATCCCGCTCCCCGAGCCACCCGCTGCGCTCGGTACGGTCGCGGGCGTCTCAGCGGTTGCTCTGTGTCATCTGCGGCGTCGCTCGCTGGGGAGTGCCGGTTGAGACGTCCACGGCGGCAGTCTTGCGCTCCGACCCTATGGAAGGAACTCCAAGGGGCCAATCGAGGACCCGTTTGCCACGGATTCTTCGATCCGGGCGTCTGCTCCCGTTCTGGCAGGGCGGTCTCGAGTCGAGACTTTGGGCTCGTGGCTCCACCCGAGCAGCGGCGGAGCCGTTGCGAGCGGCTCGGTCCGAGGATTCGCTTCGAGGGCAAGCCGAACGCAGCGCGATTCATTGGCGGGCGTGCTCTCCACGGGATCGTGGGAACCATCCTTTCATCGGGGCCTCTGGCGGCCATCGCTTCGTTTGGTTCCTCGGAGGGGCATAGCTTATCCGTGGGACCTCCGGGCTGTCGGCCGTGGGCCAGGAAGTTCATGGATGCTCACCTCCGCGGCCACGCGTAGCGTGGCATGCGAACACTCTTCGCAGTTGCGTGATCGAATGACTGCCTTCTCGACGACGCGCCGGATCGAGCCGTTGCCTAGCTTTCGCGTGCTTCTGTCGACGGACTGGCTCGTCCGGGGTCGTACTCCTCCTCGTCCTTCCACATGCGCAGCACCGTCGCGGCGATCATCCGCGCCAGGCTCCGCTTCGCGAGCGTCGGCTTGGTTCCGCCATCGAGGAGCCGCTCGTAGCGCGCGTAGGATGGAATCCTTGTTGCGCTGCGTGATCACCGTCGTCGCAGCGCCCTTGAAGATGCTCTTGAGCACGCGGTTGTACTGCCGCGAGAGACCCCGCGTCTGCGGAACCCGTGCCTTCAGCCAACTTCCATCGGCCGTTTGTACCCAGTCGGAACTGGAGCGAGTCACCACGCCAAGACCGCAGTAGCTCCAGAACTGCCGTTTCGTGCGGAAGCGATGCGGGGTCACGACGATCGGAACCGTCCGGGCGGCTCGAATGGATCCGAACCCGGGGGCCGTCTCGAGGATGCCAACGATCGGATGCTTCTTCGACTCGCGAAGGAGGTCGGCCTCCGCCTCGTTCTTCTGCTCCAGCAGGAAGTCGAGATGCGCGTAGAGCCGAGTCGCCCTCTCCTGGGCACTGGAGGGGAGCTGCTCCTGCCACGCCTCGCGGTGACGGATCCCGTAGACGTTCTCGCCCGAGACCAGGACGCCGCGAGAGCGGTACAAGCTCTTGAGCCTCGACTACACTGCAGCGCGACCGGGTCCACGTCACCGTCGAAGTGCACCGCTGCCCGGATCCAGCGAGGACCGCGGCCTGGCCCTCCGGACCCGTCGCACAGGGAGGGCGCGCACGGCCTTCGGTAGGATCGATCGGAAGCGTCGCGGAATCGAAAGGAGACGATGCATGCTCGACCAGGTCGCCCCCACCCGGGACGAGACTGGGCGCGGATCGGGCTCTGGCTGGTGGGGGCGACGCTCGCCTACAACGTCATCGAGGCGGTGATCGCGCACTTCCGAGCTCCCGGCGATCCCGAGCGGTCGCGAGCTGCAGGCGTTCGCGCGGAAGCTCGCGCGGGGCATGCGCGATCCCCGGGTCCATCACGCGATCGACGTGGCGTGCTGGGACGACGCCGACGCCGTGCAGGCGCCGAGGCTCTGGCACATTGGCGACATCGATCCGCTGCCCGCCTACGCACGGGGCCGCGTGGCGCTGCTCGGCGACGCTGCGCACGCGATGACCCCGGTGCTCGGCCAGGGCGCCAACCAGGCCCTCGAGGACGCGATGCTGCTAGCGCAGCGCTTGCGACCGGCGGTCGGACTGTGCGACGCGGCGCTCCGCAACGAGATCCAGTCGGCGCTCCAGCGCTGGTCGCAGGAGCGCCACGCCCACGTGACGCCGATCCAGCGGCTTGCACGGACGGTGCAAGAAGGGCAGCTCGCGAAGGGCCGCCTGCGCTATCGCCTTACATGCGCGGTGTTGCGCTTCATGCCGCGCTGGATCACGAACCGCCAGATCAACTACGTCCTGGGGCACGCGATCTCCGATCCCGACTGTCCCATTGAGGCGCTCGACGAGCGCCCGATCCGCCTCGGACGACTCCGCAGTCGGTAGCGCTCGCGCGGCTCGACAGGGGCCGTGACGGACGGCATCACGCTGTCCGACTTCGTCCCAGCGGACGGGATCTCCGTGCTGGCGGACGAGCGGAGCGACGGGACGACCCGGGTGGAGAATGCGGACCTCGTTGGACGCTGCGACTTCCGATCCGTGCCGGTTCCTGCCGATTCCTCCGGGTCGGTGCGAGTTCCTGCGAGTCGGGTGTGACCAGCGGCCTGCTGAAGGCTCTCCGGATTCCCGATACTCGGTCGTCCGTAGAGGGGGCCTGTCACGCCGGAAGTTGCGGGTTCGAGTCCCGTCCGCCCCGCCACAAGTGCCTGATTCCATTCAACGTAGTTCTTCTCCCGTGGTTCACTCGTGGTTCCAAGCGCGCTCGGGTCTCGGCGGCCAACGGACGCCACCCGCAAGGCTCTGAATCACAGGGTTGAGCGCTCCACCTACTTGTGGATGCCCTCCCGCGTTACCGGACAAGCGAGACTCTCGCTCGGAGGGTCGAGGATAGGCAGTATAAGCTCTGGATTCGCGCCAGGGCCGAGAAGCAGGGTTGTGTCAACCGTGCTGCCCGCGGCGGGCAGGTGCGCCTGGCCCACCTCGACCTGGCCATCGAGCAGGAGGGCCTCGCCCAG
>CAZZFT010000173.1:0-10269 GCA_964653555.1 uncultured Spirochaetales bacterium | reverse complement strand
GGAAACGTGCGCGAGCTCGCCAACGTGATCGAGCGCGCGCTGATCCTCTCGCGGGGACCGGAACTGTACCTCGACGCCTTCCTCGAGTCGCAGAAGATCGAAACCGGACCACGGGAACGTCTCGACGAAGTCGAGCGCGCGCACTTCACGAAGGTCCTCCAGCGCTGCGACTGGCGCATCGGCGGCCCGGGCAACGCGGCGGAGATCCTCGGAATGCACCCGAGCACCTTGCGCTCACGCCTCCGGAAGCTCGGCGTCCGACGCGCGGCGCTCGTCTCGTAGCGCGCTTCCCGGAACGGGAGCGCCCCGCAGCTTCGCACGTGATCTGGTGCCCCCGGCAGGACTCGAACCTGCGACGCACGGTTTAGGAAACCGACGCTCTATCCTCTGAGCTACGGGGGCAGCGGGGCCAAGCTAGCGCGTGGCCGCGCGGGGGGCCGGGGTCATGGGCGGCAGGAAGGCGAGCGGATCCTCGGGCTTGCTGTCGCGGCGCACCTCGAAGTGGAGGTGGGGGCCGCTGGCGTTGCCGGTGGCACCCACCTCGGCGATCACCTGGCCGCGCTCGACGAAGTCGCCCTTGCTCACCTTGTTCTTGCGGTTGTGGGCATAGACGGTGGAGTAGTAGCCGGCGTGCTTCACGACGATGATCCGGCCGTAGTCGCCGAGCCAGCCGCTCTCGATCACGCGGCCCGCCTCGGCGGCCCGTACCGGCGTCCCCTTCGGCGCCGCGATGTCGATGCCCTCGTGCCGGTGGAAGCCGCGCCGGCCGAAGCCCGAGGAGAAGCGGCCGTGGAGCGGCCACTCGAAGATCAGCGCCGCCTCGCGCAGGGCGAGCTCGCGCGCCGCGCTCTCGCCCCGCGGCGCGACGCTGGCGAGCGCGAGCGAGTCGGCGGGCGCCGGGTGCCGCGCACCGGGGATCACGATCCGCGCGCCGACCGGCACGTCGGCGACGTCGCGGATGTGGTTGGCCCGCACGATCGCCTCGACCGACACGTCGTAGTAGCGCGACAGGCGGTAGATGGTCTCGCCCGGCCTCAGCACGTGCACGACGCTCTCGCCCGCCGGCGGCGGGGGCGCCGGGCTGCTGCACGCCAGTGCGAGGCCCAGCGCCAGTGCGGCCGCCACCGCACGTCGCGTCACGGCTCCCACCCGTGCGCGCCCACCAGATCCACGAAGCGGCAGCGCCCGATCACCTCGCGCGTATAGCGCTGGCGCGACTCGCGGCGGACGCGCCACAGGCGCTGCTCGTCGCGCGTGCCGAAGGGTCCCACCAGGCGCCCGCCCACGGCGAGCTGGTCGAGCAGCGGCTCGGGCACGCTGGGCCCGCCCGCGGTGACGACGATCGCCTCGAAGGGCCCCTCGGCGGGCCGGCCCCGGGTGCCGTCGCCGAGGTAGACCACGACGTTGGCGACCCCCAGCCCGTCCAGGGCGCGGCGGGCCGCGGCCGCCAGCCGCGGCACCCGCTCCACCGAGATCACCCGGGCGGCGAGGCGCGCCAGGATCGCCGCCTGGTAGGCGGAGCCGGTGCCGATCTCGAGCACCGTCTCGTGGCCGGCGAGCTCGAGGGCCTGGGTCATCGCCGCGACCACGCCGGGCGCGGAGATCGTCTGTCCCTCCCCGATCGGCAGCGCGGTGTCGCGGTAGGCCTGACCGGCCAGGGCGTCGGGCACGAGGCGGTGACGGGGCACGGCCGCGAAGGCCGCGAGCACACGCGGGTCGTCCACGCCGGACCTGGCCAGGCGCTCCGCCATGCGGCGCCGCGGGACCGCATAACGGTCCGCCGCTGCGCGCGCGCGAGGCGCACGCTGTGTCTGCACTCCGGGTCCCCCCATCGAACCCCAGCGTGATGCCGGACTGTGGCCCGCTCTGGCGCCCCGCGCAATCGCCGCTCAGGAGGTGCCGGGCGCCGCGCCCGCCACCGCCTCGCGGGTGGCGGGCGAGCGCGCGAGCTCGAGCACGGTGAGGGCGAGCGCGCGCGCGGCCTCCAGCAGACCCGCGTCGCCCTGGGGACCGGCTGTGGCCTCGGCGAAGGCGCGCGTGTGGAGCTGGAGCTGCGCGCCGATCGGGAAGTTGGGGTGGATCGTGGGCACCACCCGCGACACGTGGGTGATGTCGCTGGAGCCGATCGCCTCGCCCGGCGCGTGGTCGGTCTCGGGGAGGCCGAGCAGCGCGAGCTGGCGGCGGTAGGCGTCGGCCAGCGGCAGGTTGGGCCGCATCGGCGGCGACTCGCCCGCCGTGCGCAGCGTCTCGAGCCGCGTTCCGGTGGCCGCGGCGGCGCCCTCGGCGCAACGGACGACGCGCGCGGCGGCGTCCTCGAGCACGTCGTCCTCCAAGGCGCGCACCCAGAAGAGCGCGGCGGCGCGCTCGGGAATCACGTTGGGCGCCTTGCCGCCGTCGGTCACGATGCCGTGGACGCGCGCCGAGCGCGCGAGCTGCTGGCGCAACAACCCCACGTTCACGAACAGGGCGATCACGGCGTCGAGGGCGTTGATCCCCTTCTCGGGATAGGCGGCGGCGTGGGCCGCGCGACCGTGGAAGACGAACTCCATCTTGCGGTTGCCGAGGAACAGGCGGTGGGCGCGCCGCATGTCCGAGGCGTGGGCCATCATGGCGACGTCCGCCTCGGCGAACACACCCGCCTCCACCAGCCGCCGCTTGCCCACGCCGGTCTCCTCCGCGGGACATCCCACCACCACGAGCCGCACCTGGGAGGCCGGCAGCACCGCCGCCGCCGCCTGGGCCGCCAGCAGGCTGGCCGGACCCGAGAGGTTGTGGCCGCAGGCGTGGCCGATCCCGGGCAGGGCGTCCATCTCGGCGAGCAGCGCCACGCGCAGGGGCGCGTCGGGGCTGCCGTGACGCGCGAGGAAGGCCGTGGGCATGCCCGCGACGCCCTCCTCCACCGCGAAGCCCTGGCCCGCGAGCTGCGCGCGGTAGCGCTGGCTGGTGGCGCGCTCCTCCAGCGACAGCTCGGGGTGCGCCGCCATCCAGTGCGCCAGCTCCAGCGCCGCCGGGGCGGCCGCATCGATCGCGGCGAGGAGCTCGCGCTGCGCGCGGTCGGGCGGATTGGACATGGCTCGTTCATCGGCACGACGCTCCGGGTGGCTGGAGCGCAGCCGAGGACTCTATCCCAGACACGACGCCCGGCGAAGCCGGCGTCTCCCTGCTATGGAAGCCGCCATGGGCGATACGAGCGGGACCCGGGCGATCTTCATCTCGGGCGCGGCGAGCGGGATCGGGCGCGCGACGGCGCTGCTCTTCGCCGAGCGCGGCTGGCGCGTCGGCGGCTACGACGTCGACCGGGAGGGCCTCGCGAAGCTCGCCTCCGAGATCGGGCCCGGGGGCGGCCTGACCGGGCACCTCGACGTGCGCGACGCCGCCGCGTTCGACGCCGCCGTCGAGTCCTTCGGCCGCGCGGCGGGCGGCCGCCTCGACCTCTTCCACAACAACGCGGGCATCGCGCACTCGGGCTTCCTGGAGGACGTCCCGCGCGAAGACGCGCAGCGCGTGATCGACATCAACTTCGGAGGCGTCGTCAACGGGGTGTACGCCGCGCTTCCGCTCCTGCGCGCCACCCCGAACTCACTGTGCTTCAACACGTCGTCGTCCTCCGCCATCTTCGGCGTGCCGCGACTCGCCATCTACGCGGCGACGAAGTTCGCGGTGAAGGGGCTCACCGAGGCGTTGAGCATCGAGTTCGCGCGCCACGGGGTGCGCGTCGCCGACATGCTCCCCGGGCTGGTCGATACGCCGCTGCTGGACTCCACGCCGAACCACTCCGCCGACGAGGACAGCATCCTCACGCGCGAGCAAGCGCCGACCGAGGGCCCGTTCCGCATGATCTCCGCCCCGGAGGTCGCCCTGGTCGTCTGGTCCGCCTACCACGACCCGTCGGGCCGACTCCACTGGTACATCCCCGCGGAGATCGAGGACCTGGAAGCGGCGAAGGCCGCCGATCCCCTGGCCCTGCGCCAGATGATCGGCGCCACGGTCCAGATTCCCGGCGACGAGTAGTCCGCGCGCCCTCAGCGCACCAGGATCACGTAGCTGCGCGGTCCCTCGTGGCCGGGCTCGTCCGTGTCGATCTCGACGAGATAGGTGCCGGGCTGGAGGTAGTCGGGATCGACCTCCAGGGTGGCGAACTCGCCCTGCCCGCTCACGGCGGCCTGGGCCTCGAGCACGCGCCCGTCGCTCTGGGAGTGGATGCGCGCGGGGCGCGGGGTGGTGGCGGCGGCGGGCACGGGGAGCCACAGCAGGAGCTGCACCGGACCGACTCGCGGGAAGGAGCGGCGCGCCAGCTCGTGGATCTCGTTCGGGGTGATCGCTGCGGCGTCCGGGGGGGCCGCGCCCCCGACCTCGTCCTCGGGCAGCGTGCCCGGCTCCTGGGGAGCACGGGCCCCCGGCTCATCGAGCCACAGGAACGCGAAGCCGACCACCACGACCAGCGCACACCCTACGGCGAAGGCCAGCCAGGGTGACCCTTTGCGGCGCGGACGCGGCGAACGGCCTGGCGCGCGAGGATCCGACACGCCGAGACTCTAGTTCCACTCGTCCCGTCTCGCAGTGCGCGTAGAATGGGCCGGTCCCGCGGCGCGGGAGGCCCCATGCGCGAGCACCGCTACCACCTCGACATGCCCCACCCGCCCGCGCGGATCTGGGCGCTGATGCAGGACTATCCGCGCTGGACCGGCTACGCCCCGATGGTCCTCGAGGTGCAGGTGCTCTGGCCCGGGGACAAGGACGGCAACGGGCTGCTGCGCCGGGTGATCTACCGGATGCCCCTGGGCCGCCGCGGCAGCGCCCTCGAGCTGGTGACCGACGTGGATCCCGAGCGCGGCTACACGTTCACGATGATCTCGCGCGAACCCGGCAACGACCAGACGGGCCGGGTGCGCCTCGAGCCCCGCCCGGGCGGCACCCGCCTCCACTTCGAGGAGCGCTACCACCTGACGCGTGCCCCGTGGAGGTGGCTCGAGGGCCCGATCTACCGCTTCATCAACCGCCAGAACGAGGAGTCGATGCGCCGCCTCTCGGACTGGCTCGGCGCGCACCCCGAGTACCGACCGGACCTGGCGTCGGCGTCCTGAGTCTGGGGGGAAGGCACCCCGACGCGATTCTTCGCCGCTCCGCAACTTCGCTGCGACCGCAGCTGCCCAGCGACCCACCCACCGCCGACGACTAGAATGCCCACACCCCCAGGAAGGAAACCCATGCCCCCGCTGAGGACGCTGTCGCATGCACCGTCTTGCTGCTCTGTTGGTCTTGGCTCCGTTCCTGTTCGGCTTCTCGACCTTTAGCTCCTACTTCGATTGGCAGGCCGCCGTCGGCGCCCACGAGCTCGAGACCTTCGACGACGTTCCGGATCAGGGGATTCCGCCCGAAGGCGGATCGATCACACTGGACGGCTTCTCGATCGTCGCCGATGGCAACCACAGCGGCGATGGAGACATCTGCTCCGGCCTGTGCTCGCCGAAGGTGGAGGGAGGCGCCTTTCACGGCGACGTCCACGGACTCGCCGGAGACTCGCTCACCTTCAATCAGTTCGTCTTCGACGCTCCGATCTCGGCCTTTGCACTGGACTTCTCGAACGTCGAGGACGAAGAGATCGGAATCTTCGGCGATGGCTTCCTGGTGAACGCCTTCGTCGACGATCTCGAGACGGAGTTTGTCGGCGTCATCCTCGACGCGCCGGTCTCGACGCTGAAGTTCAGCGCCTACTACCAGAACTTCACCGTGGACAACCTCCGCTGGTTCAGCGCGGCGAGCCCGGTGCCCGAGCCGTCGGGGGCGCTGATCCTCGCGCTGGCATTGGGACTCGCCACCGCCGGTCGGCTCGCGACGAGGACGTAGCCGCTCCTCCGCCCCTCCGCCTCTCCGCTGGCACTCGGCGGGCCCTCGACGTAGCTTGCGGTCTCATGAACGCGCCCACGGCAGATCTGCCGATCGTCGACATCGACGACGAGGATCCGAGCCGCGAGCTCACCCGCGGCCTGTTCGAGACCGGGTTCTTCCTGCTCCGGGACCACGTCATTTCCCGCGACCTCCTCGATGGGGTCCGCGCCACCACCCTGGCCTTCCTCGCCCGCACCGAGGAGGAGAAGCAGCGCCTGCGCGGGTCGTTGCGCGGCTGGGCGCCGTACCGCTCCGAGTCGGCGCCCTCGGGCTACGGCGAGGACAGCGATCAACGCGACGCCTGCCAGAAGTACTCGATGGGCCACAGCGCCACCGCCGAAGAGCGCGCGGCCGACCCCGTCTACTACGGCAATCCCGAGGCCGCCACCTACTTGCAGGAGAACGTCTTCCCCAACGAGGAGATGAGGGAGGTCTGGGAGGCGTACTACCGACGCATGGACCGGCTCTGCGGGAGGCTGCTCGAGCTGACCCGGCGCGCGCTGGGCCTGACTCCGAAGGTCTGGGACGCGGTGGCCTCGCGCCCGGTGAGCGTGCTCCGCTTCCTCGCCTATCCCGACCAGGGCGGCGGGCTGCGCATGGGCGCCCACTACGACGACACCCTGCTCACCGTCCTGCATCAGAACGTCCCGCGGAACGGCTTCGCTGCGCTGCAGGTGATGCTTCCCGGAGAGAAGCAATGGCGCTCCGTCCAGCCGAGCGACGACGTGTTCGTCGTGAACGTCGGGGAGTCCCTGACCTACATCAGCGGCGGTCGGGTCGTGGCAACCAAGCATCGCGTCGTCGCGCCGCCGCCCGACCATGCCGAGGGCAGCGCGCGCACGAGCCTCGTGCACTTCTTCCTCCCCAACTGGAACGCGCGCCTCTGGCCCGCCGCCGACAAGACCATCGACTCCCAGCTCACCCGCTTCGACCACCCCGAGGTCCGAGAGCCGGACGGGAGCGTCCTCTACTACAAGGCGATGCGCGCGACCCTCGCGGGCCTGACGCGACCCGGCTCGACCGTCTAGGGCCGGCGGCGCGGCGCCGGCCGAGCGCCAGCAGGAGCAGCGCCCCGGCCGCCAGCAGCACGCGTCGCGACGGCTCGGGAACGACCGTGATGCCGCGCGGGCTCTCGAGCGATCCCCCGTGCGCGACGCTCGTCTGGCCGCCGGTCGCGAAGTCGATCCGGATCACCTCGCCCCGTCGACGACGAAGACCTCTCGTTGGTCCGAGGCGGCGATGCCGCGCGGTGTGGAGAGCCGGTCGCCCTGCGCGAGCAGCTCCGCGTGCCGTCGCGCGGGTCGACCCGAACGACGGCCGCGGCCCCCTGCGTCGACGACGACGATCCAGGGGATGGGACCGACCACGATCCGAGGCTCGCTCCGCGTGCTCATGGGTCTGTCACTGCCCCCGCGCGCGATAGAGCACCGCCAGGCATCCCAGCCCCGCCGCCAATAGCAGCCAGCGCGAGGGCTCGGGCACGTAGAAGTTGATCGATAGCCCTTGGCCCGGATTGCCCGTGGGGTCGCCCCCGACCAGTTCGCCATCGTAGGGCGTGACGGTAATCGAGTACGCGCCATCCTCAGTTGTTAGCCCATCCCGGCACCAGCAAGCAGGAATGCCGGCGTCGGGATCGAACCAGCCTTGGTCCCCAGGCCAACAATACGGTTGAGTCGTCTCGTTCCAGACATGCACCCCGGACGGAGACGTGAAGGTGCCCTCGAGACTCTCTGGATTCGAATTGTCCCGGGGTCCGTTTGTGACGGTATGAAACCCAGGGCAGCTCCCCACTTCGGCGCGACTGAGAATGTCGCCCTCTTCGAGCACCTTGACGAAGCCCTCGTCTGGCGGAAGATCCGTGTCGTATACCTCGATCCGCACCACAGCCGGCAGTTCGATCGCGCACAATGCGGAGCAGCCATCTCCGTCGGTAAAGTTTCCGTCGTCGCATTCCTCGGCCAGCTCGAGCGTCCCGTTGCCGCAGGTGACGACGGCCCCCTGGAAGTCCGCTTCGGGGCCGAGGAAACGCGTCATCGAGACCCAGTCCAAACCGCCCTGGTAGGGATCGGGGGTGCCGTTCGGCACGGGGCGCATGTAGGCCTCTGCCAGGGTCTCGTAGAAGGTCATTTCGGTGGCGTCCAGAAGGCGGTCGTGGCTCTCGGCAATGAAGCCGACGCGGAAGGTCTTCTGTGAGCTGGCGGGGCCGGGATCTCGAACCCCGTGAAGGGCCTGAATGTCCTCGATCGTCGCGGTTGCCGTGATGTCAGCGGGATGCACGGTGCCGCCGCAGCCCACCGAAGGCGCCACATGCAGGGGCGGAACGGCGCTCCCCTCGATCAAGCCGGCCAGGTAGAGGTCGATCGGTGGTGCGGAAGTGGCTCCGTTACGCCCCTGACTGCAATCGACGCTGTAGGTCCCGTCGCCGTTATCGATCCACAGAAACCCCCCGAGCAGGCTCGCAGCGTTGCTCCACGAAGCCCAGTGGGCGCTATCGCTCTTGATTCCGAGCGAGGAGCTCAAGTACGCCGACCACTGGTGCATGAGTTCGTGGGTGGCATTGGCGCTATTGAGCCCGCGCGTATAGGAGTCGAGCGCATTCACGCTCATCAGCACCCCGTCACTGCCGTAGCTGTCGCTCACGTCGGAGAGGTAGAGGCCAGTTCCGGTGAAATCGGTGCGGACACGGCGGTGGATCCCGGCTACGAAGTTGGCAGCCGAGGTGGAGGGAAGTCGCTCGATCTTGCTCGTCGAGAAGAGCAGCCATTGGTGGACTCCGTCGGGCAGGAAGGCGTATAGCGCATTCGTGAGAGCCGACGGGTTGCCTCCCAGACCGCGGAGAAAGAGCTGCGTCTCGCGGTTCGAAGTGCGGACGTTCACCACGTGGGCGGAAGCCTGGATCTCGGAGGACAGCACGATTGTCGGTGCAGCAACCAGATCCGATCGCACGACACCAACCTCGGGACCTTCGCGGAAGTGCGTCTTGCTTGTGTCGGACTCCTCGATCGTGATGCCGGCGCCGAGCTCGGCGATGTCGATTCCATCCGGGTTATCGGGTTGGTCGAGATAGGTCGTCACGGGAACAGGGGTCGAGACGTTCCAGACGATCGGTCGGGTGGTGAAGACGAAGTCGCCGGCGGCGCGATCGGGGGCGACCCCGTCGTCGCGCAGCTCGATCGTCGCGCCGAAGGGCGTCGGGTTCGTGGGGTCGTGGATCAGACGCGAGGTCGTCCAGTGCAAGGAGACTCCGTTCACGGGACCGTTCGTGTCGACCTCGAGGACGAAGCTCGCGACGCCGTCGTCACGAATCACACCCGGGATCGTCTCCCAGCCGCGCGTGCCCGCGGGCAGACCCGTTGCGCCGAGGGCTGGCCGGGCGACGACCTCCCCGGGAGCGCCGGTGCCGCAGACCTCCGGAATGCCGTTGGCGTCGTAGCCGAGGATCCTGCTCTCCGAGACGCCCTGTTCCCGAAGTGACGCCAGCCATGAAGTGCCGGCTCCCCCAGCGGGACTCGCCAAGAGCAGCAGAAAAACAAGCGCAGCGACGACAGCGGCGAGCATGAAGCCTCCTGCGGCTAGCTTCACTACCAGTGCAAGGGACGTACCACGCCGGTTGTGCCGCGATTGGGGCTCCGACGGCGCAGGTGAGGGTCCGCTGCGGCAAATCACCCCAGTCTCACCCCGTTACCGTGTGGCGCTTCGCGCTGGCGGGTCCAGGCGCAGCGTGCGGTTCCGCGGATGGAGATGGTCCTCTTCTCCGAACAACTTCCTTGACGGCTGGAGTTACGGTATCGCCGGTCTCTCGTTCAGACCTCATTGGTACAGTCAGTCGGGCCCATCTCCGTGGCCCTAACCTGAAAGAGCGTGAATCAGGCTGGAATGAAGGGCGTGCGCGAGGGCGGACCATCCCATTCGATTCGTGCATCTTCGCCGTTGTCGGGAAGAGTTATTCGAGCGGGATCAGTGCTGCGGACGCCAGATAGTGGGGTCTCCCAACGGCGAGCTTCAGCGCGCACGAGAAAGCCCACGAGGGCCTTTAGCTCGGAAGGGGACCGGGTCCGTATCTCGGCTTGGGAGACACCGAAGGGATCCATGACGGCGCCTGCCTCCGCATGTGTCGTGGAGTTTGGCTGCCGACGCATCGCCCACTAGCCACACCACGTCATAGGTAGCGACCGGCCAAGTCATTGATTTGTTGATCGGGCCGGAGGGATTCGAACTCCCGACCTCCTGACCCCCAGTAAGCGTCCGGGGAACGAATTCCGATGCCAAATTAGCCGGTTCGCCTTCGGCCCGAGGCAGCAGTCAGCCAGCGCTCACATGCAGGCATGTCGCGCACTAGCCTGGGGCCAAGCGGGTCGACGCTCCTGGTGGCCTACCCGG
>CAZZFT010000172.1:0-10275 GCA_964653555.1 uncultured Spirochaetales bacterium | reverse complement strand
CGCAGGTGCCGAGGCGGCCGTAGCAGGCCGCCGACTCGGCGGCCGCCTGCTCGCGCGCGAGTCGCCGGATCTCGGGCGCCGGGATGCCGCAGGCGTCGGCCACGATCTCGGGAGCGAAGTCGCGCGCCAGCGCCCGCAGCTCTTCGAGACCGGCGACGCGCCCCTCGGCCGCGCCGAGCGTGACCAGGTCCTCGTCGAAGAGCGTGTGCACCAGCGCCAGCAGGAAGGCGGCGTCGCTGCCCGGACGGACGAAGTGGTGCTCGCTGGCCAGCTTCGCCGTCTCCGTGCGACGCGGGTCCACGACCACGAGCTTGCCGCCGCGCTCGATCACGCCCTTCAGGCGCCGAGGGGAATCGGGCATCGTCATCAGGCTTCCGTGGGAGATCGCCGGATTCGCGCCGATCACCAGCAGCCGATGGGTCCGGTCGATGTCGGGCACGGGCACCGCCATTGGGAAGTGTCGACCGAACAGGAGCCCGGTCGACACGATCTTGGGCAGGGTGTCGATCGCCGCCGAGTTGAACAGACTCCTGCTGGCGAGGGCGCGCGCGAGCACCGGACGGTAGAGGAGTGCACCGAGGTCGTGCACCACCGGGTTTCCGGTGTACATGCCGATCGCGTCGTTGCCGTGGCGCTCGCGCACGGCGAGCAACCGCGTCGCCGCCTCGTCGTAGGCCTCCTCCCAGGAGATCTCCTGCCAGTCGCCGCCGGGCGTGCGGCGCACCGGCCGCTTCAGCCGGTCCGGGTCGTGGTGGAGCTCCAGGAGGCCGTGAGCCTTCGGGCACAGGAAGCCCTTCGAGAAGGGGTCCTGCTCGTCGCCGCGGACGCTCACGATCCGGTCCGCCTCCACCTGCACCGCGAGGCCGCAGGTGGCCTCGCAGAACGGACAGACCCGGTGGACGGTGCGGCGCAGGGACATGGCTCGGGACCTCGCGGCGGGCGTACGCGTGGCAAATTCGGCGAGGTCCAGGGCCCCGGAAAGGGCCAGTTCGCGGCGAGCGGCTGGAGCCACCCGCCTCAGGACTTCGCGCGACCTCGTGCCGTCGCCCTCCGGTAGCGCACCAGCGCGGCCGCGAGCTCGTCCTCCACCGCGCGGCGCAACGCCTCGGGCTCGAGGACGAGCGCGCCGTCGCCGAAGGACAGGATCCAGGTGCGCAGCTCGGCGGTTCCGCCGACCTCCATCGTGAGCTCGAGACGCCCCCGGGCGCGCGGCGTCAGCTTCTGGCTGGGGTGCCAGGTGCGTTCGGCCACATAGCCGGCCCAGCGCGGCTCGAAGAGGATGCGCACCGTCGTCGCCGGCTCGGCGATCACGCCGAAGGAGGACCCGATGTAGCCCTCGAAGTCGAAGTCCGCGGGGATGGCGAAGGGCTGTGCGGTGGACTCGATCGAGCGGATCCGGTCCACCGCAAAGGTGCGCAGCTCGTCCGACTTGTGGTCGTGCCCCACGACGTAGAGCCCGCCACTGCGGTACCAGACGCGATAGGGGTCGAGCGTTCGCGAGGAGAGGGCGCCGGTGCCGCCCGTGCGGTAGCGGATGCGCACGCTGCGGTGGGAGAGCACGGCGTCGTTCAGCACGCCGATCGTCTCGCGTAGGTGTGCATAGCTCTTGTGCGGACCCGGCAGCACGCGGAAGGTCTCGCCCAGGCGCGCCAGGTACTCGGCCAGCTCGGGGCCGAGGCCGGCCCGGATCTTCGCCAGCGCCGAGCGGATCGAGTCGTGGAACACCGTGCCCTCGAGCACGCGGAGCAGGTCCTCGCCGAAGGCCAGGGCCAGCACCTCGTCGGGAGTGAAGGGCACGTCGCCCAGGCGGAAGCTGTCGAGGAAGCGGTAGTAGACGCGTCCGTCCCGCTTCTCGCTCACCACCGGGAAGCCCGCCAGCATCAGGGCGTCGAGGTCGCGGTAGACGGTGCGCAGCACGACGCCGGACTCCTCGGCCAGATCGTCGAGGGACACGCCGACGCGGCTCCGGGCGAGACGCTGGATCAGCTGCCACTGCCGCGCGAGCTGCTCGCCTCTCACCCTGCCGCGACCTCAGTCCTCGAAGAAACGCGCCAGCTCCTCTTCCTGGGCCTCGGCGTCGCGGTAGCCGAGCTCGGCGAGGGGCGCGAGGAACTCGCCGTCGAACAGGAGGTAGGAGAAGAGATCCGACTCGGCCGTGCGACTGCCCGAGCCGAGGTTGCGCATCGCCAGGCGGAAGAAGGGTGAGCGCAGCGAGGCGTGGGGGAGGGTCTGGAGCACCTCCCAGGCCAGGGCGCCGAGATCCGCCGAGGGTCGGATCACCAGGTCGTCGATCACGCGGAAGCGCTGGCTGCGCTCGCTCGCCTCGCTCATCCGGTCGAGGTAGGTCGGGCCGAAGGCCCGCTCGCCGGTCTCGATCATCTGGTTCATCACACGCATGCGCGCCAGGTCGGTGTCCAGGTGGTCGAGCAGCATCGAGTTCAGGATCTTGCCGAACATGTAGAAGGGGCTGGCGTAGTCGTCGACGCGGTGGGTGGCCAGGGTCTCCTCGTGGGCGTGGCGGGAGTGCGGGCGCAGCGCCACCACCAGCACCCGGTCGGCGCCGAGCCGCAGCGCCGGGGAGAGCGGCGTGTTCAGGCGCAGACCGCCGTCCGCGTAGTAGGTGCTGGCGATGCGCACTGCGGGGAAGAGCAGCGGGATCGCGGCGCTGGCGAGCGCGTGGATCGGGCGCAGGTGCGTCACCTGGGGCACCACAGAGGGGTCGGGCCGCCAGCCGAGCAGCTCGCGGTCGCGCGACTCCAGGAACACCACCACACGCCCGGTGGCAATCTCGGTGGCGGCGACGCACACCGCGCTGACATGGCCGGCATTGACGTTGCTGCGGATCTTCCGCCACGGGACCGCGCGAACGACCATCCGCTCGAGGGCCTGGGTGTTGAGCAGGCCATAGATGCGGTCGGGAGCGCTGCCGCCCTTCATCACGTCGGCCAGGCGGCGAACGCCCAGGATGCGCCGGGCCAGGTCGAACAGGTCCCGCCGGTGGAAGGGCAGTACCTCCTCGATCTTCATCGATCGCCAGAAGTCGACGAGCCGCGTGCCGTGGCCGGGCTGCCGTGACACGGCCGCCATGTAGCAGGCATGGATCGCGCCCACCGAGGTGCCGCACAGGATGTCGAAGTGGACCGGCCTCCCGATGCGGCGTGGCAGCTCCTCGACCAGGAAGCGCACGACACCCGCCTCGTAGGCCCCGCGCGCGCCGCCGCCCGAGAACACGAGCGCGCGCTTCGGCCGCCGGGGTCCCTCGGCGCCCGTGCTACCCAACCCGCTCGACGTAGGCGTTGGTGCGCGTGTCCACGCGGACGCTCTCCCCTTCCTTGATGAAGAGGGGCACCTGGATCACGGCGCCCGTCTCGAGGGTGGCCGGCTTCGTGGCCCCCGAGGCGGTGTCGCCCTTCACGCCCGGATCACACTGGGCGACGACGGCCTCGATGAACGAGGGCAGCTCGATGTTGATCGGCTTGCCCCGCCAGAACACGACGTCGACCTCGAGGTTCTCCTTGAGGTACTTGCGGGCGTCCCCGATCTGCTCGTTTGTGAACGGGAACTGCTCGTAGGACTCCTGATCCATGAAGACGAACTGCTCGCCGTCCTGGTAGAGGTACTGCATCCGCTTGTCCTCCACCTCGGCCTCGTCCACGCGCTCGCCGGAGCGGAAGGTCTTCTCGAGCACCCGGCCCGTGCGCAGGTTCTTGATCTTCGTCCGCACGAAGGCGCCGCCCTTGCCCGGCTTCACGTGCTGGAAGTAGGTCATCACGAAGGGCTCGCCGTCGATCTCGATCTTGAGCCCGTTGCGGAACTGAGACGTGTCGACGGCCATGGGCCTCCTCCGGGAGCCGCGGATTCTAGCGGCAACCCGGGGGACCCGCTGGAGCGCGGACCTCAGGTCGAGGAGGCGGTCTCGAGCTGGAGCGAGCCGTCGCCGGCCCGAGCCAGCCCGATCCGATCGCCGGCTCGGAAGCCGAGATCGCGCTCGGCGCGGCGGGTGTCGAGAGTGAAGCCGTAGCGCAGGGCGCCACCGCCGTAGGGCAGCGCGCGGCGGCTGCCCAGCAGCCGCGCGCCCGCGGCGGCCCACCCCAGCACCGGGTGCGGAAGCGGGGGCGCGGCGCGGCGGGTCCAGCGGGCCAGCACCGAGAGCGGGACCGATTCGCGACCCGCCACGTTGTAGATCCCCGAGCGGCGCGCGTGTACCGCGGCCTGGACGGCGCGCGCGACGTCCTTGTCCGAGATCAGGGCGCAGATCGGATCGAAGCCCAGAGCGCGAACGCGCGGCCAGCGAACCGGCAGCGCGGGGTTCATGTAGGCATAGCCGCCCGCGGCGACGACGGTCGGCGCGCGCAGCAGGACCACGCGCAGTCGGTCGTTGTGCACCTCGCCGTGGGCGATCATGTCGGCGTCGATCCAGGTGCGGACTTCCGGGGCGACGCCCGGGTCGAGATCGAGCTCGCTGTCCTCGGTCAGGCGGTTCGCGTTTCCGGGGTGCAGCTTGTAGACGTACGCGCTGCCCAGCGCCACCAGGTGTCGCACGCCGCCGGCCTCCAGGCAGTGCTGCACCACGAGCCGCATCTCGGCCGTCCGCTCCGAAAGTCCGCCCACCAGGGGCGCCTGCACCTGGGACCCCGAGCCGTGCCGCGGCAGGTGAACGACGGTATCGATCTCGGCGGCGCGGAAGCGCGCCGAGTGGAAGAGGTCGCTCGCGGCGCGGTGCTTCGCGAGATCGACCCGGGCATAGGTGACGGTTGGCCCCTCCCCGGCGGCCAGGAAGCGGTCGAAGGCGCGGGGCGTCGGTCCGTCGCCGACGGCGAAGATCGAGTCGATGCGCGGATCGTGGAACAGGCACTTCACGACGCGTCGGCCGATCGGCTCGTCGGCGTGCGTCACCAGAACCCGCGTCACTTGCGGTTCCGGTCGATCAGCTGCTGCACGGCGCGCCGCACCTGGCGCGCGAGGTAGCCGACCAGCCGGGCGTCCTCGGCGCCCTCGGGTCCGAAGCGCTCGTGGAAGTGGAGCGGCTCGCCGTAGACGATCCGGTAGCGGACGGGATAGGGCAGCAGGCCGAGCGGGCCCAGCCACGGGAACGTGGGCGTCACCGGCGCGACGGGCAGACCGAGCGCGCGGGCGATCGGCTTCACGTCGAACAGGATCGGGGCCTGGTCATCGCTGCCCACCACGGCCGTCGGCACGATCGGCGCGCGCGCGCGCAGCGCCTGCTCGATGAAGCCGACGCGGAAGGACTGGAGCCGGTAGCGCTGCGTCACCGTCTTGCGCACGCCGTCCACGCCCTCGGGGAAGACGAGCACGAGCTGTCCGTCCTCGAGCAGGTCGGCGAAGTTCTCGCGCGTGCCGACCACCTGACCGACGCGGGCGTAGAACACGTTCACGAATGGCAGCTCGCCGGCCCAGCGGTCGACGATCGTGCGCACCAGGCGCGGCGGATCCGTGTGCATCAGCACGTCCACCGCGCTCATCGCCGCGTCGAAGGGCAGGAGCCCGGCGTGATTCGCCGCCAGCACGGCCGGTCCGGCCTCGGGCAGGTTCTCGTGCCCGCGGCTCTCCACGCGGAAGTAGTAGCGGTAGAGCGCGTGGAACCAGGGCAGGGCGAGCCGCGTAGCCTCGGCCGAGAAGCCGAAGCGGTCGTAGGGCCCCTCGCCCTCCACCAGGTGGGCGATCGAGGTGAGGGCGCGGCGAGCGCGCTCGGGCAGCAGCCGATCCCACAGGTCGCGGCGCTCGGGAAGCTCGACCTCGGACAGCGGAGGGGTGGTGCGGCGCGGGCGCGAAATGGGGGGCCGGAGCGGCTCGGGGCGCGCGGGCGAGACGGTCCGGCTCCCCAGACGCCGCCAGCGCGGCGCGCGGCGCTCCAGCTCGTCGAGACGACGGGCGAGCGGGTTTCCTTCGCCCGCCGTCTCGAGGAAGGGATCGCGGTCGAGGCGGAACTCCCCGTCGATCTCCGGCGCCTCTTGGACGGCCGCCATGGCGGGGTGGATCGACTCGTTCACGGAGCTCCTCCGGTTACCTGCGGGGCGCGCAGCTCCAGCTCCTCCGCGAGCTCGGCCAGCGCGCGCGCCCCGCGGTCGCGGGGCGCGTACTCGAACACCGACATCCCCCGGGACTGGGCCTCGTCGATCCGCACGTGATAGCCGAGCACGCCGTGGGCGATCTCCTTGGGGAAGCGCACCTTCAGCTTCTCGAGCACCTCGTGCGCGAGCCTCGTACGCCGGTAGAAGGTGGGCACCACCATCGTCACGCGCAGCCGGGCGTGGTCGTAGCGCTCGCGCACCGTGGTCAACGTGCGCATCAGCTCGGCGCAGCCGTCGAGGGCCAGATAGGTGAGGGGAACGGGGATCACCACCTCGTCGGCCGCCCGCAGGACGTTGAGCGTCAGCGGCCCGAAGGACGGGGGTGCGTCGAAGAATACGAAGTCGTAGCGGGCCACCTCCGGGGCGGCCTCCAGGGCGCTGGCGAGGCGTCCGGTGGGGTCGGAGTCGCATTCGTCCTGCCAGCCGGGGAACAGGCCGAGGGACTTGTTGGCAACGATCAGGTCGAGCCCTTCGATCCGCGTCTTCACCACCGGCAGCACCGCGGAGGGTCCTGTACGCGGCGCGCGGTCGAGCGCCGAGTCGCCCAGCAGGGTGTCCAGCAGCAGGTCGATCGACGACCGCCCGGGCGCGCGGTGATCGATCCCGAAGACCTTCGCGAGATGTCCCTGGGGATCCATGTCGATCGCCAGGACGCGCAGCCCACGGCGCAGCGCCAAGTAAGCGCCGAGGTTGGCGACGAGCGTGGTCTTGGCGCTACCGCCCTTCTCGTTGATGAAGGCGACCCGGCGCGGCGCGAGCATCGAACCCCCCCAAGGTTCGAACGGTTCCTCGCGAAGCCCTACCGTGGTGGCCCGATCAACCGCCGCGCTGCTCTGACCGCTGTGCCCTGTTCTCCGTGTGCTGCCACCGTCGAGAAAGGAAGAGACGGGCTCGCGAGCACCGTCCTACCTACTTCCGCAGGACCGGCATGTCAATGACGGAAACGGGATTTCCGGGCAGGAAACCCGCTCAGCCCTTCGCCTTGCTGATCGCAGCCGTCAGGGCGGGAACGACCTCGAACAGGTCACCGACGACGCCCAGGTTCGCGACCTCGAAGATCGGGGCGTCGGGGTCCTTGTTGATCGCGATGATGTAGTTCGACCCCTTCATCCCCACGAGGTGCTGGATCGCGCCCGAGATGCCGCAGGCGATGTAGAGCTTCGGCGTCACCACCTGGCCCGAGGAGCCGACCTGGTACTCGTGGGGCAGCCAGCCGGCGTCCACGACGGGGCGGCTGGCGCCCATGGCGCCGCCGAGGGCATCGGCGAGGGGCTTGATCACCTCGGGGAACTTCTCGGGATCGCCCACTCCGCGACCACCCGAGACGATCACGCTCGCCTTCGAGAGGTCGACACCCTTCGCGTCGCTCTTCTTGATCTCCACGAACCGGCTCTTCAGGGAGCCGGCGTCGATCGAAACGGCCAGCTTCTCGACCGAGCCGCTCGTCGAGCCCGAGAAGGGGTCGGTGGCGCCCGGCTGGAACGTCGCGACCACCTTCTCGGCGGTGGCGGCGATCTCCGCGTCGAGCTTGCCGTTGAACACGCGGCGCTTGAACACCAGGTTGCCGTCACTGGCGTCCACGGAGAAGCAGTCGCTGACGAAGGCGGCGTCGAGTGCGGCGGCGATGCGCGGCGCCACGTCCCAGCCGCTGGGGGTGTTCGAGAGCAGGATCAGGTCGGCGCCGCTGGCGTCGATCGCGGCGCGGATCGCCACGGCGGCGGCACCCGCGCTGTAGTGGGCCAGCTGGGCGTCGTCGGCGGCGTAGACGGTTCCGCCCCCCCGCTTCGCGAAGGCCTCGGCCTGGGCGTCGATGCCCTGACCCATCACCAGGCTCTTCACTTCCCGGCCGGTGGCCTCGGCCACCTTCTGGGCGAACGACGCCAGCTCGTAGCTCGCCTCGCGAATCTGCCCGCCCTGGATCTCTGCGACGATCAGGATGCTTCCCATGGCTCGGCTCCTTCTTCGACGGCGGGGCGCTAGAGGAGCCCCAGCTCCTTGATCTTGCCCACGAGGCCGGCCACGATCTCGTCGGTGGTTCCGGTCAGGATGTCGGCGCGGTCGCCCCTCGGCGGCGGCGCGATCTTCTTGATCTGGATCTTCGCCGCGCTGCTGCCCACCTGACCCGCCACGCCGAGATCGGCCGCGGTCTTCACCTCCAGGGGCTTCTTCTTGGCGGCCATGATCCCCTTGAGCGACGCGTAGCGGACCTGATTGAGGCCGGTCTGCACGGCCACCAGGCAGGGCGACTGGAGCTCGACCACCTCCGAGGCGCCGCCTTCGATCTCGCGATCGACGGTCAGCGTGCCGTTGCTGCGCGACAGCGCCACCACGGCCGTCGTGTGCGGGATGCCGACCAGCTCCGCCAGCATCGGGGGCACCGAGGCGAAGTTGCCGTCGTCCGCCATCAGACCCGTGAAGATCAGGTCGGGGCTCTCGGCCTTCGCGATCGCCGCGAGGATCTTCGCGATCCCCAGTGCGTCGGATCCCTCGGTCGCCGGGTCCTTCACGTGGATCGCGCGGTCGGCGCCCATGCCCAGGGCGGTGCGCAGCGCCTGGGTCACGCGGTCGGGACCGATCGAGACCACCAGAACCTCGGCCTCCCCCGCGTCCTTGATGCGCAGGGCCTCCTCGAGGGCGTAGGTGTCGTAGCTGTTGATCTCGAACTTGATCCCGTCTTCCTTGATCCAGGTGCCGTCGCCGTTTACATCCAGGCGGGCGTCCTGGTGCGGCACCTGCTTCAGACACACCATGATCTTCATGGGGGTTGCGCCTCCATGCTGAGGGGGGGAAGGGGAGAAAAGCGAAGACCCCGAGGCCGGGCGGCGCCGGGGCCAGAGAAAGCCGCGGAAAGCTACTGGAGGGTCCAGGGGGTCGCAAGCAACCGGGCTGCCGCCGTCCGGATCCCCGGCTCTACGCCCCCATGAACATCAGGAACTGCTCGAGGCTGGCCACGCGCAGGAAGGGGTTGGTGCGCTTCTCGTTGCCGAGCGTGTCCCACGCGTTCGTCGAGTACAGATGCCCCGGGTACAGGAGCGTCTCGTCGGGCAGGCGCTTGAGCGTCTCGTTCAGGCTGCGGTACATCGCCTCGGGGTCGCTGCCGGGCAGGTCGACGCGCCCGCAGCTGCCCAGGAACAGCGTGTCCCCGGATACCAGCCTCGCGGGATGGCCGGCCTCCTCGACGAGGAAGCACTGGGACCCGGGCGTGTGTCCCGGCGTGTGCAGTAGGCGAACCGTGATCGGGCCCAGCTCGATCGCGTCGCCGCCGCGCATGCGCGCGAGGTCCGACTCGGAGGCACCCGTCACCTTCTTGGTGCCCTCGGCCTCGTGCTCGTTCACGTAGAGCGGTACCGGATGGCGGGCGAGGAGTCGGTCCACGCCCTCGATCTCCATGCCGAAGATCGAGCCGCCGACGTGGTCCTGGTGATAGTGGGTGACCAGCGCGCCCGTCACCTTCATCCCGTCGGCCTCGGCCCGGTCGAGCAGCGCGTCGACGCTCCAGGCGGGGTCGACGATCAGGGCCTCGCGCGTGGTCCGGCTGCCCACGAGATACGCCAGGTTCGCCATCTGACCCACGGCGATCTGCTCGAAGTAGAGATCCGACTCGCCGCTCACGTCGTGCCTCCGAGGATGTGCTGGATCCAGTCGTCGAGCGCGTCGACCATCTGCCGATTCACGTCTTCCCGCGCGCGGCCCGACTTCTTCAGGACCTTGAAGTCGCGGTCGGCCTCGGGGATCACTTGGAGCAGGGTCGGCGCCCCCACGCGCACCAGCGTGGCGCGCAGCGCCTCCAGGTCGCAGGTGTTGTCCCGATCACCCTGGAGGAAGAGGGCCGGGGAGACGATCCGGAACAGCTGCTCGGGCTGGAGCTCGTCGGGCTTGTTCGCCGGGTGCAGCGGGTAGGCCATCAGGAACAGGCCGTCGACGCGCACGCGCGAGCTGGCGAGGTCTGCGGCGACCTGGGCGCCCAGCCCCTTCCCGCCCAGGAAGAGGTGGGCCGGGGCGGCGGTGGGATCGCGGCCCAGGGCGCCGACCGCGGCGCGCAGCGTGCGGCGCAGCACGTTGATGTCGTCGGGACGGCGCTTGCCCGCCTCGGCGAAGGGGAAGTTGAAGCGCAGCGTCAGGTAGCGGCGCTCCGTCAGCTCGCGGTGGAGGTCCGCGATGGCGGGCTCGTTCATGTCCCGGT
>CAZZFT010000171.1:0-10323 GCA_964653555.1 uncultured Spirochaetales bacterium | reverse complement strand
TCTTCCTCGATCCGCTTGACCAGTATCCGATCCTGCAACGGACGGATCTTCATGGGTGGCTCTCCTGGTTGGTGGTGGTTGGCGTGGAAGCGCGGCGCGTTCCGCGGCGGGTTTCCTAGTCACGGCCCCCCGTCCGTCAACCGCTGCGCCCCGACCCGAGCCGCGCTAGCCCGGAGCCGGCGGGCCCCCGCAATCCCGTGCCGACCCAGGCCCGGAATCCGCAGATTCGGCCCGAAGTGCGCAGCGAAAATGCGTATCATGCCGGCCGCGCCGGCGGGGCGAGGCCCGTCGACCGGCTCACCCACCCGCTCCATCCCGACCAGGAGAACCAGCGTGCCCGATCGGAATTCCGCCTGGCTCCGGGCCCTGCCCGGATTCGCCGTCCTCGTCTTCGCCCGCGCCGCCAGCGCCGACGAGCTCTCCCCCGGAGACACGGCCTGGATGCTGACCAGCTCCGCGCTGGTCCTGATGATGACCCTGCCCGGACTCGCGCTCTTCTACGGCGGCCTGGTGCGCTCCAAGAACATCCTCTCGGTGCTGATGCAGTGCCTGATCTCCGGGGGGATGGTCGGCGTGCTGTGGGTCGTGGCCGGCTACAGCCTCGCCTTCGGCGAGGGCAATGCCTTCATCGGCGACCTCAGCAAGGTGGGCCTCGCCGGAATCGAGCCCGAGACCCTCTGGCTCACGGTGCCGGAGTACGTGTTCGTGGCCTTCCAGGGCATGTTCGCCATCATCACCCCGGCCCTGATGCTCGGCGCCTTTGCGGAGCGGATGCGCTTCGGTCCCTACCTGGCCTTCATCACGATCTGGGTGTTCGCGGTCTACGTGCCGCTCGCCCACATGGTGTGGGGCGGCGGCTGGATCGGCGCCGACCTCGGGGCGAAGGACTTCGCCGGCGGACTGGTGGTGCACATGTCGAGCGGCTACTCGGCGCTCGTCGCCGCGATGCTGCTCGGGCCGCGCCGCGGCTACGGCAAGGAGCCGATGCCGCCCCACAGCCTGCCGCTGACCGTGATCGGCGCGGCACTGCTGTGGGTGGGCTGGTTCGGCTTCAACGCGGGCAGCGAGCTGGCCGCCGACGGACTGGCGGGGCTGGCCTTCCTCACCACCAATACCGCCACCGCCGCCGCCCTGCTCACCTGGGTCGGGATCGAGTGGCTGCACCGCGGCAATCCGACCGTGCTGGGCGGCGCCACCGCCGCCGTCGCCGGTCTGGTGGCGATCACGCCCGCCTGCGCCTTCGTGACGCCGATCGGCTCGATCTGGATCGGCGTTGGCGCGGGCGCCATCTGCTATGCGGCCGTCACGTTGCTGAAGCCGGCAGCGGGATACGACGATTCCCTGGACGTGTTCGGCGTCCACGGCATCGGCGGGACCTGGGGCGCCATCGCGACGGGCCTGTTCATGGCGCCCTTCGCGCTGCCCGAGGACGTGTCCTGGGCCAGCCAGGTCCTCAAGCAGCTGGGAAGTGTCGCCTTCACCGCCGTCTACGCGCCGCTCGTCACGGCCATCATCCTGGTCACGATGAAGGCGGTGCTCGGCAGCCTGCGCGTCACCGACGAGGAGGAGTTCGCCGGCCTCGACCTCAGCGAGCACAGCGAGACCGCCTACACCACCCAGTGAGAATCGCGTGAAGTACCTGCACACGATGGTGCGCGTGTCGGACCTCGACCGCTCGCTCGACTTCTACTGCAACAAGCTCGGGCTCGAGGAGCTGCGCCGGGTGGACGTGCCCGCGGGCCGCTTCACCCTCGTCTTCCTCGCGGCGCCGGGCGACTCGGAGGCCCAGATCGAGCTGACCCACAACTGGGACCCCGAGACGCTCCAGGGCGGGCGCAACTTCGGCCACGTGGCCTATCAGGTGGACGACATCTACGCGCTCTGCCAGCGCCTGATGGACAGCGGCGTGAAGATCCTGCGCCCGCCCCGGGACGGCCACATGGCCTTCGTGCGCTCCCCGGACGGGATCTCGGTCGAGCTGCTCCAGAAGGGACCGCCGCGCCCGCCCGCCGAGCCCTGGGCGTCGATGCCGAGCACCGGGGAGTGGTGAGCGCGGCGGGGGGCGTCACGTCCGGGCCCCCGGCCGGCACTCCTCCCCATGACCTGGCTCAAACTCGATCTCCGACGCCCCCAGCCCCCCATCCCGCACGAGCCCGCCGAGGCCCGCGCCCGTCGCCTGAACCTGCGGGAGCGGCTCCTGCACGAGGCGGCCCTCCCCGGGGCTGCAGCGCTCGCGATTGCCCAGGAGCTGCGAGCCCTGGAGGCGGGCCCGGCTCCGGATTCATTACAGGACTTGCGCTGATCGATCTCTATACGTAATGTCTGGCGAGTGAGGCCGCCCACCGCCCGGAGCCTGATCTTCGACCTGCTCTCGACCCTGCGACGCGGCAGCATGCCCGTGGCCGCGCTGGTCCAGGCGGGCGCCCTGTTCGGGATTGCCGAGGGCAGCCTCCGTGTCGCCCTCACCCGCCTGCTCGCCGATGGGCGCGTCGAGCGCGACGAGCGCGGGTGCTACCGGCTGGGGACGGCGGCGGCGCCGGTCCAGGCGATGGTAGGCGGCTGGCGCGGGATCGACCGCTGCACGCGGCCGTGGACCGGGCGTTGGATCGGCGTGCACGTCGTCGCGGGACCGGCGCGACGGGCCGCCACCCGCGCCTCGGAGCGCGCCCTGCGGCTGCTCGGCTTCGAGCCCCTGGCCGCGACCCTGCGCGTGCGCCCCGCGAACCTGCGCGGGGGGGTGGAGGTGGTGCGCACGACGCTGCACGGCCTCGGCCTTCCCGACTCGGCGCTGGTGTTCGAGCTCGGCGGGCTCGACGACGTCTCCGATGCGCACGCCCGGCGGCTGTGGGATGGAGATGCCCTGGTCCGTCGCTACCGCGATGCGCGCGCCGATCTCGAGCGAAGCGCCGAGCGCCTTCCCGCGCTCTCCGAGGACGAGGCGATGGTCGAGTCCTTCGGTCTCGGCGGTCGCGTCGTCCAGATGCTCGTGCTCGACCCGCTGCTGCCCGCGCCGCTCCTCGACGAGGGCGAGCGCACGGCCCTGCTCGAGGCGATGCGCCGCTACGACCGGCTCGGCCGCGAGGCGTGGGCCGGATTCCTGGGACGCTTCGGCGTCCCCCACCGCGCGGCACCGGCGGACACCCGCTGGGCCGCAGCCGACCGCTGGGCGACCGCCTAGCGGAGCCGAGGGAGGAGACTCCGCATGAGTGCCGCTCAGCCCATCGTCCGACCCGCCGCCTGGCGCGAGCTCGTCACCCGCGACGAGATCGACACCTGGCTCACCCTCTCCGACTGGAAGAGCGCGGCCTCGATCGCGCTCGACTGGGGCATCGTGTTCGCCGCGATGGCGATGGTGGCCGCGTGGACGAACCCGTTCACGATCGTCGCGGCGCTGTTCCTGATCGGCGCGCGCCAGCTCGGCTTCGCGGTGATGATGCACGAGGCGTCGCACCGCTCGCTGCTGTCGAACCGCAAGGTGAACGACTGGGTCGGCAACTGGCTGTGTGCGTACCCGATCTGGAGCGATCTGTATCCCTACCGCCCCTATCACCTGCGCCACCACGCCCACACCGGAACCGAGAAGGACCCGGACCTGGGACTCGTGGCGCCCTTCCCGATCACGAAGGCGAGCCTGCGCCGCAAGGTAGGGCGCGACCTCTCGGGCCGCACCGGTCTGAAGTTCGCGAGGGCGGCCTTCCGGCGCACCTTCGGGCGCTGGCGCGAGGACCCCGTCGCTCGCCGCGCGGCCCAGGGCGTGCTGGTGACCAACGCCGTGCTGCTCGCGCTGCTCACCGCCGCAGGCCACCCGGTGCTCTACCTGCTGTGGGCCGGCGCGTGGCTCACCACGAACACGCTGGTGACCCGCATCCGCGCGATCGCCGAGCACGCGCTCACCCCCGACGCCGAGGAGCCGCACGGCCGAACCCGCACCACGGTGCCGCGCTGGTGGGAGCGCCTGCTCGTCGCCCCGAACTTCGTCAACTACCACATGGAGCACCACCTGCTGATCACGGTGCCCCACTACAACCTGCCCGCGATGCACAGGCGCCTCACCGCGCTCGGCGTCATCGACCCGGCCTGCATCGACCGCGGCTACCTCGCCGTCCTGCGCCGGGCGTCGTTCAGGAGCGCGTCCGCGCCGGCCCGACCGGCGCCCGCCGAGCGACCGGCCTCGGCGCCCCGCATCCCGCCCTTCTGAGGTCCGGCCCGGCCCGCCCGCCACTCGCTCCCCGCTGCTGGCGCGCCCGGCCTTCTGCTATCGTGCGCCCCACGCGCGAGTAGCTCAGTTGGTAGAGCATCAGCTTCCCAAGCTGAGGGTCGCGGGTTCGAGACCCGTCTCGCGCTCCAGAATCCCAAAGCCCCTTCGCGGCGTGACGCGGAGGGGCTTTCTGCTGGGGGGGCGCTCGCACCGACGGCGCCCACACCCATCCCTTCCCGGCGGTGGCTCGTCTCCGGGTTGATGGCTTCCGACCCCGCGGCGGGCGAGAGGACCCCGGGCACCGCGACGAGTTCGTGATTCAAGTCACAGCGCGGGGCCACCGATCCCGCGATGCATCCGGATCATGCCGCACGCCCCCGCACACCGACGGCCCCGACTGCGCATGCTGCCCTGCCCGGAGGCCGGGCACCCGGGGGCCCGACTGGCCGACACCACAACTTCACGACGGGGCGGCGATGCCGACCCCGCTCGCATCCAGGGGTGATGGAATGATCTCGCGCAAGCTCGCCGTCTGCGTCGTGCTGGTCGCCTTCGGCGGCGGCTGCACCACCGATCCCTACACGGGTCAGCCGCAGCTCAGCAAGACCGCCATCGGCGCCGTGCTCGGTGCCGGCGCGGGCGCGGGGATCGGCGCGCTGGCCGCGCGCGATCACGCCAAGGGGGCACTGATCGGCGCGGGCGCCGGCGCACTCGCCGGCGGGGCCGTCGGCGGCTACATGGACTACCAGGAGTCGAAGCTGCGCGAGCGACTGCGCGGCACGGGCGTGAGTGTCACGCGCGTCGGCAACGAGATCGTGCTGAACATGCCGGGCAACGTGACCTTCGACGTGGATCGCGCGGAGGTCCGCCCGAGCTTCTACGACGTACTCAACTCGGTGGTGCTGGTGGTGCGGGAGTACGACAAGACCATCATCGAGGTGTCGGGCTACACCGACGACACGGGCAGCGAAGCCCACAATCTCGACCTGTCGAACCGACGCGCCGCCGCCGTGGCGAGCTACCTGAAGGCGCAGCAGGTCGACCCGAGACGCGTGCTCAGCCAGGGCTTCGGCGAGCAGTACCCGATCGCCAGCAACGGCACGACCGAGGGCCGGCAGCAGAACCGCCGCGTCCAGCTGCGCCTGGTACCGCTGACGGCGTAGCGCCGGACATCGATCGCCGAGCCTCCGCTCGAGGAGCGCGGCTCAGCGGTGCAATCCGCGCACGTGCTCGACCAGATGGGTCTGGCTGCGGACGCCCAGCTTGTCGAAGATCGACTTCAGGTGGTTGCGCACGGTGTGCGGGCTGATGCGGAGATGGGAGGCGATGCTCGGCACCCGGCGGCCCTGGAGCAGGTGCGACACGATCTCCTTCTCGCGCGCGGAGAGACCCTTCAGGTCGGTGTGCTCCATGCCGGGCATCGAGGTGGCCGCCGTCAGTGCGAGGGCCTGCAACGCGATCGCGATGCGGTGGAGCTGCTCGCGCATCCCGCCGGAGCCTTCCTGGGACAGAGCCGGCTTCGCCGTCTGGATCGAGCCGATGTCCAGCACCAGCACCAGCGCCCAGCCGGGCGCATCGGTCACGCGCACGACGTGGGGCACGAGCAGTGCCGGGAACGTGGAGCGATCGCGACGGTGCAGCACGGCCATGCGCAGGCGGCGATCACCCTGGGCAATCACCTCGGCCTCGAGGGCGACGTCGTCGGCGAGCTCGGGCACCAGCAGCACCTCGGCGAAGGTGCGCCCGATGACCTCCTCCTCCTCGCGCTGCAGCCAGCCGAGCAGCCGCGGGTTGGCATAGACGATGCCGCGGCCCTCCTGGGCGGCCACGATCCCGCAGTAGATGTCGCCCAGCAGATCGCTCAGCGCACGGCAGTGTGCGACGAAGTCCTCGGGCATGTGCCCCTCCCGCTCGCGGTCGGGAACGGATTCCGACCCGCTCGGCGCGCGATCCTACCACCGTTCAAGCCCGCTCGAAGCAGGCCCAGTACGTCGGAAACTCGGGATCGTGACACTGGTAGGCGACGAGCTCCGCTCCCGCCGCTCGCCAGAGCGAGACCAGCTCGGCGTCGCGGTAGGCGCGGTAGCGCCCCTCTGCGAGACCCTCGAGGAAGTCGACGAGCACGCCGCGGTAGATCGGCCAGCGCTCGGGGTCGAGCTCGGCGTAGACGGCGTCCTGGCCGGCGAGGTCGATCGGCCGCGCGAAGTCGAACAGGAACACCATCCCACCGGGTGCCAGCGCCTCCACCGCACGCGCGGCCGTCTTCCCGGGATCCGACAGGGCGTAGAAGCTGCGGCAGAAGATCATCGCCTCCACCGACGCGGCCTCCAGCGCCCCCAGCGCCGCCTCCGCCTCGGCCTCCACGAAGCGAACGCGCTCGACGCCGCGCAGCCGCTCGCGCGCCCGATCCAGCATCGCGCGGTTCGCGTCGACCAGCGTCAGCTCGGACTCGGGGTACCACTCGACGAGCCGCTCCGAGAGCAGCGCGGTGCCACAGCCCACGTCGACGAAGGTCGCGGGCTCGCGGTCGCGCTCGTCGAGCCGGTCGACCATCCACGGATAGAAGGCGTGCAGGATCGGCGTGTAGGCCTCGGAGGAGAACTCGTCGATCACGCCCGCCAGGGCATTCCAGTCGATCTGCGCCATGCCCCGCATCCTATACCGGCGCAGGCAAGGAGGATCCGGGAATCCGATCGCGCTGGGCGCGGCGAGCGACCGCGGTCAGGATGGCGCGGAGGCAGCGGTGTCCGTGCCCCCCTACCCCCTGAAGCTCGGCGTCCTCCTGGCCCTGGTCCTCGGAAGCGTTGGACGCGGCGGTCGCGACGGCGCGGGAGTCGCTCCGGACCGCGCTTGCGCGCTCGCTGGCGGGCGTGGGGAGCGTGGGCGGGGCGCTGGCCCCCCAGCCGGCCGAGGCCGTGAGCCGGGCGCTGCGGCGGCTCGGGGTGAGCGAACGCCGGGTCCGCCTCGGCGATCGGGCGGAGCCCGGCGAGTCCGGCGTGCTCCTCCAGCTCGCTCTCGTCTCCCCGTGAGGGTGGACGTCCATTCCTCACGACCCGCGGCGACTCGTGCACCACCGCTACGTCTTCCGTAGCGTCCCGGGGCCGCGCGCTCGCGCGCAGGGAGGACCCCCTCGATGAGCCCGTCCCGACGCTCTCCCCGTCCGGGCCGCCGCGTGCGCGGCTCCCGCACCGGCCGTCCGATCATGGCGGCCCTCGATCTGCTCGGGCGCCGATGGGCGCTGCGGATCCTCTGGGAGCTGCGCTCCGGGCCGCTCACCTTCCGCGGCCTCCAGGAAGCGTGCGCCGACGTCTCGCCCGCCGTCCTCAACGGACGCCTGCGCGAGCTGCGCGACGGGCGCCTGGTCGAGCGGGTCGAGGGCGGCTATGCGCTCACCGCCCTCGGCCGCCAGCTCGGCGACGCCCTCTCGCCTCTGGACGCGTGGGCGAAGCGCTGGGCGCGCGCGCAGACCGATTGATCAGCGGGGCATCGTCTGGCCGCCGTTGGCGCGCCAGATCTGGCCGGTGCAGAAGCGCGACGCGTCCGACGCCAGGTAGAGCACGAGCCAGGCCTGGTCGATCGCCTCCCCGACGCGCCCGATCGGCGAGCGCGCGCGCATCGCCTCGAGGAAGGCGTCGAGGCGCTCCGGCACCACCTCCCCGTCGGGTCCGCGCAGGTGGCGCTGGGTGAACCGGGTGAGCGTGGCGCCCGGGGCGATCACGTTGACGCGAATGCCGTCGCGGCCCACCTCGGTCGCGAGCGTCTGGGAGAGCATCGCGATCGCGGCCTTGGTGAGCGCGTAGAGCCCGTAGTTCGGGACGGGCAGGTCGATCGCCCCCGACGCCACGTTGACGATGCTGCCGCCGCGTCCGGCCATCGCGCGCACGGCCGCCTGGCAGCCGAACAGGGTGCCCTTCACGTGGATCGCCAGCAGACGATCCACCTCCGCCTCCTCCACCTCGGCGAGCGGCCCGTCGCTGGGTACGCCGGCGACGTTGACCATCACGTCCAGCGGCCCGAAGCGCTCGACGGCGGCGGCGACGAGGGCCTCGTGGTCGGCCTTCCGCGACACATCCACGCGTCGCGCGAGGGCCTCGCCACCGCGGGCGACGATCCCGGCAGCCGCGGCATGCGCCCCCGCCTCGTCCACGTCTCCCAGCGCGACGCGTGCGCCGGCCGCCGCCAGCACCTCGGCCACCGCGCGGCCGATCCCGCTCGCCGCGCCGGTCACCGCGGCGACGCGTCCATCGAGGCGGAACACGTCGAGCGGGTCGCTCATCGCGCCTCCTTTCCGACGCGCTCGAGGGCGCGCCGCAGCACGGGACCCAGCGCAGCCGCCAGCCGCGCATGGCCCTCGTCGTCGGGGTGGATGCCGTCGGCGAAGCGCTCGGCCGGGAGCAACGGCCACCCTTCGGCCAGCTCCAGGCGCGCGTCGCCGGCGCGGCGGCGCTGATGGACCGCCTCCTCGAAGGCGCGGCGCAGATCCGCCAGGGTGGCGCCGAGCCGGTTCGGGGTGCGCTCCGCGTCGGCGCGCTGCAGCGGGCTCACGGCGACGATCGGGGTCGCGGGGTGTCCCTCGCGAACGATCGCCAGGAAGCTGGCCAGTCCGGCCGCGAACAGCGCGGCGTCGTGGGGCGTGCGCGTCCAGCAGTTGGTGCCGTGGCTGACGCTGATCAGGTCGGCCGGGAGTGCCGCCAGCTCCTCGGCCGAGGCCAGCTCGCCCCGTGCCGCGCCGGCGTAGGCCAGGTTCACCAGGTCGAGGCCGTGCTCCCGGCCGACGCGCGCGGGCCAGGCGCCGGCCGGGCCGGCCGCCGTCCAGCCCTCCGCGATCGAGTCGCCGTAGCACAGCCAGCGCGGCTGGGCGGGCGCGGGCGCGATCGTCCCGCCCACCCCGCGCACGGCGAGCACCCGCGGCCGCATGCCCTCGGGCAGGTACACGATCGCCCGCTCGGGACCCGTCCCCGCAGCGAGCCGGACCGAGCCGCACCCGAGCGCCGCCGGCGCCTCGCTCACGACCTTCGCGCCCCGATAGAGGGCGAAGCCCGTTCCCGCCGACGCGCCGCGGAAGCCGAGCGCGTCGGTCTCGGTCTCGTAGTCGATCTCCACCGCCTCGGGCTCTCCGCACAGCTCCAGCCGCACGCCCACCGGGAGCGCCGCCCGCGCGCGCGTGTCGGCGGGAAGCCGCTCGCCGGCAGGACCCGGGTCGCAGCGCGGATAGGGTCCGAGCGCGCCCGCCGGCCAGGCACAGCCGCGCAGGAAGGGCTCGACCTCGGGGGGGCGTTCGGCCACCGCCGGCCTCAGCGCCGCGCAGCGGCGTAGCGCTCGAGCTCGGGGATCACGCACGTGCCCAGCAGCTCGATCGAGCGCATCACCGCTTCGTGGGGGATCGTCCCGAACTGGACGTAGCAGATCAACTGGTCCACGCCGATGTCCACATAGCGCTTCATCTTCTCGATCACGCGCTCCGGATCACCCACCACGATCATGTCGGCGGGGTCGAAGTGCTCGACCGGCACCTCTCCCTCGAGCTGGGGCTTGAGCAGCGGGAAGATCTGCTCCACCTCCTCGGGCTCCATGTTCGGGAACTCCCACTCGATCGTGAACTCGGCCAGGTGCTTGTACCACCACCACACCGACTCCCAGATCCGGTTGCGCTCGGCCTGCTCCATCGAGTCGGCGCAGTGCACCAGGGTGTAGGCGGCCACGCGGTTGTTGACGACGCGCGTAAGCGGCTTCGCGCGGGTGATCGCCTCGCGGTACTGCTCGATCTGCTTCGCGAGCGACTCCACCGGCTTCAGGATGCTGAGGGAGAGCAGGCCGAGTCCGTGCTCGCCGGCGACGGTGGCCGTGTCGTCGGAGCTGGCGGCCACCCAGCACGGCGGGTGCGGGTCCTGGAAGGGCTTGGGCGTGACGACGCGCTCGGGAAACTCGCCGAAGGTGTCGCTGCTCCAGGAGAAGCGCTCGCGCTCCCACATCGCCACGATCATCTCGATCGCCTCGCGCCACTGCTCGCGGCTGCGCGCGCGGTCCACCCCGAAGGCGGACTGCTCCATCGGCGTCGAGCGACCGGTGCCCCACTCCACGCGCCCGCCCGAGAGCACGTCGGCGGTGGCGACCTTCTCCGCCAC
>CAZZFT010000170.1:0-10837 GCA_964653555.1 uncultured Spirochaetales bacterium | reverse complement strand
GAAGAAGGCACTCTCCAGCGAGAACCGGCGCCTGCGCACGGAGCTGCGCAGCCACCTCCGCGAGCGCCGGTTGATCGGCTCCAGCCGCGAGATGCTGCGCGTGGCCGAGCTGATCGGACAGGTGGCCGCCACCAAGGCGAACGTGCTGGTGTCCGGGGAGAGCGGCACCGGGAAGGAGATCGTCGCCCGCGCGATCCATGACGCGAGCGACCGCCGGGAGAGCCCCTTCGTGGCGGTGAACTGCGGGGCGATCCCGGAGAACCTGCTCGAATCGGAGCTCTTCGGCCACGTGAAGGGAGCCTTCACCGGTGCCGTCTCGAGCAAGCCCGGGCTGTTCGAGACGGCCCAGTCGGGGACGGTCTTCCTGGACGAGATCGGCGAGCTCTCGTTTCCGCTCCAGGTGAAGCTGCTGCGCGTGATCCAGGAGCGGACCTTCCGGCGCGTGGGCGGAACCAGCGATCTGCGCTTCGACGCGCGGCTGGTGGCCGCCACCAACCGGCGGCTGGAGGACGAGGTGGCTGCGGGCCGCTTCCGGGAGGACCTGTACTACCGCCTCAACGTGATCGAGGTGGGACTCCCGCCGCTGCGCGAGCGGCGCGAGGACGTGCCGCTGCTGGTGACGCACTTCGTCGAGAAATACGCGGGCGAGCTGGGCTGCCCGGTGGCTCGGGTGAGCGACGCCGCGCTCGCGAAGCTCCTGGAGTACGACTACCCGGGCAACGTGCGCGAGCTCGAGAACGTGATCGAGCGCGCGGTCGCTCTGAGCCGCGATGGCGAGATCGGCGTCGACGTGCTGCCGCCGACCGTGGTGCGGGTGCGGAGCGCTCCGGGTCGCGACCGGATCCCGCCCGAGGGGCTGGCGCTGGAGGAGGCACTCGCCGAGTTCGAGCGGGGCCTGCTGCTCGAAGCCCTGGAGCAGAGCGGAGGGGTGAAGAAGAAGGCCGCCCAGCGCCTCGGGATCTCGTTCCGCTCCTTCCGCTACCGGCTGGAGAAGCTGGGCCTCGACGAGTCCGAACGCGGCGGCTGAAATGGGTCGCCGCGTACGCAGGGGCGGTCGGCGGGGGCTGCAGTCCCAGGTGCTGCTCGGGCTCGCGCTGGTCATGACCACCGCGACGCTGGCCCTCGTCGGCGTCGGACTGCGGGTCCAGGAAGCCCAGCTGCACGAGGTGTGGCCGCTGGTCGCCAGCGCCCTCGGCAACCAGCCCGAGAGTCCGCTCGGCTTCGCCTCGGGGCCGCCCGGCGCCGAGTGGTGGACGGTGGAGCCCGACGGCAACGCGGTGATCCGCGAGGGCGATCGGAACCTCGACGACGAGGGTCGCGCACTCGCCGAAGCCGCCCGTGCCCGGGGCGTCGCGCTGCTGCGCGCCGGCAAGCCCTGGGAGGCGGTGTGGTTCGCCGACCCGGGCGGAGCCGGGACCGTGCGCGTGATGCGGGTGCCGCCGATCGTCGCGCTCCCGCTGCTGGTGGCGCTGGTCCTGGCCGCCGTCACCGTCTTCACCGGCTTCGGGGCGACGCTGCTGCGCGGGGCGGTGGTCGCGCCGCTCCAGCGGCTGTCCGCGGGCGTCTCGGCGCTGGCCGAGGGCCGGCTCGAGGTGCGGATTCCGGAGGAGGGCGTCGCAGAGGCGGCCGAGGTGGCGAGCGCCTTCAACCAGATGGCCGAGGCCCTGGCGACCCGCACCGAGGCGCTCGAGAAGGCGGTGGCGGACCTGCGCGATAGCAACCGGAGCCTGCGCGCCGCCCGCGACGGGCTCGACCGGGCGGAGCGCCTGGCGGCGGTCGGGCAGCTCGCCTCGGGCGTGGCCCACGAGGTGGGGAACCCGATGGGAGCGCTGCTGGCGTTCCTGGATCTCGTCGGTCGCGACCCGGGACTCAACGCCGCGAGCCGGGGTCATCTCGAGAAGGCTCGCGAGCAGGGCGAGCGGGTGCGCGCGATCCTGCGCGAGCTGCTGGGCTTCGCCCGGCCCTCGCGCGGCGAGGCGACGGCCGTGGATCTGGTGCAGCTGGCGGGCGAGACCGTCCACCTGGTCCGGGCCCAACGGCGCTATGCGGGAATCGACTTCCGCGTGGAGGGGGAGGGCGATCCCCCGCTCGCGCTCAGCGACCGCAGCGCGCTCGCCCAGGTCCTGCTCAACCTGACGCTCAACGCGGCGGACGCCGTGCGCGAGGCGGGCGGTCGGGTGCGCCTTCGCGTGCGGGGGGCCGCGAACCGCACGCGCGCCGGTGACGGCGGCGAGGGGGCGAGCCGGCGCCGCGACTTCGACGCCGTCGAGCTGAGGGTCGAGGACGACGGTCCGGGTGTGGCGCCCGGAGACCGCGAGCGCATCTTCGATCCCTTCTTCACCACCAAGGCGCCCGGCGAGGGCACCGGCCTCGGTCTGTCCAACGCCCTGCGCCTGGCCGAGCAGCTCGGGGGACGGCTCGACCTCGAGGCATCCTCGGAGCTCGGCGGGGCCGCTTTCGCGCTGCGGCTTCCCGCGGTGACGAAGAGTGGAGCGGCGGGCGTGCGGGGCGCCTAGGGAGCGTCCTTGGCCGGCGGCGACGCGCTCTCCTCCTCCGCGACCCCGATCTCCATCATGAAGGACTGGGTGGCCGTGCCCCCCTGGCGATCGGCCACCTCGACCTTCACCGGGAACTTCCCGGTCTGCTCCGGCCGGGGCTCCCAGCGCACGGTGCCGTCGACCGGGTCCATGCTCATCCCGGGCGGGCCCTCGGTCAGCCGGTAGCTGAACGCCTGGTCGCCGTCGGCGTCCTCGACGGCGAGCTTGTAGGTGAAGCGACCGAGGGGGTCCAGGGCCCCGGGGGTGGAGACGATGCTCGGATTGGCGTTCACCACCTCGATCGGCGCGCTCTGGATCTCGTCGCTCGAGTCGGTCCCATCGCTGGCCGACACGGTCAGCCGGATCTTGTCGCCGCGCTTGAAGTGGAAGGCGGGCAGGATCGGCTCGCCCGTCACCACCGTCTCCCCGTTCACGTCCCAGCGGTATTCGAACTCCAGGTCGTCGCCGTCCGGGTCGGTGGCCTTCGGGACCGCCGTCAGACTCTGGCCGGCCACCACCCGGTCGCGGGGCTCGATCACGACGCCGTGGAGGACCGGCGGCGAGTTCCCGATCCGCACCGAAGCGCTCACCGGGGCGCTGTGCGCGTCGCCGTCGACCGCCACCACCGAGACCTCGATCTGGCTGCCGCGCTCGACGTCGCCCTCGATGTGGAAGCGCGAGGAGCTGGCCTCCTGCCGCCGGCCGTCCACGGACCACTCGTACTCGTAGCGGACCCCGGGACCGGCCAGCGTGCGCAGCGTGGGCCGCGCCTCGAGGCTCTGCCCGGGCTGAGGCGACTCCGGCACCAGCGCGACGTCCACCAGCTCGGGAGCGCTCCCCTCGGCCAGCGCCGGTGCGGCCGTCGGCGCCGGCTCTGCCATCGAGGAGCCGACTGTCGTGGGCTCCTCGCCCCCGCAGGCCAGCGCCAGGCCGGCCGCGAGGGCGGAGAGCCCGCCCAGGACGCGTCCCATTCTCCGGATCTTCGAGCCCATACCCTCCCCTCCCTTGACGGATGGATCCGACTAGCGCTCGCGCCACGTGCGGATGTTCACGCCGCTCGTGTCGAGGCTGCCCGGACAGTCGTTCTCGATCGCGCCGTCGCTGGTGATCAGCACGACCTTGTTGGCGCAGCCACTCGTCTGGCCGCCGGTGTTGAGATCGCCCACCGACACGCGCGGGCGCGTGGGCAGACCGCCGCCGATCAGCTTGCGCCGCTGGTCGTCGGCAGTCGGATTGCTGGGATAGCGACCGGTGCCGCACTCGAGGTCGAAGCGGTACAGGTAGGACGAGCCGGAGGCGGCGCAGATGCCCGCGCTCACTTCCGAGGGCACGTAGGAGCCCGTGATCACGTCCCCGAGGAAGACGACGCTGTTCGAGATGAACTTCTCCCGGTCGCGTCCGGTCAGGAAGTAGCCCTTGCCCTGGTTCGCACAGGCGACGTTGCCGTTGTCGAGCTCGGAGATCGGCGTCAAGTTCGCCTCGTAGATCGTCGGGGTGGTGCCGGTGAAGTCCTCGGGATTGGTGTCTCGGACCACGTAGTAGTGGTTGTTGTTGGTGTCGAGGTAGTTGTCCGGCACCAGGTCCACGGCGCCCGCCTGGGTGTCCTCGCGCTCGCCCGCTCCCCAGGCCAGGTACAGGTCGCCGCCCTTCTTCACCGCGGTGGGCGGGAAGAAGAAGCTCTGGAAGTGCGAGGCGTCCGTGGCCACGCCGACCGGCGGGTCGGTGAAGGTCTCGTCGCTGCGGTTGCCGTGGAAGAACAGCTCGAAGGGCCAGTCGGGCTGACCGAGGCTGTTGTTCGACGTCGAGTTGTTGATCGGATCGTCCCCGACCGCGGAGATGACCCACTTCCACATGTTTCCGCCCAGGTCCCCGATGTAGATCAGGTCGGCGAAGCCGTCGAAATCGATGTCGAAGACGGCGGGCTGGGAGGCAAAGGCGTACTTCAGCCGGGTGTCCCCGACCTGGCCACCGCTCGTCGTCAGGGTGCTGGTGTGGTAGCCCTTCACGGCGAGCAGCTTGCCCGTCGTGATGTCCACGACGAAGATCGCCCGACCCCGCGACCGCTTGGTCATGTCCGTCGCGTCGCACGCCTCGCCGCTGCCGGTCGAGAAATAGGTGAGCGAGTTCGGGTCGCCGCAAGCATCGTAGCCGCCACCCATGATCGCCACCCAGCGCTCGCGATAGCCGACCGGGTCACCGTCCACGCGGACCTTCACCCGCGTGATCACGGGCTCCGACCAGCTGTAGCCCGAGAGCTGCTGGGGCGTCGGTCCGCCGGTCGCGATCGGGTCGTCGCCGTCCCCGTTGATCGCCGCGGCGCAGTCCTGGCACGGGAAGTCCCAGAGGTAGCGCGGGTAGTTGGCGGTGTCCGAGGGATCGGTGACGTCCAGGGCGTAGAACGAGCGCCCGCCGTCGCGCAGACCGCCGAGCAGGACTGTCCGCCACTGCTCCTTCACCCGGGTGGTGGCGCTCGGGAGCAGCGTGCTGGTGAGCTGGCCCGACCCCGTGTTCACCGCGCGGTAGATCCACACGTCGGCGGCGGTGGCGGATCCGTCCACGCCCGAGTAGGCGCGCAGCGAGCCCAGGGGCTGGCTGATCGGCAGCTTCCAGATGTTGGTCCGCACCTCGGTGGGCATGAAGCCCACCAGCTCGGCGCCGGTCCCGCGATCGTGGCGGGGCGGCGTGAGCGAGTTGTCCCAGGTCCCGGCGTGGAAGCCGTGCAGCCAGCCGTCGTTCGAGCCGGCGTAGATCACCCGGTCGCGCTGCCGGTACTGGGCGGCGAACTGCTTGTAAGCGATGTCGTTGATCGGCGAGTTCGGCGACGCGACGATCAGCGGGTTGGAGTGGAAGATGTCTCCCACCAGCACCGGGTTGCCGTCCGAGTTGGTGCGGGTCACGCAGTCGACGCCGAGCAGCGTCGGGAACTCACAGCCCGCCACTTCGCTGACCAGCTTCGGCACCAGGCCGTCGAGGTCCGTGGTCGAGTTGGGGTCGGGCAGGAGGAAGGGGTCCTTGGCCAGCTCCGAATCGGGAGCCGTCTCGAGGCCCAGGCTGGCGCGGTCCTGGGTGTGGGTCACCGTCCCCGAGCTGTTGGTGAACCAGTCCTGGGCGCCGTTGCCGAAGGCGAGGGAGCTGAGACCGGTGGTGAGGTTTCGGTCGATCGGATCCGGCACCTCCTCGGCCGCGTCCCAGACCGCGTTCGAGCCGGTCAGCAGGGTGCCGTTGGTGGGGCAGGGCGGATCCAGCGTGTCGTCGCCGACCGCGCACTTGTCGTCGGCCGTCAGGATGTCGCCGTTCAGCGTGAACTTGAAGGCCTTCAGGTGGCCTTCCCAGAAGGGCGTGTTCTTCTTGGGCAGAAAGAAGCTCGAGTAGAAGGCGTCGCCGTCGGTGGTCCGGCTGGCGGGCACCGTCGCCGAGGTGAAGGACTGGGACTTCTCGAGGATGTCCAGGATCTGCTCGATGATGTGCTGGGTGAGCTCTTCGGCGTTGTTGCTGTTGCGGAAGATGCCGTTCGCCACGTCCGCGGTCTTCTGGAGCAGCGCGTTCGCATCAACGCTGGTGGTGAAGCCGACCGTGTAGACGTCGATCGTCTGGTCCCCGGTGAAGTCGAGCTGGAAGTCCTTCTCGTGCATGAACTTCGCCAGGTCATCCAGGTAGTAGGCCGTCTCGTCGCTGTTCCCCAGCTCCTCGTTGCCGGCCTCGGGAGTGGTGTTGTCCGGGTTGTAGTCGCCGACCAGGGTGCCGAAGGCCGACATGTTGTCGAAGTCGTCCTTGGTGGGGATACCGTCTGTGATGATGACGACGAAGTTCTTCTGGCACTCTGCCTCGACGGGAGTGCCGGGCACGGTACCGGCGGTTCCGCCGGTGGTGTCCAGGTTGTAGGCGGGGAAGGTTCCGGTGAGACCGGGAGCCGGGGACGTGCGGCTCTGGAAGTAGCGATAGACGTTGTAGAGGGACTCTGCCAGCGGGGTCCAGACGTCCGGACTGAGCTGGGTGATGAAGGTGTCGATGGCCGTGCCGTGGGCCGTGCTGTAGTCGTCGATCGGGACGCCGACGTAGCCGCCCTCGGGGTCGCTGTATCCCGCGTAGAACTTGGCCAGGCCGAAGCGCACGTTGGAGGTCTGGTTCACCTGACAGATCACCTCCCGCAGCACCTCCTTGGCGGCGGAGATGCGGCTGCGGCGGAAACGCGAGTAGGTCGCGGTCTGGCCCTCGTCGATCAGGCACTGAGACCGGGATCCGTTGGCGGTGGAATCGATGTTGTCGGCATCGTTGTTCGAGGTTCCCTTGAAGTAGGGATCGGCCTCGTCGCTGAAGTACCAGTTGAGGTAGCGACCCGAGTAGATGGTGTCGTCGGTGATGTTGGGGTCTTCGTAGATCGTCCGGGTGTTGGAGCAGCGGGTGCGCGAGACGTCGCTGCTGACGGTGTACTCGAGGCTGTTGTCGTAGTAGGTGCAGCTCGGCGTTGCGGTGGGGTCGTAGGCGGGGTGCCAGATGACGTTGGCCATCGACCCGGAGTTGTCGACCAGCAGCATGACGTTCGGGGGAACGTTGCTGCTGAAGAGGATCGTGTCGTCGGCGTGGCCCGCGCGCGAGGGGAGCAGCAGGCTCGCGGTGAACAGGACAGTCAGGGCGACGAGGGGGAGGTTTCTTCGCGTCATGATGGGGTCCTTGTGATGTCGCATCGGAGGGAAGTCGATCCGGAGGGGATCACTCGTGGCCGTATTCGATCTCGATGCGGTCGAGGACGGCGCTTGTCCCCGAGGACTGGCCGTGGAAGCGGGCCTTGATGAGGGGCCACTCGCCCGTGCGGTCGGGGAGCTCCGGCGCCGGAAGGGCGGTGAGGGTCAGTCGCTTTCCGTCGACCCAATGCATGCTGGTGTTGGGCGTGACCCGGTAGATCGTGTCGTCGATCTGGATCGTGCTCTGGGTGAGGCTCTTGCCTCGAACGCGGCCCTCGCCCTCGACCGGGCCGCTCCAGGCGGCCTGGGCCGTGATCAGGACCAGCAGGGCAACCGCGGTGGTGCGCAGGGCAGTTCGGAGCATGGTGTCTTCCTCGTGGAGTGAGCGGCGGGGCAGTGCCCGGGTGCCGCGGGAATCAGTTGAAGGAGTGGCAGCGGCCGGCGGTCGCCTGGATGCGGGCGAGCGAGCCCCCGGGTGCCTGGCCCTGGGCGCGGATGTTCCAGACCGTGTAGAAGAAATTGAGCTCGAGGCTGGTGTCCGCGATGCAGGGCTCGGCGGCGGCGATCATGCAGATCTGGTTGGTGGCCGTGCTGTCGGGCCCGAAGGTGGTGTTGTTCGGCAGCGTGCCGGTCGGGACCGTCGCGGTGAGGCAGTCGCCGGGCGACAGCGCGGCCGAGGTGATCTCGGTGCGGAGCACGTCCAGGGAGGCTGAGACCGCCGCATCGGCCGCGTAGACCGCGCTCTGGTAGCGGCTGGTGTTGCCGGCGACCTGGCGGTCGCGCATCACCGTGTCCATCGAGGCGAAGCCGATCAGCGCCATCAGGGCGAGCATCAGCATCGCGACGAGCAGGGCGGCACCGCCTTCGCGGCGCCGGCGCAACGGGATTCGGCCGATCATGGAGTCGCTCCTCATGCCGAGGCCAGGTTTCGCAGCCGGATGGTCGACTGGTGCACGCGTCGCCGGCGGCCGTCGGGACCGGGCGCGCCGGTCCGGTTCTCGCGGGCCTGCCCCGCGCCGACGGTGGCGTCGGTGGGATCGTCGTCGGCCGTCCGGACCACGAGGTCGAAGCGGACCTCGCGGAGCAGGCCCGGGTCGCTGAGTGCGCTGGCGTCCAGGTCCGGCTCCGAGCCTCCGGAGCCGAAGTCCTCGTTCGCGTCGACCTCGCCGTCGTCGTCCAGGTCGTAGAACCAGGCGACCTGGAGATCCTCGACGTCTCGCGCCAGCACCACGCCGTTGCGCGTCAGGGCGTTGCCCGAGATCGAGTAGACCGTGGCGGGCACCACGACCCAGCTCCCGGTGCCGGTGCTGGGGGGCGGCGAGGACAGCACCACGTCGATGCGGTTGCCGGAGGCGTCGACGTTCGCGACCACCCCGCAGTACACGCCGTGGGAGGGATCGTTGGCGTCGGCGATGATGGCGCCGGCGTTCACGCGGAAGTCACTGTCGACGCCGGCGACGCCGGGGTCGGCGTCGTAGCTGGGCGTTCCGTCCACCGTGACGTCGTCGAGGTTCAGCGTCTCGCCGGCCGCGTTCCAGCTGGTCGGCAGACTCCCGCTCAGCGTCGCGCCGATGTCCTGGCCCGCCAGGGCGATCGGGAGGTCGTCGGCGTAGTCGATCGCATCGGCGTCGCTCACGAAGAGCATGTCCGGGCCGGTGGTGTTGTCCACGCCACAGGCCGCGGCGGCCGGCAGCACCATGTAGCCAGCGGTGCGGAGGTCGCGCTCGATCAGCCCCGCGATCGCCATGTTGTTCTGGTGCGCCTCGGAGACGCCCTCGATCACGACGTAGGTGTTGCGGTTCGCGGTGAACGTGCCGAGCGTGTAGATCATGACGAAGGCCATCGCGGCGGTCGCGATCAGCAGCTCGAGCAGCGTGAAGCCGCTCGCGCGATGGGCTCGAATCTCGCGGGTTCGATTCAGCAACTCGCACCCCCCCCGTTGTAGCGGCGCGTCGCGAGCACGAGCTGCTTGCCCCCAGCGACGTCCTCCTCGGCCCAGTTCACCCTCACCTCCACGTCGTTGAGGCAGGTGTTGACGTTCGTGACCCGCCACTGCACGGCGTAGCTGTGCTCGGACGAGGTTCCACCGCCCGGGTCCGTGACGGCGGTGTTGACCGTGGCGGGGGCTGCCGCCCAGCCCGGGTCCTGCCAGCCGTTGCCGGCCGCGGCGCTGAGCACCGACCAGGGGATCCGGTGGACCTGCTCGAGGTAGGAGCGCGCCACCGCCGAGGCGTCGCCGGTATGGCGACCCGCCGCGCCCTGGGTCAGCGCCTGCATCTGCATCAGCGCGAGGGTGAGCAGCCCGAAGGACAGGATCCCCATCGCGATGACGACTTCGAGGAGGGAGAAGCCTTCGCGGTACCGGCAGTTCGAGGATGCGTGCATCATCAGTTGCTCCAGGCCCCGGCAGCGGGATCCCACCGGTACACCGAGGAGGTGCCGAGCGGCCGCAGCACCACGGCGTAGTCGCGAGTTCCGCTGGTCACGTAGATTCCGCCGCCTCCCTCGCCGGGGCTTCCGATCGCCGAGCAGGCACCGCCGCTCGAGGTGAAGGTGCGCGGCAGGCCATCGCTCTGGAACAGCACCCAGCTGGCGGGGCTGGCGCCGCCGGCGTCGGAGAACGTCCAGCCCGTCGACGCGTTGCCGGGCAGGGTGCCGGTGTCGTCGGGTACCGCCGCGCCGTTGGCGGCTCCGGTGGAAGTGCCCCAGCTGACGTTGAGTTCGGCGGCCACCGTCTGGATCACCTCGCCCGCGTCGATCTGGCAGTTGGCGGCCGTGGGCGCTCCGTCGTTCACGATCACGATCGGCGAGGTCGCGCCCATGGCCATCCCCAGCACCACCATGTGGTTGTTGCCGGTGCGCACCGCTTCCGAGCGGGCGAGCAGGAAGGCGTCGGAGACGGAGCGGGCCGCGGCCTTGACGTGCTGATCCTGGTTCCAGCGCCGCGTGCCGAAGACCGCCATCGAGGTGAGGGCGGCGATGATGCCGATGACGACCACCAGCTCGATCAGCGTGTATCCCGGATCTCTGCGGACGTTCATGCCGAGCCTCCCGCTCCTCTTGTCGACCTAGCAAGCGCTGTACCCAACTCGCGGTGCGCACGGATTCGCCCGTCCACGCGGTCGCTTGCGCGTCCGGTTGCCGGCGCGGCGGCGCCGCCGCGCTGCGCACATCGGTTCGGGGTGCGCACGCGCTTGCGGACCCGCCCGCTCTCAGTCATCGATTCCATACTCCTTGAGCTTGTAGAGCAGCGCGCGGTGGCTGATCTCCAGGAGCCGCGCCGCGTGGGTGCGATTGCCGTCCGCAGCCGCCAGGGCGCGGCGGATCATCCGGGCCTCGAAGCCCTTGCGGGCGGGCTTGAGGGCGTAGCCGCTCGGCTCGGCCTCGAAGGGCGCCGGCTGGCAGAGATTGGCCGGGAGCTCGCGCGCCGTGATCGCGTCCCCGTCCGCGAGGATGACCGCCCGCTCGATCACGTTCTCGAGCTCGCGGACGTTTCCAGGCCAGCGATACGCGGCGAGCTGAGCCATCGCCTCGTCGCTGATCGATCGCAACGGCTTGCCGAGGCTCTCCCGCGATCGGGCGAAGAAGTGGTCGACCAGCAGCGGCACGTCGAGGGGC
>CAZZFT010000169.1:0-10849 GCA_964653555.1 uncultured Spirochaetales bacterium | reverse complement strand
CGCCACCTCCAGGGCCGCGGCGCCGTGATGCACGACGCGCGCGTCGATCGCGAGCGCGCGGACCGCTGCGGCCACGCGGCGCGCGCGATCGGAATCGCCGTCGGCGACGAGGACCGTCTCGGCCATCTACCCGAACCTCGGCACCCGCAGCTCGCGCTGCAGGCGGAACACCAGCGACTCCGCGAGCGCCCGCTCACTGGAGTGGAACAGCGGCGTCTCCGAGCCCTTCTCGTCGTTCGCCGCCACCATCACGTAGGCCGGGCCGTCGCCGAAGTGGACGGCGAAGGGCGGCGCGCCGGCGATCGCGTCGTCGGGCAGCCAGGTGATCCGTTCGTCGGCCGCGTCGATGCCCTCGGGCCCGCCGAACACCACGAGGTCGGTGGCGCTCACCGAGTCGCGGCGCAGGCGCAGCCCCTCGGCGAAGGCCTCGGCCAGCGCCTCGCCGGGCCGGCAGAAGAACACGCCGCGCTCGCGCGGCCGGCGGCCGATCTCGGAGACCGCGAAGCGCAGCAGCGAGCCCACGCTCTCCAGCGATTCGCTCGCCGCGTCCGCCGCCAACTCGTCGAGGGCCGCGCCGAGCGGCAGGCGCGCCAGGCGGCGGTCGCGATCGCGTCCGCGCCGGTCCTCCACGATCCGCCCCTCCAGCACCCGGAACAGCGACTCGACCTGGGTCGCGTCGCCCGGGTAGGTGACGGTGCCCAGACTGAGCTCCGGCCGCACGTCGGACTGGATCGCCGCCAGCGGCTCGCCCTGCTCCAGCGCCTCCCGGGTCCGCTGCTTGAAGGTGGCCGCGCCGATCGCGTTGCTCTCGGCGAGCAGCACGCAGAACTCGCCGTCCTCGTCGACGGCCAGCACGTCGGTGCCCCGCAGCAGCCGCCCGAGGTGGCGGACGAAGGACGAGTGCCAGGCCCGGAACTCCAGCTCTTCGAGGCGCTGGCGCAGCGGCCCGAGCGGGCCCAGCGACACCTGGAGCAGGCCGAAGCTGCGGCCGAAGCGGTTGGCGCGCTCGATCTCGTTGCGCACCACGTCTTGGAGGTACTCGATCCGGTAGGCGCCCGTCTCCGCGTCCTGGAACGAGCGCCGCTGGAGCTGCCGGAAGCGCTCCGCGTTGCGGAAGGCCACGTTCGCAAACGTCATGAACTTCTCGACGCAAGTCCGGTCCAGATCGTCGAAACGCTCGCCGCCGAGCTTGTCGGTCAGCCGGATCACGCCGATCAGGGCGTCGCCCCGCCGCAGCGCCACCACCAACGCGGGTCGCGGCAGGCCCTCGGGGCCGCTCCAGTCCGCCAGCGCCGACTGCGCGCCGGCCACGCGGATCGGGTCCGGGAGGTCGGCCTCGGAGATCCGCTCGCGCTCCTCCCCGAGCCGCACCAGGCCGTGCGCCGCGGCCAGCCGCATGCCGAGGCCGCCCTGCTCGTCGGTCCACCACAGCACGCCGCCCTGGGCACCCGTCTCCCGGCACAGGCCATCGAGCACCTTCTCCGACAGCGCCTCGACCGAGGTGGCCTGGAACAGGCCCAGGGCCCGCTCGAACAGCGAGCGCTCGCTCAGGAACTCGATGTTCTCGGCCAGCAGGCGGTCGCGCTCGGCGCGCAGGTTCGAGCGCTGGAGGATGCTCTCGAGCGCGCCGACCAGGGTGGCGCGGTCGAAGGGCTTGAGCAGGTAGTCGGTGGCTCCGATCTTCATCGCGTCGACGGCGCTCTTCACGTCGACGACGCCCGTCACGACCACGATCTCCTGCTCGGGATCCCGCTCCTTCACCCGCTGCACGAGGTCCACGCCGGTCATCACCGGCATCACGAGATCGGTGATGATCACGTCGAAGACCGAGTGGTCGAGGACGCGCAGCGCCTCCTCTCCGCTCGAGCAGGTCTGGACCTCGTAGCCCTCCTCGACCAGGAGGCCCTCGATCAGCTCGCGGAAGTAGCGCTGGTCGTCGACGGCGAGTATTCGACCCCTGGGCATGCCCCCCTCGCTGCGGCGCAGCCCCGGTCGCCCGGTAGCCCTCTACCGGACGGCGCTGCGCTGATCTTCATCGGCGACCCCGACGGCCTCCTTCACCTCGATCCGGCGGCGGGATGCACGCGGTGCGGGCACGAGCTCGCCAATCAGCGAATGGGGCGTCGCCTCGACGAGCCGGACCCGGACCACGTCTCCCGGGCGGGGGCCGTCCTCCGTCCCGGCTGCGAGATTTACCACGCGATGGTAGGGATCCCGGCCCGTCACCTGCCCGGCCCCGCGCCGGCTCGCGCCCTCGACCAGGACGTCGGTCTCCGACCCCACCCGGCGGCGGTGGGCGTCCAGGGTGAGCGAGCGCTGGAGGTCCTGGAGCGCCTCGAGCCGCTCCTGGGCCACTTCCGGGGCCACCGCGTCGGGGAAGGTCGCCGCCGCCGTGTGGGGCCGGGGCGAGTACTTGAAGGAGAAGGCGTCGTCGAAGGCGACGTCGCGCACCAGCTCCAGGGTGGCCTCGAAGTCGGCGTCGGTCTCGCCGGGGAAGCCGACGATCAGGTCGGTGGTGATCGCCAGGTCCGGCCGGGCGGCGCGCAGCCGGCCGACGAGGTCGCGGTAGTCGGACGGTGCGTAGCGCCGGCGCATCCGCGCGAGCACGGCGTCCGAGCCGCTCTGGACCGGCAGGTGCACGTGGGGACACAGCGCCTCGAGGTCGCCGTGCGCCTGCACCAGGTCGTCGTCGAAGAAGGCCGGGTGCGGGCTCGTGTAGCGGATCCGCTCGAGGCCCGGAACGGCGGCCAGACGTCGCAGCAGCGCCGCGAAAGGCTCGGTGCCGGCGGCCGCGGCCCGGCCTCGCCGGACATCGTGGCGACCGTAGGCGTTGACGGTCTGGCCGAGCAGCGTGACCTCGCGAACCCCGCACGCCGCGAGCGACCGGGCCTCCTCCACGATCGCCGCCGCGGGCCGGCTGATCTCGCGGCCCCGCGTGTGGGGCACCACGCAAAAGGTGCAGAAGAGATCGCAGCCCTCCATCGCGGTCAGGAACGCGCGGCCCGGGGTCGCGCTGGGCAGGTCCGGGTGGCGGCCGGGCAGATCGAAGCGCGCGAGGGTGTGGTCCTCGTCGGTGTGCACGCGCCGCTGGCCGCGCTCGGCGGCGGCGACGAGCGTCGGGACCCAGCGCAGGTTGTGGGTCCCGTACACGAAGTCGACCGCGGCGAACCGGCGCAGGATCGCGTCGCCCTCCTGCTGGGCCACGCAGCCCGCCACGCCGAGCACGCGCCCTGGACGCTGCGCCTTCCAGTCGCGCAGCAGGCCGAGCTCCGTGTACAGCCGGTTCTCCGCCTTCTCCCGGATCGCGCACGTGTTCACCACCAGCAGATCGGCCTCCTCGGCGTCGTCGGTGGCGCGATAGCCCGAGTGGGCGAGCAGGTGCCCGACCTTCTCCGAGTCGTGCACGTTCATCTGGCACCCGTAGGTGCGGATATGGAAGCGGCGGCCGGAGCTCAATCGCGACCTCGCACAGGGAGGGGCCAACCGGGGGACACTACCCGACTCGCCTGGCCGCGACCCGGCTCGGAAGCCGGGCGCAATCTCATGCGGAATCTCTCAGAATGATCATAAACATATAAATTATAATAGTTTTTTGAATTCATTCGGAACGCCTGTCGATCTGGGGCAGAAGGGGTCGATCCGCGCAAATAGCGTTTGACAATCGCTCGGGACCCGACCACAATGCTGTCAGATCCCGTTTGTGTGGAGCGGCGGTGGATCTGGCATTTCTAACCGAAATGTCCAACCTCTCACCCCCCATCATCCATCCACCGCCCTCCCCCCTTCGAAACGCCCCGTCGGATTCAATCCGGCGGGGCGTTCTCTTTCGGGGCTGAGCGGCTCAGCGCCTGCGCCCGAGCTCCGACAGCAGCTCGAGCTGGATCTCCTGGATCTCGACCAGTCGCTCCCACTGGTGCGAGAGCAGGTGGTCGATCTTCTCGTGCAGGTGCCGGATCTCCAGCTCCGCCTTGAGGTTCACCTGGTAATCGTGCTGTGAACGCTGGCGATCCTTCGCCTCCTGGCGGTTCTGGCTCATCATGATGATCGGCGCCTGGACCGCCGCCAGACACGACAGCACGAGATTGAGCAGGATGAACGGGTAGGGATCGACCGGCCTCCACAGCAGGACCAGGGAGTTGACCGTGACCCACACGACCAGGAAGACGGCGAAGCCGATCAGGAAGGTCCAGCTTCCCCCGAAGGCGGCGATCCGATCGGCGAGGCGCTCCCCGAGGGTCCACGCGCGCTCGAACTTCAGATCGACGTTCTCGGACAGAAGCTCGTGTTCGCGCAGGCTGTCGATCACCTCGCGTTCGAGGTTCGTGACCTCGCCCCGCTCGGACTCCAGCAGGGAGTGCACGTAGGAGCCGCGGTACCGGGTCAGGTCCTCTCGACAGATCAGCGCGTCTGCGGACCATTCGGGGTGGTCCAGGCGGATCGCGTCCGCTACCGAGGGCCGCACGATCGCGCCGGGAACGAGCAGGCGCCTCGGGAAGCCCCTGCCACAGATCGAACAGGAAGCATGATCGTTCTGGGTCCTCGTCACCGTCCCGCTCCTCCCCGGGCGGGCGCCCTTCGAGCCGGCGCCCGCGCTCCCGCGTGCGCGCGATCCCCGTGCGCGGGCGGGGCGACGCTACGGAGCCTCGGGCGATGAGGCAACGGATCCTCGCCGCCCTGGGGCCGTTGCTCGCAGGGCTGCTCTTGACACTGGCCGTCGTCGTCCTGCGCCGCGAGTTCCAGACCTATCACCTCCAGGACATCCTGAATCACCTGCGCGCCATCCCCGCGCGGCAGCTGGTCCTTGCGTTCGGCCTGACCTGCCTCGGCTACCTCGCCCTGACCGGCTATGACACGCTCGCCTTCCGCTACATCCGCAATCCGCTGCCCTACCCGCGCATCGCCTTCGCCTCCTTCATCGCCTACGTCTTCAGCCACAACGTGGGGCTGTCCTTCCTGGGCGGCGGCGCCGTCCGCTACCGGATGCTCTCGGCCTGGGGCGTTCGGGCCGAGGACATCGCGCGGGTCATCGCCTTCACCTTTCTCACGTTCTGGCTCGGCTTCCTGACCCTCGGCGGCCTCGTCCTCACGACCCGGCCGCTCGAGCTGGAGCTCCCGGGACTCCACCTGGCGTCCAGCCGCCTGCTGGGAGTCGCGCTGCTCGCTGCGTTGGGGGTCTACGTCGGGATCGCGGCCCGTTGGCGCGAGCCGCTCCACCTGCACGGCTTCCGCGTCGAGCTCCCGGGGCTGCCGATGACGGCAGCGCAGATCGCGATCTCCTCGCTCGACTGGACGCTCGCGGGATCGGTGCTGTTCGCGCTGCTGCCCGCCGCTCCCGGACTCGGCTTCCCCACCTATCTGGGCGCGTTTCTGCTGTCGATCGTCACCGGACTCGCAAGCAACCTGCCCGGGGGCGTCGGCGTCTTCGAGACGGCGATGGTGCTGCTGCTGCGCCCCTACCTCCCCGGGGACCAGGTCCTCGCCTCGATCGTCGCCTATCGCATCGTCTACTACCTGATCCCGATGGCGCTGGCGGTGCTGCTCTTCTCCGCCCACGAGGTGAGCCGCACCGGGGCGCACATCGGGCGAGCCGCGGCGGCGGTCCGCGGCTGGATGTCTGTCGTCTCGCCGCGCCTGTTCGCGGTCACGACCTTCCTCGCGGGCGCCCTGCTGCTCTATTCCGGGGCGACACCGGAGCTCCCCGAGCGCGTGGCCTGGCTGCGGGACGCGCTGCCCCTCCCCCTGCCCCTGATCGAGGCGTCGAAGCTGCTGGGGGGCATCTTCGGGGTCCTGCTGCTGCTGCTGGCCAACGCCCTGCGCCAGCGCATCGACGCCGCCTACTTCGGGACGCTCGCCCTGCTGGGAGGGGGGATCGTCGCGTCGCTGCTGAAGGGTCTCGATTGGGAGGAGGCGCTGGTCCTCGCGGCGATGGGTCTCGCCCTGCTGCCCTGCCGCTCGTACTTCTACCGGCGCAGCTCGCTCCTGGCGCAGACCCTGTCCTGGGGCTGGTGGGCAGCGGTCGCGGTGGTGGGCGTGGGCTGCCTGTTCGCCCTGGATCTCGCCTATCGACACGTCGAGTACTCCCACGAGCTGTGGTGGCAGTTCGCGCCCGACGCCCAGGCGCCCCGGTCGCTGCGGGCGATGCTGGCGGCGGGGGTCGCGCTGCTCGCGATCGGGGCGGGGCGGCTGCTCCGACCCGCCCCGCCGATCCCGGGCCTGCCCACGAGCGAGGAGCTCGACCGCGTCCAGGCGATCGTGTCGAAGAGCACGCGGGTCGACGGCTACCTGGCGCTCCTGGGGGACAAGGAGCTGCTGTTCCAGGAGGATGGCAACGCATTCCTCATGTTCGGTGTGAGTGGACGCAGCTGGATCGCGATGGGCGACCCCTTCGGCTCCCCGGAGCAGCAGGAGGCGCTGGCCTGGCGCTTCCGGGAGCTGGCGGATCGCCACGGCGGGCGCGCGGCCTTCTACGAGGTGTCGGACGAGGCGCTCCCGATCTACCTGGACCTGGGCCTCGACCTCCGCAAGCTGGGCGAGATCGGCCGGGTCCCGCTGCGCAGCTTCACGCTCGAGGGAAAGCGGCGCGGCGACCTGCGCACCGCCCGCAACCGGATGAGCCGGGAGGACTGCCGCTTCGAGGTGCTGGCGCCCAAGGAGGTGCCCCCCCTGCTCGACGAGCTCGAGTCGGTCTCCGACGAGTGGCTGCGCGCGAAGAACACGCGCGAGAAGCGCTTCTCCCTCGGCTTCTTCCAGCGCGACTACCTGTGCCGTCTGCCCCTGGCCGTGGTGCGCCGCGGCGACGCCATCCTCGGCTTCGCGAACCTGTGGGCCAGCGACGCCCGCCAGGACTGCTCGATCGACCTGATGCGCTACCGCACGGACGCTCCGAAGGGGGTGATGGAGTTCCTGTTCGCGGAGCTGATGCTGTGGGCGCGCGACGAAGGCTACGAGTGGTTCTCGCTCGGCATGGCGCCGCTCTCGGGCTTCGAGCACCACCGGCTCGCGCCGCTCTGGAACCGCCTGGGAGCGCTCCTGTTCCGCCACGGCGAGCACTTCTACCACTTCCGCGGTCTGCGGGAGTTCAAGGAGAAGTTCGACCCGGTCTGGCAGCCGCGCTACCTGGCCGCGCCGGGCGGCCTGCTCACCCCGGTCGTGCTCTCCGGGATCGCCTCGCTCGTCTCCGGCGGCGTGACGGGAGTGGTGAAGCGATGAGCCGCGCAGCCGGCGCGGGTCCCGGCTCCCTCAGAGCAGCAGCCCGTCCACCACCTTCGAGAGCTGGCGCAGGTTGCGGCACTCCTCCGCGACGTCGGTGTAGGGCAGGTACTTGTCCATCACCGAGTCGCCGAAGCCCCAGGCGCTGGGATTCTCGGGGTTGAGCCACACGACGTTCTTCGCCTTGTTGTGGATCTCGCGCAGACACCAGGCGCGCGGGTCGTTGTAGTTGTTGCGGGCGTCGCCGAGGATCAGGACGGTGGTCTTGTTGTCGATCGCGCTCAAGTAGTTCTGCCAGAAGTGGTGGAAGGCGTAGCCGAAGTTCGAGCGGGTGTAGACGTTGATCACGTCGCCTCCGTCGAGGGCCTGCTCGATCGCGTCGTTGATGTCCTTCTCCTGGAACAGCGGCGTCACCTCGCCGAGCTCGGCCACGAACACGAAGGCGCGGATCTTCGTGAACGCCTCCTGGAGTGTATAGACGAACTGGAGCATGAACCGGGACACGTTCGCGACCGAGGAGGAGACGTCCGTGAGGATCACGAGCTTCGGCCGGTCCTTCTTGCGCTGCTTGAAGACCAGCTCGAAGGGGATCGCGCCGTGGGACATGTTGCGGCGCAGCGTCTGGTGCAGGTCGAGCTTCCCGCGCTTGAGCCGGCGCCGCCGGATCGACAGCACGTTCTTGATCCGCTGGGCGAGGCGCTCGACCACCTCGCGCATCTTGCGGATCTCCTCCTCGGTGAGGTGGTAGAAGCTCTTCTCGAGCAGCGTCTCGCGCCGGAACTTCTCCATGTAGTCGTGGTTCTGCTTCTGGAGCTCGCGCTCGGTGAAGGAGCGCACGCTGCGGCGCAGCGCCTCCATCAGTCCCTCGAGCAGGCTGCGCAGCGCGGCGATCTCCTCGGGCGACATGCCCGCCGCCTCCAGCCGCGCGGCGAGGTCCTGGAGCTCGTCTCCAGCGCCCTCCATGCCGAGCTGCTCGAGGGTCCGCCGGCTGAAGAAGCCCACCTGGAGGAAGTTCTCGATCCGCTCGATCCCGGCCTGCTCGGCCGCCTGGCGGATCAGGTTCTCGAGCTGGGTGAGATCCTGGGTGAGCAGGGCCCGGGCCAGGTCCGAGAGATCGCCGATCTCGCCTTCCATGCCCTGGAGCATCTGCGCGATCTGCTGCAGCAGCTGCTCGAGGTCGACCCCCGCCTCGGCCAGGCCACCGGTGGCCTGGCCGAAGGACTCGCGCAGGCTGTCGTAGAAGCCCGACCAGAACAGGTCGAAGAGCTGGTCGAAGGTCGGAACCTCTTCACCGCGCTTGACCATCGTCGAGCGCAGGGCGTCCTTGAACACCTCGCGGTCGTCGAGAGAGAGCTGCTCGAGCGCGCTGAAGGAGTCGATCGCCTCGGCCGTGGAGACGCGGATCCCGCTCTTGCGCAGGATGTTCGTGAACTCCAGGATCTTCTTCTGCACGCTTCGTGTCTCGCGCGCTAGTGCAGCGCGCCCTTCTTGGTCGACGCCGCGGCCGGCGGCGCGGCTCCCGCGGGCTTCGCCGCCCGCGCCTCACCGGCCTTCTTCTGGAGCAGCTTGTCCAGCTCCGCCTGGGCCTTCCGCACGTCACCCTCGTACTTGAGGATCACGTTGAAGGTCTGGCTGACCAGGTCCTCGTCGAGCTCCTGGGCGTTGAGCGCGAGCAGCGCCCGCGCCCAGTCGAGGGTCTCGCTGATCGAGGGCGTCTTCTTCAGATCGAGCTCGCGCAGGCGGTGCATCATCGCCACCAGATCCTCGACCAGTCCCGCCGCCGCCTCGGGCACCTTCGTCTCGAGGATCTTGCGCTCGAGCTCCTCGCTGGGGAAGTCGATGTACAGGTGCAGACAGCGGCGCTTCAGGGCGTCGCTCATCTCGCGGGCGTTATTCGACGTGAGGAACACCAGGGGCTTGCGGACGGCCTCGATCGTTCCGAGCTCGGGAACGGTGACCTGGAAGTCCGAGAGCACCTCGAGCAGGAAGGCCTCGAACTCGGGGTCGGACTTGTCCACCTCGTCGATCAAGAGCAGCGTGGGCTCCTCGGAGGTGATCGCCATCAAGAGCGGCCTGGGCACGATGAAGTTGTTGGAGAAGAAGACGCTGTCCTCCTTACCCACGCGCTCGGCGGCGTCGCGCAGCGAGGAGGCTCCCGACATCGCCTCGGTGAACTTCTCCTTCAGGATCTGCGTGTACAGGAGCTGCTTCGAGTATTCCCACTCGTAGAGCGCCTTTGCCTCGTCGAGGCCCTCGTAGCACTGGAGGCGGATCAGCTTCCGCCCGGTCGCCTTCGCGACCACCTTCGCCAGCTCGGTCTTGCCGACTCCCGCCGGCCCCTCGACCAGCACCGGCTTCTCGAGCTTGTCGGCCAGGAAGACGACGGTGCCGATCTTCTTGTCCCCGATGTAGTCCTGCTCCGTCAGCTTCGCGAGGACCTGATCCACCGAATCGAACATGCTGTCTCCCGACCCTTTCGGGCTCAACTCATCAAGTGGAGGACGTGCCCGAGCTTCTCTTTCTTGGTGCGGAGATACTCGAGGTTCTTCTCGTTGGGCTGGACCTCGAGCGGCACGCGCTCGACGATCGTGAGTCCGTAGCCCTCGATGCCGGCGCGCTTGCCCGGGTTGTTGGTGATCATCCGCATCTGGCGCACGCCGAGGTCGACGAGGATCTGCGCGCCGACACCGTAGTCGCGCAGATCGGCCGGGAAGCCGAGCCGTTCGTTGGCCTGCACCGTGTCGAGGCCCTCCTCGTCCTGGAGGCCGTAGGCGCGGATCTTGTTCTTGAGCCCGATGCCGCGGCCTTCCTGGCGCATGTAGAGCAGGACGCCCTGGCCCTCGGCCTCGATCAGCTTGAGGGCCGCGTCGAGCTGCTCGCCGCAGTCGCAGCGCAGGGAGCCGAGGGCGTCGCCGGTGAGGCACTCGCTGTGCACGCGGACCAGCATGGCCTGTTCCGGGTCGATCTCGCCCTTCACCAGGGCCATGTGGTCGATGTGGTCGATGTCGTTCTCGTAGACGATGCAGCGGAAGTCCCCACCCGAACGCGTGGGCATCGTGGCGACGGCGGCGCGGCGCACCAGCTTCTCCTTGCGCAGCCGGTACTGGATCAGATCGGCGATGGTCACGATCTTGATCCCGTGGCGCTTCGAGAACTCGATCAGGTTCTCCATCCGCGCCATCGAGCCGTCGTCGTTCATGATCTCGCAGATAACGCCGGCGGGCTTGAGCTCCGCGAGGCGCGCGAGGTCGACCGAGCCCTCGGTCTGACCGGCGCGGCGCAGCACACCCCCGCGACGCGCGCGCAGCGGGAAGATGTGGCCGGGCCGGGCGATGTCGTGGGGCTTCGCGTCGTCGGCGATCGCGGTCAAGACGGTGGTGGCGCGGTCGGCCGCGGAGATGCCGGTGGTGACCCCGCGGCGCGCCTCGATCGACACGGTGAAGGCGGTGCCGTAGCCCGAGGTGTTCTCCCAGTCGGGCACCATCATGCCGAGGTTGAGCCGGTCGAGCTGCTCCTCGGTCATCGACAGGCAGATCAGGCCGCGCCCGTGCATGGCCATGAAGTTGATCGCCTGGGGGGTGACCTTCTCGGCCGCGATGCACAGGTCGCCCTCGTTCTCCCGGTCGGCGTCGTCGACCAG
>CAZZFT010000168.1:0-10976 GCA_964653555.1 uncultured Spirochaetales bacterium | reverse complement strand
GGCTCCACCGTGAAGCGGTCCCCAGAGGGCACTGATGCCCGCCGAGATCGAGGCGAAGAGGTTCGCGCCCCCGCTGCCCACCGTGCGCACCGTGGTGGTGCTGCAGTTCTGCTCGTGGTCGGCGTGGAGGATCAGCAGCTTGTTGAGCGCGCTGCGCACCACCGGCTCCACTTGGTAGGGCTCGGCGGGCACCGCGAACATCATCCGCACGAAGTTCTCGAGGTAGGTGTGGTCGTTGCGCGGGTAGATGAAGGGCTGGCCGATCGACTTCTTGTAGGAGAACGCCGCGATCGTCTTCGCCTTGGCGAGCAGGCGGACGATGTTGAGATCGATCTCCTCCGGCGTCTCCTGCTCCGGGTAGTAGGCGGAGAGCGAGGCGACCATCGCCGACAGGATCGCCATCGGGTGCGCCGAGGGCGGGAAGCCCTCGAAGAACTTCTTCATGTCCTCGTGCACCAGCGAGTGGCGGGTGAGGCGCGAGCGCCAGTCCTCGCGCTCCGCCCGCGTCGGGAGCCGGCCCTGGATCAGCAGGAAGCACACCTCGGGGAAGCTCGCGTGCTCGGCCAGGTCGGCGATGTCGTAGCCCCGGTAGCGCAGGATCCCGCGCTCGCCGTCGATGAAGGTGATGGCGCTCTCGCAGGCGCCCGTGTTGGCGAGGGACGGGTCGAGCGTGATCGCCCCCGTCTGCGCGCGGAGCTTCGAGATGTCGATCCCGACCTCCCCCTCGCTGCCGACCGCCACCGGGAGGTCCAGCCCCTTTCCGTCCAGCTCCAGATGCGCCTTGCTCGCCATGGCGAGGAAGATGGCACGCGCGGGTCTCGAGGGCTCGAAGGGAGGGGCCCGGGAGGCCATCGGAGAGTGGCCGTTCTAAACGTCATTACGTGTATTGACAGAAATTCCGCCTTGCTCTAGCCTCCCTACCGTGAAGCCGCCCAAGACCGAGCACCTCCAGATCCGGGTCTCCCCCTCCCAGAAGCTCGCCATCAAGCAGCAGGCGGAGAGGGCGCGGATGAGCATGTCCGAGTGGATCCTCGCCAGGGTGGTTCCTCCTTCGCGGGTGATCTTCCAGAGCGGGGTCGAGGAGCTGGCGGGCTCCGACGAGCCCTCCTACGCGTTCGCCGAGCTGCTCGAGGCGCTCGGCGCGATGAGCGCCGAGGAGTTCGAGAGCGCCGTCGCCGAGCCGCCCGGGGCTCTGCTCGATGCGTACTGGCACAACTACCTGACTGCGACCGTGGAGCACGCGGCGGCGGCGAAGGGCGCGAAGGCTCCGAGCTGGACGCGCGACGTGCCTCCCCTGGACGAGCCGGTCTTCGGCTCGTCGCTCGAGAGCCTGCGGCTGCATCTGCTCGTGAGCTCGCCGCCCGCCTTCGCCGCGCGCAACATCTTCATCGACGCGAGCGTCGGCGGCCGGGTCTAGGCCGGTGGCGTCGGCTCTCTCGCGCGACGACATCCTCCGCCTCCTCCACCTGCTCAACGACGAGCTCGCCGCAGCGGGCGTGAAGGGGCAGGTCAATCTCGCCGGCGGCGCCGTCATGTGCCTCGCCTTCCGCGCCCGCGCCTCGACGCGCGACGTCGACGCGATCTTCGAGCCCTCGGTCGCGGTGCTCGATGCCGCCGTGCGGGTCGCCGCGCGCGAGGGCCTGCGGGACACCTGGCTCAACGACGCCGTGAAGGGCTACGCGAGCGACCGCGGCACCTTCACGCCGTTCCTCGAGCTGAGCCATCTCGAGGTGTTCTGCGCGAGCCCGGAGTACATGCTCGCGATGAAGTGCCTCGCGATGCGGATCGGCGAGGGCTACCGGGACGAAGAGGACATCCGATATCTGCTGCGCAACCTCGACATCCGCCGGTACGACGACGCCCGGGAGATCCTCGGGCGCTACTACCCCTTCGAGAAGTATCCCGAGACCGCGCTGCTGGCCCTCCAGGAGCTGCTCCCCGGCGACGCGTCTCTCACCGGCAGGTACCCGTGATGCTGCTTCCGCCCTCGACCCACGCGGCCTACCGCGGTGCACCCGTCGCGGCGTACTTCCTGACACTGCTCGGCGTGCTGACGGTCGGGCTCGGGCTGATCCACACCTTCCCGCCCGACGGCGGTGCGGGCTCGACCCCCGGAGGCCTACGGCAGCCTGGTGGGAGTGGTGCTGATCGCGGCGGCGCTCGCCCTCTCGCTGCGCCGCTCCGGACCGCAGGAGCGCCGCTCAGTCTCCCGGGCCTAACGCGGTGAGGTGCACCGCCACCTCGCGCTCGCCGTCCAGGCCGAGCAGGTGGTCGAGCTCGTCGTCGTAGTAAGCGGCGAGGTTGCGGGCGGCGAGGCCGCCCGCCTCGGCGCCCAGGTAGATGCGCTGGGCGGTGGCGCCGGCGTCGAGTAGCAGGTCGCGGTAGCTGCGGGCGCCGTTCCGGGCGCTGGCATCGGCCAGGCGTGCCACGGCGATCAGTGCCACCGCCGCCTGGCCGGACCTCGCCTGGCCGAGATCGGCGTCGACCAGCGGCTGGGCCAGGGAGCCGGTGCGCTTCTCCTCGAGCCGGCCCGTGGCGGAGTCGTAGCGGTAGAGGCCGGGGGCCAGTCCTTCGACGCGGTTGGCGACGGCGTAGAGATCGATGAAGTCGGTGCGGTGCAGGGCGGGGAGGCCGCGCGCGAGGTAGAGCACGCGCAGCAGTGCGGCGCGGGGCAGCGGCGTCTCCTCGAAGGTGCTCGCGGAGCGGCGGTGGCGGATGGCGGTGTGGACGGCGGTGTCCGGACCGCCCTCGTCGCCCGGGGGCGCGGGCCCGGCGCCGCGCGCGGTCGCCGTCTCGTGCGCCGTCATGCCCCCCTTCCCCTCCACCAGCTTCGTCGCCTGGTGGTAGCGCTCGGGCTCGTCCAGATCGCCGGAGAGCGACGAGGGATCCGCCGCCTGGCGCTCGGCGAGCTCGCGCGCGCCCGCCGCGTCCTTCGTCTTCGTCGGCCCCGGCATTCCGACCAGGTGCACGGCGCATACCGCCTCCTCCAGGCCGTCGACTGCGAGCAGCGCGTTCAGCCGGTCGTCCTGCCAGCGCAGCGGTGCGCGTGCGGCCAGGCCGAGCTCGCCGGCGGCCAGGCGCAGGTTCTCGCCGATGTGGCCCGAGTCGATCAGCGCGTAGCGGTAGCCGCGGTTCGCATAACGCACGCGGTAGCGCGCGAACACGTTGGTGAGGAGCATCGCGGCGGCGCAGCCGGCGGCCTCGCCCGGTCGCTCGAGGGCGGAGGCCACGTCGGCGACCCGCACGTCCGCGTCGATCGGCACCAGCGCGTGCTCGATGACGGAGTAGTAGTAGGCGCCCGGTGCCACGCCCTCCACGCGGTCGGCCACCACGTACACCTCGCCCGCGTAGAGCGCCCCGGCCGAGGGAGCCGCGCGCAGGGGGAAGCCGGACCCCCGCTTCGTGACGCCGTTGGTGAGCGCGAGCAGGGCCGAGAGCGCGGCATGGGAGCAGGGCGCGTCGGCGAAGGAGGCGTCGGGCGGGTACGCGCGCGCCGCGGCGAAGAGCCCGCGCTCGTCGTACCAGCTCGGCGCCGGCAGCCCGACGCGGGCCTTCCCGCGGTAGGGCTTCTCGGGAAGCAGCGCGCCGCGGCGCGCGCGCAGCAGCGTGCCGATCGCCCCCAGGCGCGTGTTGCGCGTGGCGCGGTGGATCCCGAGCGCCGTCTCCGGCGGCACCGCGGCCCAAGCCCGCGGCCGGGCGAGCAGCCACGCCGCCCCGCCCGCCACCCAGCGCAGGAACCCGCGGCGGTGGATGCGCATGGGCCGAGAGTAGGTCAGCCGGCCGATCGCGGCGCTCGGGCGGGGCTAGCCCCCCATCGTCGCGACCGCCCACGCGGTCATCGGGTCGATCGGGCTCTTGCGCGGCGCGTTGGGTCCCTCGGGCGGTGGCAGCTCCCCGGTGACGACGCCGATGCCGAGGGCGGGCCCCGGGGTGAGCGAGGCGCGCACGTCTTCCGTCGGGGCCGCGAGCGGCGTGCGCAGGGCGACGCGGAACTCGTACACCACCACGTCGGCGCGGTACGCGGTCTTCACGTCGACCGGCTCGTCGGGGCCGAGCTCGGCGAGCTGATAGCCGTACTCGGCGCCGTCGAAGACGATCTCGGTGCGCGGCGTCGTGGCCTCCTCGCTCTCCGCCTGTTCCGCCTCCACGGTCTCCGGCGCCACGCGCAGGCCGAGCACCTTGTCCCGTCCGCCCCGGGGATCGAGCCACACGGTGAAGCCCGCCCTGCGCAGCAGCGACTGCACGCTGAGGTCGCGGGTGGCGATGCACAGGTAGAGGTCGCTCCCGTCGTTGGCGACGCCGAGCGCCAGGCTGCGCTGCCCGGCGATCCCGGTGAAGCGCCCCTGCCAGTCGCTGTAGTCGCCGTCCACCGTGATCGCGGGCGTCGACCACGACTCCACCTGGGTCGCCGTCGTCGCGCACGCGATCAGCATCGCCAGCGCGCTGCAGCCTCCCAGCCACGCCAGCCCGCCGCGCAGTCGCGCAGACGGGCGATCGGGGGTCGGAAGCGGCGGACACATCGTGGAGCGCGCCATCCTAGCCCAGCGCACGGGGCTGGGTGGTGCCTCAGCTCCGACACCACTCCATCGCGTCCTCCATGCGATCGTTTCCCCAGAACAGCTCGCCGCGAGCGACGAAGGTGGGGGCGCCGAACACGCCCAGGGCGATCGCCTCGTCGGTGCGGTCGCGCAGGCGCTGCTTGATCTCGGGGGAGGCGGCGCGGGCGAGCCAGTGCTCGGGAGCCTCGCCGCCCGAGGCCGCCAGCACGCGCGCCACGCACTCGGGCTCGGCGATCTCCTCGTCCTCGGCGAAGTTGGCGAGGTAGACGCCGCGCACGAAGGCGCCGAGCCACGGCTCGGCGGCGGCGGCAGTGGCGACGCGCGCGGCCAGGAGCCCGTTGCGCGGGAAGCGCGAGGGTCGCCGGAGCGGGATGCCGTGCTTCGCGCACAGCCGCTCCATGTCCCGCCACATGTAGGCGCCCTTCACCGGATACAGGTTGAAGGGTGAGTCGTTCCAGCCCTGCTTCTGGAAGATCGGGCCGAGCAGGAAGGGCCGCCATTCGAGCGCGACGCCCGCGTCGCGGGCCACCTCCTCCACGCGCTGCGCGGCCACGTGGGAGTAGGTGCTCGCGAACTCGATCCAGACCTGGAGCGCCGGCTGACTCATGGGGGTCTCCGTCCAATGCGCGCCGGGTCATTCTCGCTGACGCGCGGCCCTGCCTGCCATACACTGCCCGCGCCGCCGATGCCCGACTCCCCCTCCGCGAAGAACATCCCGCCCCGTGAGCGGCTGATCTTCCCCCTCGACGTCGATTCGCGCGACGAGGTGAAGCAGCTCGTCGACACCCTCGGCGACGCGGTGTGGTTCTACAAGCTCGGCCTCCAGCTGTTCATGAGCGGCAACTACTGGGAGCTGGTCTCGCACCTGGTGGACGCCGGGAAGAAGGTGTTCGTCGACCTCAAGTTCTTCGACGTGCCCGAGACGGTGGCCTCGGCGGTGCGGCGGATGCGCGACTGCGGCGCCGACTTCGCCACCATCCACGGCAACGACGCGGTGGTGGAGGCGGCCTGCTCGGTGGAGCGCGAGCGGCTCAAGCTGCTGGCGGTCACGGTGCTCACCAGCTTCGACGCCGCCGACCTCCGCGATCTGGGCTTCCCCGACGGCGTGAGCGTCGAGCAGCTCGTGCTCTCCCGCGCGCGGCGCGCCCTGGCGCACGGCTGCGACGGCGTGATCTCCTCGGGGCTCGAGGCGCGCGCCCTGCGCGACGAGCTCGGAGAGCACTTCCTCGTGGTGTCGCCGGGCATTCGCCCCTTCGAGAACCGCCGCGTGCCCGACGACCAGAAGCGCATCGTCACGCCCGAGCAGGCCTTCCGCGCCGGCGCCGACTACATCGTCGTCGGCCGCCCGATCCGCAACGCCCCCGACCCGCGCGCCGCGGCGGCGGCGATCCAGGCGACGATCGCCGAGCTGTTCGGGGGCTGAGCGCGAGGTCTCCCGCGCGCAGCCGGCCGGAAAAAGAAGTGGGCCCCGGCGGTGGGGGGCCGGGGCCCAGTTCGCGGGGGGGACTTGGGGGAAGCGTCAGTTCGAGCCCGCGTTCGGCTTGACCGGCGCCTGCATCTTGCGCGGCATGGCGGGAGTGGTCTTGGCCGCCGCCTGCTTCCAGACGCCGATGGCGGTGTGCTTCCCGGACGGGTCGCTGCTGTAGTCGACCTTCACCGAATCTCCCACGCGCAGCGAGGTCAGGGTGATCGCCTTGGTGCCGTCCATCACCTTGGCGGTCGAGCCCAGAGAGAAGCTGAGATCGCCCTTGCCGTCTTGGACGCTGAACGTCTTCGCGCTCGAATCGATCTTCGTGATCTTGCCGGAGACGATCGCCGCCGAGGCCGCGCTCGCGAGCCAGGGAACGATCAGGGCAGCGCAGGCGAGGGTGAGAAGCTTCCGTCTCATGGCTTTCGGACTCCCGGTGTCGGCGCGAGAAGGATTGGGTTCGCGCTCGCCGACCTGCCATAGCAAGCGCGGTGCCAACTCCCGCCGCGCGCCGGGAGGCCGGCGGGTGCGCCGAGCTGCCCCCTGCGCCCCGTTGCGGCGAGGCCGGGCGCACCGCACCGTGCACCCTGCACCAGATGGGGCAGATCTCCGGCGTGGTGCGCATCCGCGCGGCCCTTCGCGCCCGGAGCGGGCGCGGCGTGCCCGGCATCCCGGTTGCACTTTTCCGCGCGCCGCGGTGTCCTAGGCGCGCGCCGGCGCCGCAGCGCCGCGAACCAAAACCGCCGGAGTTCCCCCATGAAGAAGCCCCAGCGCGTCGCGTTGATCGTCCTGCTGGCGCTGGGTCTGTTCTCCGGGCGCTCGCTCCTGCTCCGAGCGCTGCGCCCCGAGCCGGCCCAGGCGACCGCGCGTCAGCACCTCGAGAGCGTGACCCTCGATCCGGCGATCCCCCGCGGCCTCGCCGTCGATCTCTCCCATGCGGCGGGCAGCGCGGACCCGGAGCTCTCCGAAGAGCTCCTCCGGGCGAGCTGGGCGTGCGCGCGGATCGCCGAGGCGCTGGAGGACGGCCATCCGCTGGCGGCGAGCGCGGCGCGCGCCGCCGTCGCGCGCGCCCACGGCGACCTGGGGCGCGCCCACCTGGCGCGCGCCCAGCGCTCCTACGCGCGCGGCGACCGGCTCGGCGCCGCCTCGGACCTGCGCGTCGCGGTGCGCGAGCTGGATCTCGCCGCGGCGTTGGAGCAGGAGCCGGAGCAGGAGCCGCGCATCCGCGACGTGCTGGCCGTCGCGCGGCGTCTCGAGGAGGGCGGCGAGGTCACCGATCAGGAGTTCGGCGGCAGCACCGACTCCCTGGGTCGCGCGCTCGCCACCGTCGCCTCCGACTCCACGCGCGCAGCGGCTACCGCGGACGCGCCGCTGCGGGGCTAGGAGGCCGACTCGAGAGCCGGCCGACGCGCAGCGAGTCGCAGACGAGCGAAGGCGGGCCCCCGCCCGGTCAGGTCTCCGGGCCCTCGCGTTCGCCTGCGCGGCGGATCCCGAACTTCTGCATCCGGTACTGGAAGGTGCGCCGGCTCATGCCGAGCAGTCGGGCGGCGGCCGACGCGTTGCCCCCGGACTGCTCCAGCGCCTTCACCAGCAAGTCGCGCTCCAGGGCGTCGAAGCGCAGGCCGCCCGACGGCAGCACCAGGTCGCCCGGCGCCGCGGGTGAGCGCTCCTGGAGCTGGGCGGGGAGGTCGCGCGTCGTGACCACCGCGTCCTCGGCCAGCGTCACCGCGCGCTCCAGCACCGACTCCAGCTCGCGCACGTTGCCCGGCCAGTCGTAGCGCTCAAGGTGGGCGAGCGCCTCGTCGTCGATGCGCATCCCGGCGCGGCCGAGGTGCTGGGCGCGGCGCGCGAGGAAGTGCTCCGCCAGGGCCGGGATGTCCGAGCGCCGCTCGCGCAGCGGCGGCAGCGCGATCGTGATCACCGAGAGCCGGTAGTAGAGGTCGGCACGGAAGGTGCCGGCGCGCACGCGCTCGGGCAGGTCGGCGTTGGTGGCGGCCACCAGACGCACGTCCACGGGGATCGAGCCGGTGGCGCCGATCCGCCGGATCTCGCGCTCCTGCACCGCGCGCAGCAGCTTCGCCTGGGCACCCACGGGCAGCTCGCCGATCTCGTCGAGGAAGAGCGTCCCCCCCGATGCCTCCTCGAACAGGCCCACCTTGCGGCCCGTCGCGCCGGTGAAGGAGCCCCGCTCGTGTCCGAACAGCTCGCTCTCGATCAGGGTCTCGGGGATCGCCGCACAGTTCACCGGGTGGAAGGAGCGCTCGGCGCGCGGCGAGGCTTCGTGGATCGCGCGCGCCACCAGCTCCTTGCCCGTGCCCGACTCGCCGCACACCAGCACGTTCGAAGCGGTGGGTCCCACCTTCCGGACCATGCGGAACACCTCTCGCATCCCCTCGTGCTCGCCGATCAGGTCGGGCAGCGGCGCCGCCTCCTCCACCGGCTCGGCGGCGGGCGCGCGCAGCTCGCGCGCGCGCTGGGATGCGCCGCGCACGCAGGCGACGACGGCTTCGCGCGTGAGCGGCTTGGTCAGGTAGTCGAGGGCGCCGCGCTTCATCGCCTCGACGGCGGTGGGGATGGTCCCGTGCGCGGTGACCAGCACCACGCCCACCTGGGGAAAGCCGCGGTGGACGGCTTCGAGCAGCTCGATGCCGTCGCATCCGGGCAGGCGCAGGTCGGTGAGCACCACGTCCGGCGGGTTCGCGCGCACCAGCGCCTCCGCCTCCTCCGCCGAGCTCGCCGTCTCCACCTCGTAGCCCTCGCGCTCCAGGATCGAGCGCAGGATCTCGGTCTGCTTGTGCTCGTCGTCCACGACCAGCACGCGATCGGGAAGCCCGCTCACGCCGTGCTCCCGGGCTCGCACGGGGCCGGCAGCTCGATCTCGAAGCAGCTCCCCTTGCCGGGCTCGCTCTGCAACCGGATCCGCCCGCCGTGCTGGCGCACGATGCGCGCGGTGATCGAGAGGCCGAGGCCGAGGCCGCCCTCGTGGGTGGTGAAGTAGGGGTCGAAGAGGCGGGCGCGCACCTCGGGCGTGATGCCCTCGCCGGTGTCGCGCACCCGGATCACCACGGCGGGCTGCTCGGCGTCGCCCGCCGCGTGCGCCTCCACCGCCAGGCGGCCGCCGGCCGGCATCGCCTGGAGCGCGTTCGAGACCAGGTTCAGCACGCAGCTGCGCAGGCCCGAGGCGTCGGCGGGGATCGCCGGCAGCTCGTCGTCCACGTCGCGGGCGATCGACACCTGCTGGTGCTGGGCCCGGAGCGCCACCAGGGTGAGCACGTCGTCGATGCACTCCGGTAGCGAACACAGGTCGCGGCGGGAGGCGAGCGGCTCGTCGCTCTTGCGGTAGTCCTGGAGGAGGTGGTCGAGGCGCGCCACCTCCTCGGACAGGGACGAGGTGAGCTGCCGGAACTCCTCGGCGCGCGCCGGCTCGCTGGGCACCAGCTCCCGGGCCAGGTGGTCGACGGAGAGGCTGATGTAGTTGAGCGGGTTGCCCACCTCGTGGAGCACCGACGCGGCGCCCAGCCCGGCGGTGGCCATCTGCTCCGCGCGGTGCAGGTTGGCCTCGAGGTCGCGCCGCTCGCGCAGGCTCTTCACCATCCCGTCGAAGGTGCGCGCCACCATCCCCAGCTCGTCGTTGCGCTTCGACTGGAGATCGACCGAGAGGTCGCCTGCCGCGACCCGCGATGCCGCCTGGGAGAGATCTCCCAGCTCGCGCGTCCACCAGAAGGAGATCAGCGTCACGCCGCCGATCCCGGCCAGGAAGGCGCCGATCGCCATCAGGTTGCGCTTGCGTCCCGACCTGCGGATCAGGTCGCGCAGGTCCTCGTTGGCGATGTTCAGGTGCGCGTAGCCGCGCACCTCGCCGTTCACCACCACCGGCAGGTCGAAGGCCCAGTCGCGCGGGGCCGCGCTCTCGGCCTCGTCGGGCCCGGACCGCTGGCTGCCCAGCGTCGCCGAGACGAGCGAGGCGCGGTGGTCGCCGGGTCGCTCCGAGGTGGCGCTCGCCAGCTCTTCGCGCGCCGCGCCGAGGATCGCGATGCGCCGCACGCCGTGCTCCGAGAGGCGCTGCACGTACTCGTCCAGCAGGTCCGGGTCGGCGTGCTCCGCGTCGAGCTCCTGGAGCGTGATCTGGAGCGCCACCGCGAGCGACTCGTTGCGCGCCTCGATCTTGTGCAGGAGGTCCGTCTCGAGCCGGCTCTCGACCCACCAGTTGCCCGCCACCACCAGTGCCAGGGTGGCGAGCAGCAGCAGCAGCAGATTCCTGGTGATCCGCGGACGACCGAGTCGCACGCGCATTTTCCCCACCCGCTAGGAGGCCTCTCGCTCCAGGATCACGTAGATCGCCGCGTCGCCGCGGCGCACCCACAGGAGCGCGCGCTCGTCCGAGGCCGCCAGCCGGGCGGCGAGATCGGCCGCGCCCTTGACGCGCTGGCGATCCACCTCCACCACCACGTCGCCGGGCCGCAGGCCCGCCTTGGCGGCCGGGCCGTCCGGAGCCACCTCGCTGATCACCGCGCCTTCGCCCTCGGCGAGGCCGAGCTGCTCGCGCTGGGCGCGCGGGACGTCCTCGGCGGTCAGGCCGAAGCCCGAGGGGCCGCCCGTGTGCGCCGCCACCTTCGGCTCTTCGAGCTTGCCGATCTTCACCGAGAAGGTCTTGTGGTCGCCGTCGCGCACCACCTCCACGTCCACCTTCGAGCCCACCTCCGTGTTCGACACGGCGCGCGGCAGGTCGTGCACCGTGGCGATCGGCTGGCCCGCATAGCGCACGATCACGTCGCCGCGCTCGATGCCCGCCTCGGCGGCGGGTCCGTCGGGGGCGACGCTCGCCACCAGCGCGCCCTCGTGGGACTCGAGCTTCAGCGCCTCGGCGAGATCGGGCGTCACCTCCTGGATGCCGACGCCCAGCCAGCCGCGCGTCACGCTGCCCTTCTCGCGCAGCTGGGGCAGGATCT
>CAZZFT010000167.1:0-11103 GCA_964653555.1 uncultured Spirochaetales bacterium | reverse complement strand
CGCGCGTGGCGGCGCAGCGCCTGCTCGTCCACCCTCGCGCCCGGCCGCAGCGACACCACGCCCGTCACCGACTGGCCCCACTTCTCGTCCGGCACGCCCACCACGAGGGCGTCGTCCACCTCCGGGTGGGTCTTGAGCACCTCCTCGACCTCCTCGGGGTACACCTTCTCGCCGGCGGTGTTGATGCACACGCTGCCGCGACCGAGCAGCGTCAGCGTGCCGTCCGCCTCGACGGTGCACCAGTCGCCGGGCACCGAGTAGCGAACGCCGTCGATCGTGGGGAAGGTCTGCGAGGTCTTCTCGGGATCCTTGTAGTAGCCGAGCGGGATGGCGCCGGTGCGGGCGATGAAGCCCGGCTCGCCGCTCCCCGGCACCACCTCGCGATGATCCTCGGTGAACACCTTGCAGGAGTCGCCGATCTCGAAGCGCGCGGTCTCCCGCTCGCCCTTCGCGTTGGTCAGCGACCGGCCGAAGCCGATCGCCTCCGAGGAGCCGAAGAGATCGGCCAGGGTCAGGCCCGGCTGGTGCCTCAGGAGGCCCAGCTTCACCTCGCGGCTCCACATGACACCCGAAGAGAGGATCACCCGGAGCGAGGACAGGTCCCAGCGCTCGGGCTCGGCGTCCAGCGCCCGCAGCATCGGTCGCGCGAAGGCATCGCCCACGATCACGATCGACTGGATGCGATGGCGCTCGACGGCGTCGAACAGGCGCACCGGGTCGAAGTTCGCGCCGCCCACGGTCGCCACGCAGCCGCCGCCCAGGAAGGTGCCGATGGCGGAGAAGAGCCCGGTGCCGTGCATCAGCGGACAGGCAGCGAGCTGGCGGGGACCGGGCCCGTGGGCGCGGATGAACTCCAGGAATTCCTCCGGTGTCTCCGGACGCCGGCCCCGGGTGGCCGGCACCTGGCTGCCCCCGCCCACCGCCTGCCACAGGTCGCCGTGGCGCCACATCACCGCCTTGGGCATCCCCGTGGTGCCGCCGGTGTACATGAACACCAGGTCGTCGGGCGATCGCGCGAGCCCGAGCGGAGCCGCGTCCCCCTCGCTCACCAGGGACTCGTAGGGCTCCGCGAAGGGCAGAGCCTCCGCGTGCGCCTCGCCGACCTGGATCCAGCACTCGACCTTCGGACAGCGCGCGTGGACGGCGCGCACGCGCTCCGAGAACTCGGCGTCGAAGACGACGATCCGGGCGTCCGAGTTGTCGAGGATGTAGACCAGCTCCTCGTCGAGGTAGCGGAAGTTCACGTTGGTGTGGACGAGACGCGCCTTGAAGCAGGCGCCGAGCGTCTCGCTGTACTCGGTGCCGTTGCGCAGATAGAAGGCGAGCTTGTCGCCGGGCTCCGCCCCGCGCGCGCGCAGCGCCGAGGCCAGCGCGTTGCTGCGCGCGGCGTACCGGCTCCAGGTCACCACGCGCTCGTCGTGGATCAGCGCCGGTGCATCGCCGGGCAGGACGCGCTCCACGCCCTCGAGCAGATCGCCGAAGTTCCACTCCATGCCGCGTGCCCGACCTAGGCGCCGCCGAACTTCGCCGCGCGCTTGGCGAGGAAGGCGGTGATCCCCTCGCGGCCGTCCGCGGTGCCGGCCATCGCCGCGATGCCCCGCGCCTCGAGCTCCATCTGGGTCTCCAGGGACTCCTGGAAGGAGGTGGCGAGCAGCTTCTTCACGACGCCGAAGGCGCGCGTCGGTCCGGCCGCGAGCCCGCGCGCCAGCGCCCGCGAGGTCTCGACCAGCTCGGCGTCGGGCACGACGCGGTTGACCAAGCCCCAGTCGAGGGCCTCGGCGGCCGAGAGGCGCCGGTTGGTCAGCATCAGCTCCTGGGTGCGGCGCAGCCCCACCAGGCGGGGCAGGAAGTAGCTGGAGCTCCCGTCGGGCGAGAGGCCGGCGGCCGTGTAGGCCATGGCGAGCTTCGCCGACTCGGCCATCACCACGAGATCGCCCGACACGGCGAGGCTGAAGCCCGCGCCCGCCGCGGTCCCGTTCACGGCCACGACGAGCGGCGCCTCCATGCGCGCGAAGCGCGAGGTGGCGGCGTGCAGGTAGACGGTGAGCTCCTTGAGCAGCGCCGGCAGAGTCTCGCCGTGGGCCGCGAAGGCCTTGAGGTCGCCCCCGGCGCAGAACATCCGACCGGAGCCGGTGAGCAGCACCGCGCGGACGGCGGGGTCCTCGTCGCAGCGGATCGCCGCGTGCATCAGCTCGCGTGCGAGGGCGAGGTCGATCGCGTTGGCGGCGTCGGGTCGGTCGAGCGTGAGCGTCGCCAGGCCGTCGGCCAGCTCGAAGCGAAGGTTCTGATAATCCATGGCTCCTCTCGCCGCCCGCCGGCCGATCGAGGTCGGCGGCCCGTTTCCCGCGTTCCCGTGCCGGACCCGGACGGCGGCGGGCACACTGTAGGACGGCCGTCCGCGCCCGGCATCGTCCTCGTGCAGGACGGCGGGCCGCGCTGTCGGGCTAGTCCCGCGCGCTCCGTCCCGCGCGGCGCTTCAGCGCTCCGCTCGGGGCTCCGCGTAGCCGAGCGCCTCCAGGCGCGCGCGCATTCCCGGATCGACCGGCGCCGTCGCGACCGGACGCCGGACTCCGCGAACCGCGGCGACGTGGCGCCAGAGCTCCTGGGCCAGGGCCTCGGCGGTCTCGCGCTCGCTGGCGGCGACGTCGCGACGCTCGCCGGGATCGGCGGCCAGGTCGAACAGGGCCCCGGCACCGCTGCGCGTGTCGAGGATCAGCTTGTAGCGGTCGGTGCGCAGGGAGTAGAGGGCGGGATCCTGCTTCGCCGCCGAGGCGAAGGTGCGCTCCGGAGCGAGGTCGCCCGCCACACCGCACAGGGCCGGAGCCAGGCTGCGCCCGGGCGCGGTGTCCTCGCTGCGCGCCGGCGCCTCGAGGCCGGCGAGCTCGAGCAGCGTGGGCTCGACGTCGATCAGACTCGCGATCGCGTCGACCGAGCGCCCGCCCTTCTGCCCGCCGGGCAGACGCACCAGCAGCGGCACGTGCAGCAGCTCGTCGAAGAGCGTGGTGCCGTGGTCCCAGCCCCCGTGGTCGAACAGCTCCTCGCCGTGATCCGCCGTGACGACGACGACGCTGTCCTCGAGCCAGCCCTGTGAGCGGGCGCGTCCGAGGAAGACCGAGAAGGCCGAATCGAAGGCGACGACGCCGGCGGCGTAGCGCGTGCGCCACTCGCGGAGGTCGTGCGCGGCCGGCTCCCGCGCCCAGGCGGAGGCGCGCAGGTACTCCGGGATCTTCGCGAAGTCCCCGTCGCCCAGCGGCTCGGCGGCGCTCGCGCCCAGCGCGCCGCGCGCCGCCTCCACGAAGGGCGCGGGCGCGTCGTAGGGCCCGTGCACCTCCATCAGGTGCAGGTACAGGAAGAAGGGACGCGACGGGTCGCGCTCCGAGAGCCAGCGGTCGGCGCGGGCGAACACCGCACCGAGGCGGTCGCGGGGTACTAGCTCGTAGTGATCGAAGCCCTGCTCGTAGCCGTAGCCCGGAGCGAGCCACTCGTTGGCGACGAAGGCGGCCGACTGGTATCCGGCGCGACCGAGCCGCTCCGCGAGCGTGTCGATCTCGGCGGGGAGCACCCCCACGCGGTCGGCCCCGGGCTCGTCGTCGGGTCGCGAGAACCAGCCCTCGTGGTTCATCACACCGTGTACGTGCGGATGGAGCCCAGTGAGCAGGCTCGCCACCGACGGCTTCGTCCAGGGCGCCTGGGCGTAGGTGGAGGGGAAGGCGACCGCCTCGGTCGCGAAGGCGTCGAGCGTCGGCGACACGGCCGACTCGCCGTGGCTGCGTCCGAGGTAGTCGGCGCGCAGCGTGTCGGCTGCGATCAACACGATCGAGGGGCGCCGGTCGTGCGCGCCGCTCCCGCACACGTCGAGCTCCCGCTCACAGCCCGTCCCCAGCACCAGGGCCGCGAGGGCGAGCCCCCCGCCGATCCACGGCACCAGAGGTCTTCCCATACCGGGACGCATCGGCGCAAGTTGCACACCGCTGTAGGGGTCGGCTCAGCCGCTCGGCTCGGGCTCCGGGTCGCGCGCCACCCGCCGCCGCCCCCAGACGTAGAGCAGATGGAAGACCCCGTTCACCGCGAGCAGGGCCCCCACCACGGCGATCCCGACCCGGACCGACGCCCCCACCTCGGCGATCGTCCAGAACAGCTGCCCGATGCACAGGAAGGACACGACGAGCAGCGTGAACGTGCGCGAGACGTAGGCGACCACGGCCACGCCGAAGGGCGCGCCGAACAGCACGACCGGCGCGGCGGCGATCCAGTTCCGATACAGCTCGGCGTCGAGCTGCCCGAGCACCGCCGACCACACGGCGCCGCACCAGGAGGTGACGGCCATCAGCACGACGCTGGTCGCGATCGCGGTCCGCGCGTCGGAACGGTGCAGCAGCATCAGCACGCTGTAGAGCACCATGTCGATCCCGACGCCGGCCAGACCCGCCGCCACGCCGCCCACCAGCCCGATCGCGAGACCCGACCCCGCGTCGACGGCGGCCGAGGAGCGCGGGCGCGTCCGCGTCCAGGCGAACTCGCGCAGCTTCACCAGCGACAGGATCCCGAAGGACCCCCAGATGCAGGCGAACACGAGCTTCACCGCGTCACCGCCGACGCGCGGAACGGCGAAGGCCAGCGTGAGCGGCACCACCGCGAAGGCGACGGGCAGCGACCAGAGCAGCGGCCGCCAGGCGAGCGGAGTCCTCCGACACAGGATCAGCAGCGTCGCCGAGGTCATCCCCACGCTCTGGATGCAGAACGAGAAGGAGCGACCGAGGGAGGCGGGCTGCTCGAAGAGCAGGACCAGGATCGGGAAGCCGATCGTGCCGCCGCCCATGGGCGTGGAGCCCGCCACGTAGGAGCCGAAGAGCATCGAGACGGCGATCGGCCAGTGCCGGGCCACCTGCCCCCAGAGATCGAGGGACGCCACCATGGCCAGCCACCCGACGAGCACCGCGCAGACCCAGACGACGAAGGGGCCGTAGCGCTGCCAATCGGCGGTCGGGGAGAGGTCGGCGCGGTCCAAGGACGGGAGGGGGCCTCGCGAGGTGGTGCGCTCGCGTTCCGCGGCGAGGCGGCGCAGTATAGGCCCCCACCCTTCGCCGGGAGAAGACCATGCAGCGCTACGGAATGACGATCCCCCTCGACGGCGTCCCGCTCGCCGACCAGCGCGACTGGATCCGCGAGCTCGCCGACCTCGGCTACACCGACCTCTGGACCGCCGAGGCCGGCGGGACCGACGGCTTCACGCCGCTGGCCCTCGCGTCCCAGTGGGCGCCCCAGGCGCGCCTGGGGTGCGCGATCTTCCCCGCCTACACCCGCGGACCGGCGCTGCTGGCGATGAGCGCGGCGACGATGGCCCAGGCGGCGCCCGGCCGCTTCGTGCTGGGGATCGGCTCCTCGTCGAACGTGATCGTCGAGCAGTGGAACGGCATCCCCTTCGAGAAGCCCTACCAGCGCGTGCGCGACACGGTGCGCTTCCTGCGCCGCGCCTTCGCGGGCGAGAAGGTGAGCGAGCAGTTCGAGACGTTCACGGTGAAGAACTTCCGCCTCGGCCTCCGTCTCGAGGCTCCGCCGCCGATCCTGATCGCCGCGCTGCGCCAGGGCATGCTGCGCCTCGCCGGGCGCGAAGGAGACGGAGCGATCATCAACTGGCTCTCGGCCGACGACGTGAAGACGGTCGCGCCGATCGTCCGCGAGGCCGGTCCCGAGAAGGAGATCGTCGCGCGCATCTTCGTGTGCCCCAATCCCGACGCCGACAAGGTGCGCGCGATGGCGCGTCTGGCCGTGAACGCGTACCTGAACGTCCCCGTCTACGCGGCCTTCCACGAGTGGCTCGGACGAGAGGGCGCGCTCGGGGAGATGTGGAAGCGCTGGAAGGAGGGCGACCGCAAGGGAGCCGCGGCGTCGATCCCCGACGAGGTCGTGGACGAGCTGGTCGTGCACGGTCCGCCCGAGAAGTGCCGCGAGCACATCGCCCGTTACGTCGCGAACGGGGTCACCACACCGGTGATCGGGCTGCTGCCGCTCGGCGTCGACCCGCTTCAGGCCTCGCGCGACCTCGCGCCGCGCTGAGCCCTGCCTTACCCTCGGCCGCCGCCGCGCCAGAGGAGGATTCCATGCGACGATTCGAAGACCGGGTGGTTCTCGTCACCGGTGCGGCTTCGGGCATCGGCCTGGCCACGGTCGAACGCCTCGCCAGCGAGGGCGCGCGTCTGTTCTGCGTGGACGTCCAGGCCGAGGCGGTCGAGCAGGCGGCGAAGACCGCGGCCGCCCTCGGCGCCGAGGCCGAGGCGCGCGTGTGCGACGTGTCCCAGGAGCAGCAGGTCGACGCCACCGTGGCGGCCTGCGTCGAGCGCTTCGGAAGGCTCGACTCCCTGTGCCACGTGGCGGGCATCCTGCGCTTCGCCCACACCCACGAGATGCCCTTCGAGGACTGGCGCCGCATCCAGTCGGTCAACGCCGACGGCACCTTCCTCGTCTGCCGCGCCGCGCTACCCCACCTGGTGGCCGCGCGGGGCAACATCGTCAACGTCTCGTCGGTGGCGGCGAAGGCGGGGCTCGCCTACGGGGCGGCCTACGCCGCCTCGAAGGGCGCGGTGCTCTCCTTCACCAAGGCGCTCGCGGTCGAGTACGGCAAGCAGGGCGTGCGCGTGAACTCGGTGTGCCCGGGCTCGATCAAGACGCCGATGACGAAGGGCGGAGCCGGCCTGCCGAAGGACGCCGACATGAAGCTCGTGATGCGGCAGATGGCGCTCGACCAGGCGCGCGGACCGGAGACCGTCGCGGGTCTGATCGCCTTCCTCGCGTCGGACGACGCCGCTCACGTGAACGGAGTGGACATCCTCGTGGACGGCGGCACGCTCGCCTAGCTCTCACGTGCGCGTCTACGCGAGCATGGACCAGCGCATGGGCCTCGACGCGGTCGAAACCCACGCCCGGCGGGTCGAAGCCCTCGGCTACGACGGTCTGTGCGTTCCCGACGCGGTGCACGACGGTCTGCTGCTCTGCCATGCCGCCCTGCGCGTCACCGACCGGCTGCGCACGGCGACCAGCGTGCTGGTCGCCTTCCCGCGCAGCCCGATGCTGGTGGCGATCGCCGCCTGGGACCTCGCCTCGGCCTCGGGGGGTCGCTTCGAGCTGGGCCTCGGCACCCAGGTACGCGGCAACATCGAGAAGCGCTACGCCACGCCCTGGACGCCGCCGGTGGCGCGGATGCGCGAGTACGTGCTCTCCCTCCGAGCGATCTGGCGCACCTTCCAGGAGGGGGCCCCGCTGCGCTACGAGGGCGAGCACTACCGGTTCACGCGCATGCAGCCCTTCTTCAACCCGGGTCCGATCGAACACCCGGAGATCCCCATCTTCCTGGGCGCGGTCGGCCCGAAGATGACGGCGTTGGTCGGCGAGGTGGCGGACGGCCTGATGACGCACCCGACCAACAGCGCGCCGCGCTTTCTGCGCGAGGCGACGCGTCCGGCCCTCGAGGCCGGGGCGAAGCGCGCGGGGCGCGACGGCGCCGCTCTCGAGCTGCTCGCCGGGGGCTTCATCGCCACCGGACCCGACGACGCGGCCGTCGCGCGCCAGCGCGAGCACGCCCGCGAGCTGCTCGCCTTCCTCTACTCGACCCCCGCCTACTGGCCCACCCTCGACCTCTTCGGCTGGCGGGAGGTGGGCGAGCGCCTGCACCGCCTGACCCGGGAGGGGAAGTGGGCCGAGATGAGCGGAGCGCTGAGCGACGAGATGCTCGACGCGCTGGTGCCCCAGGGTCCCTACGCGACGATCGCCCGCACGCTGCGCGAGTGGTACGGCGGCCTCGCGACGCGCATCACCTTCCCGCTGCCCGAGGATCCCGGCGACGACCCCGCCGCGGCGCGCGCGATCGCCGAGCTGCGCGCGGTCTAGAGCGCCTCGCCGGCGAAGAAGCGGCGCGGGTTGTCCACCAGCAGCGCCTCGATCTGCGCCTCCTCCACGCCCGCGTCGCGCAGCCGCGGGGCGATGCGCGTGAGGAAGTGGCTGGGGTTCCACACCTTCTCCATCTGCACCAGCGCCTCGGGCGGTGCCGGCTCGCCCCGCCAGCACCACACCGAGTCATGGGACACGACGATCTGACGGCCAAAGCCCTCGCGCACCAGGCGCGCCAGCGACGCCACCCGCTCCTCGTCGGGCTGGAGCATGTCGAGGCCGAAGCGGTCGAAGCCGAGGTAGGAGCCGCCCCGGGCGATCTTCGTGTGGTAGTCGGTGTCGCCGGTGCCGCAGGAGTGCCCGATCACGATGCGGTGGGCGGGCACGCCGCGCTCGGTCAGGAAGGCCTGCTGATCGTCGCCGAACCGGCCGTCGTCGGTGTGGGTGGTGATCGGCGCGCCCGTCTCCCGCGCCGCCTTCGCGGCGGCGGCGAACACCGCCTGCTCGTAGGTGGTGAGCGTCCCGTGCCCGGTGCCGACCTTGATGATCCCGGCGCGGATCCCCGTCCCGGCCACGCCCTCGGTGAGCTCGCGCGCGAACAGCTCGGCCATCGCGTCGACCACCGAGCCGAAGCTCATCCGGAACTTCCAGTAGGCCGTGGCGCCCTCGGCCTCCTTGTAGAGGCCGGTGGCGCAGATCAGCTGGAAGCGCGTGCGCTGGGCCACCTCGGCCATCAGCTCGACGTCGCGGCCCAGGTCGCTCGGGCAGGGGTCGAGCATCGCAGTGATCCCGAGCGACTTCATCTCCTCGATCCGGTCGACGCAGCGCTCCACCCGCTCGCGTCGGGCCGGACCCGGGCTCACCCAGTCGACCTCCGAGCCCGGGTAGCCGATGAACAGGTGCTCGTGCATCAAGGTGCGGCCGAGCTTCTCGGGCGTGGTCACTCCCGTGACGGTGTGGATCTCGCTCATGCGGTCCTCCTCGCGGTTCCGGCTACTTGAAGTCTCCCGGAAGACCCTCCCCGGGCGGGGGCAGATCGAGCAGCTTCGCGGTCAGGCGCGTCACCGTGTTGTTGAGCTCCAGCGCGCGGCCCTGCTCGGGCGTCGCCAGCTCGTAGTGGACCAGCTGCTGGCTGATGCGCAGCATGATGATCCCGAATCGCCAGCCGGTGAACACCTGGTAGTAGTCCAGGTTCCGGACGCGGTGACCGGAACGCTCCTCGTAGTAGGCGATCGTGTCCTCGTAGCAGGGGAAGCCCTCGAGCCGGGGAGTCTCGATGCCCTCGCTGTGGTGGCGGTCGAGGAAGATCGCCCAGCCAACGTCCCGCTCGGGACTGCCGTTGCTCACCATCTCCCAGTCGAGGACGGCGGCGGGCTGGGTCCCGTCGAAGATCACGTTGCCGATGCGCGCGTCGCCCCAGACGAGTCCCTCGGGCTCGTTCGCCGGCTGGTTCGCCAGCAGCCAGTCGTGGGCCGCCTCCAGCACCGGATTCTCCCGACCTCGGGAGGCCCACTCGAAGTACCTCTCGTAGTAGGTGATCTCCTGGTCGAGCGGCGTGGCCCCGAGCTCGGGCCGACGCAGGAATCCGAAGCCCGCGGCGTCGAGGTCGAGGCGGTGGATGCGGGCCATCGCCTCGAAGCCGCCGAGCCAGATCGCCTCGCGCTCGGCGGGGGAGATCTCGTGCATCCAGCCGCCCGCGTGGTAGGGAGGCTGATCGGTCGGGACGCGACCGGGCACCTGCTCCATCACGTAGAAGGGCGCGCCGAAGATCTCGGTGCCCTCCTCCTCCAGCCAGCGCATCCGCGGCACCGGGACGTCCGTCTTCGCCAGCAGGTCCATGGTGCGGAACTGGAGGCCGAGGTCGTACTCGGGAAACACCTGGTAGCCGATCGGCTGGATGCGGACGACGAGCCGGTCGCTGTGGAGTGCGCCGTTCTCGGTGTAGGAGAGATCGAACAGCAGCGTCTCGTTCGAGAAGCCCGAGGACTGGGGCGCGACCAGCGGCGACATGCGCAGGTCCTTGGCCGTCGGGAGCTTCGAGCGGAGCCAGCGCTCGAACTTCCGCCCGTCGGCCTCGAGATCGCGCTTCCACATCGTGGGCATGAACACCTCCTGGCGCAGCAGCAGGGGCGCGACGATACCGCGGCTATCGGGCGGGTGTCAGCGCAGCGCCTTCGCCATCCGCTCCAGGGCCTCGGAGAGGATCGCGCGCGAGGTGGCGAAGTTGATGCGCGCGAAGCCGCGACCCGGCTCGCCGAAGCTGGCCCCGTCGGAGAGGGCCACCTGCGCCTCGGCGAGGAAGAAGGCGAAGGGGCTCGGCTCCAGGGCGAGCTCGCGACAGTCGAGCCAGGCCAGGTAGGTCGCCTCGGGCGGGTGCAGCACGACGCCGGGCAGATCGCGCGCGACGAAGTCGATCACGAAGGCGCGGTTGGCCTCGAGGTACGCGCGCACCTGGTCGAGCCACGGTCCGCTGTGACGCCAGGCCGCGTCCAGGGCCTCGATCCCCAGCATGCCGATGCCCCCGCGCAGGTGCCGCGGCAGGGCGCGGAAGCGGCGCGCGAGCTCGTCGGAGCCGAAGACCGCGACGCCGCAGCGCAGGCCCGCGATGTTGAACGCCTTCGAGGCCGCGGTCAGGGTGATCGTGCGCGCGGCCACCTCCGGCCCGAGCGAGGCGAAGGGCACGTGGCGGTGACCGCTCCAGACCAGGTCCTGGTGGATCTCGTCGGACACCACGATCCAGTCGCGCTCGAGGACGAGCTCCGCCAACGCGGCGAGCTCTTCGCGGCGGAAGGCCCGGCCGGTCGGGTTCTGGGGATTGCAGAACAGGAGCATGCGCGTCGCGTCGTCCGTCGCCGCGCGCAGACCGTCGAGGTCGATCTCGTAGCCCCCGGCGCGCGCGACCAGCGGATTCTCGTCGAGTCGACGACGCAGCTTCGCGACGCTGTGCAGGAAGGGCGGATAGACCGGTGTCTGGACCACGACGCCCTCCCCCGCCTCGGTCAGCTGGTGGATCGCCGTGTACATCCCCTGCACGACGTCCGACAGGATCTCGACGCGCTGCGGCTCGATCGCCCAGCCGCAGAGGCGGCGCATACGCTCGGCGGTGAGCTCGGGGATCGGCGTCGGCGCGGGGTGGATCGGATAGCCCAGATCCGAGCGCTCGACGGCGAAGCGCAGAACGCGCCGGATCGGCTCGGCGATCGGGAAGTCCATGTCCGC
>CAZZFT010000166.1:0-11286 GCA_964653555.1 uncultured Spirochaetales bacterium | reverse complement strand
TCGCTCGAGGACGTGTTCATTCACTTCACGGGCCGCACCCTGCGCGAGGAGCGCGCGCGCAAGGTCGGGTTCTTCGTGGGGCCGGGGATGCCCCAGGCGCGATGAGGGCGACGCGATGAGGATCTGGGCAGTCATGCGGCGCGACCTGCTGAAGCTCGCGCGCAACCCGCTCACCCTGATCACGGTCGTGCTGATGCCGATCGTCTACCTCGTGATCATCGGGAACTCCTTCGCGGGTCAGCTGCGGAACCTGCCCGTCGCCCTGGTGAACGGGGACTCGGGCGTCTACGGGCGACGCGTCGTCGAGCGCCTCCAGGCGCTCCAGGCGGGGCCGAAGACGATCGTGCTCACCTATTTCGAGGACGCCGAGCGCGCCGTCGCGGCCACGCGCAACGGGCTCTACAAGGCCGCCGTCGTGGTCCCTCCCGACTTCAGCCGCGACGTGACCACCGGGCACGAGGCCGACATCGGTCTGTTCCTCGACAACGTCGACGTCGTCAGCGCTCGCACCCTGGAGGGGGCCCTCGACGCCGCGATCGCCTCGATCCGCCAGGAGTTCGTCTCCGCGCGCCGCCCCCAGCTCGGCGTGGTGATGATGCGCCCGGTCGAGCTCTTCCGGACGGTCGACTACGACGCCTCGCTGATCCCGGGCGTGATCGTGATGGCGCTGTTCATGGGCTCGCTCACGTCGGGTGTGTTCAACTGGGTGATGGACCGGTTCCTCGGCGTCACGGAGGGCTACCTGGTGACGCCCCTGGCGCGCTGGGAGATCGCCGGCGGCATGCTCGCGAGCGGTGTCGCCGTCACGACCATCGCCGCGACGATCGTGCTGTTCCTGGGTCTCTTGCTGACGGGCACCACGTTCACCGGGGGAGTGCCCGCGCTGGCGACGATCGTCGCGGTCATGCTGCTGTCGGCGACCGGCCTGCTCGCGATGACCTTCCTGCTCCTCGGGCGCGCCACGCACCCGCGGCTGGTCGGCGTGTTTGCCGGGTTCCTGAACGTGGTGCTGTTCTTCCCGAGCGGCGCCATCTACCCGGTGGAGAGCTTTCCGTCCTGGCTGGGCGCCTTCGCGGCCTATAATCCCGAGACCCACGCCGTCTACGCGCTGAAGCAGATCCTGTTCAAGGGCGCGAACTTCGCCGCCGTCGCAGGCGACCTGGCGTTCCTCGCCGTCTTCACCGGCGTGATGCTGGTGCTGGCGAGCGTCACGTTCAAGCGGACCCTCTAGCGACAGCCGCCTCGCGTTCCTCGCGGCGAGCGCCGGCGCGACTCGCCCGGCGCTCGCGCGATGGGGCATCCGGCCACGGGAGAAGACGAGCCTTGGCCCACGCTCGCCGGCGAGTCTGGCGTAGACTCGCGCGATGCGTGTCGGGAAGAAGTAGTGCCGGAGGAGGCGACCGCGCGATGGCTCCAGCGAGAGGACCTTCCGCGGCTCCTGGATGGGTTGCGAGAGCGCGGGTACCGCGTGCTCGGCCCAGTGCTGCGAGACGGAGCGTTGGTCCTCGACGAAGTGCGCTCCGTCTCCGATCTGCCGGCGGGCTGGCGGGACGTCCAGCAGCCGGCCCACTACCGGCTGGAGCAGAGCGGCGGAGCGCGCCTGTTCGACGTGGTGAACGGGCCGACCAGTCCGAAGTCCCTCGTCTTTGCGCCTCGCGAGCCTCTGCTGCAGATCGCGTTCGGAGACGGCGAGCTGGACGCACGGCCCACGATTCCCGAGCCCCAGCGCATCGCCGTGCTCGGCGTGCGCGCCTGCGACCTCGCGGCGCTGGCGATGCAGGACCGGATCTTCCTCGAGGACCGCTACCCCGACCCGTACTACGCGGCGAGGCGATCGGGCCTGCTGCTGATCGGGGTGAGCTGCACGCGTTCGGTCTCGACCTGCTTCTGCACGTCGATGGGGACCGGTCCCGAGGTCACGGCCGGTCACGACCTCGCGCTCACCGAGCTCGAGGACGGCTTCGTGGTGCGGGCGGGCACCCCGGCCGGCCAGGAGATCCTCCAGGAGCTCCCGACCGCGGCGGTCGACCCGCGCGCGTTCGCGGAGGAGCGGCGGGCCCTCGAGGAGTGCGCGCGCGGAATCGAGCGGCGCCTCGAGCCCCAGGATCCACGCGAGCTGCTCTACGCGAACCTGGAGCACCCGAGGTGGGACGACGTGGCGGAGCGCTGCCTGTCCTGCGGAAACTGCACCATGGTGTGTCCGACCTGCTTCTGCCACGACCAGCGCGACGAGCCGAGCCTCGACGGGCGCCATTCGCTCCGCGTGCGGGAGTGGGACTCGTGCTTCAATCGCGACCACGGCCAGATCCGCGGCTACAACTTCCGGCCCGGCATCCGCGACCGCTACCGCCAGTGGCTGGTCCACAAGCTGGCGAGCTGGATCGACCAGTTCGGCAGCTCGGGCTGCGTGGGCTGCGGGCGCTGCATCACCTGGTGTCCGGTGGGAATCGACCTGACCGAGGAGCTCGCCGCCATCCGGGGCGGGCCGGATTCCGGAGGCGGCGCATGAATCACGCCGCGACCCGCCTGCTGGTGCCCGAGCCGGCCGAGATCGTCGAGAAGCGGAGCTTCGGGCCGCACATCCACAGCTACCGGCTGCGCCTGCGCGATCCGACCGCTCGCGAGCGCTTCGACTTCGTGCCGGGACAGTTCAACATGGTCTACGTGCCGGGAGTCGGCGAGGTCGCGATCTCGATCTCCTCGGATCCCTGGGAGAACGACCTCGAGCACACGATCCGCATCGTCGGCCGCACCACCGAGGTGATCGACCGCCTCGAGGTGGGGGACGTGCTCGGTCTGCGCGGCCCCTACGGCAACGGCTGGCCCCTCCACCCGACGCGCTGGAAGGACGTGCTCGTGATCACCGGCGGCCTCGGCTGCGCGCCGGTCACCGGCGCCGTCAACTACATGGTGCGGCGGCGCGCGAGCTACGGCCGGATCACCGTGCTGCACGGCGTGAAGCGCGCCGAGGACCTGACCCACCAGGAGCGTTTCGAGGCCTGGCGTCGACAGCCCGACGTCCGGGTGCTGCTCGCGAGCGACCGGCCCGAGCGGCACTGGCGCGACCACGTCGGCGTGGTGACCGAGCTCTTCGAGGAGATCGAGGTCGACCCCGAGCGCACCGTGGTCTTCATGTGCGGACCCGAGGTGATGCTGCGCCACGGGCTGCGCTTCGCGCACCAGCAGGGCATTCCCGGGGCGCGCGTGTTCCTCTCGCTCGAGCGCAACATGAAGTGTGCGGTCGGTCTGTGCGGCCGCTGCCAGCTCGGCCCGCTGTTCCTGTGCAAGGACGGTCCCATCTTCTGCTCCACCGACCTGGCCCCCTTCTTCGGAGTGCACGGAGTATGAGCGGGGAGCGGCCCCGCCTCGCCGTGCACAAGTTGGCGTCCTGCGACGGATGCCAGGTCGCGATCCTGAATCTCGAGCAGCGTCTGCTGGAGCTGGCAGACCGGTTCGAGGTCGCCTTCTTCCTCGAAGCCACGAGCCGGGCGCAGTCCGGGCCCTACGACGTCGCGCTCGTCGAAGGGAGCGTCACCACCCCCAGCGACCTCGAACGGATCCACCGCATCCGGGAGCAGAGCCGAACCCTCGTGACCATCGGCGCGTGCGCCACCAGCGGCGGGATCCAGGCACTGCGCAACCAGGCCGAGGTCGAGAGCTGGAAGCAGCAGATCTATCCGCACCCCGAGTGGATCGAGGTGCTCGCCACCTCGACTCCCGTCTCCGACCACGTGCACGTCGACGCGCAGATCGAGGGCTGTCCGGTGAACGCCGAGCAGGTGCTGCGCGTCCTCACCCGCGCACTGCTCGGTGCGCGCTCGGACCTGCCCGGGGCGAGCGTCTGCCTGGAGTGCAAGCGCCGCGGGAACGTCTGCGTCGTGGTGGCGCGAGGTCTGCCGTGCCTGGGCCCGGTGACGCGCGGGGGCTGTGGGGCGCTCTGCCCTTCGCTCGGCCGCGACTGCTACGCGTGTTTCGGTCCGTCGGAGGACCCCAACGTCGACTCGCTCGCCCGACACCTGCGCGCCGCGGGCCTCTCCGCGCGCGACGTGGCGCGGCGCCTGCGCGGCGTGGCCGGCTGGCGGCCGGAGCTGCGGGAGGCCGCCCTGCGGCTCGAGCGCGGCGATGGTTGAGCGGCGCCGGATCGAGGTCCGCGCCCTGGCTCGGGTCGAGGGGCACGGGGCGCTCCACGTCGCACTCGAGGGGGGTCGCGTCGCGGAGCTGCGACTCGAGATCTTCGAGCCGCCGCGCTTCTTCGAGGCGTTCCTGCGCGGCCGGGCGGCCGCGGAGCTGCCCGACCTGGTCGCGCGCATCTGCGGCATCTGTCCGGTGGCCTATCAGATGAGCGCCGTGCAGGCGCTCGAATCCCTGCTCGGCGTCGAGGTGGAACCGCAGGTGCGCGCTCTGCGCCGGCTCTACTACGCGGGAGAGTGGATCGAGAGCCACCTGCTGCACATGATCTTCCTGGCGGCGCCCGACTACCTCGGGCTCGACGACGCGATGGAGATCGCGCGCCGCGAGCCGCGGCAGGTCGAGCGCGCGCTGGCGCTGCGCGCTCTGGGCAACCGCATCCTGGTGCTGCTCGGCGCGCGGCCGGTGAACCCCGTCGGCGTTCGCATCGGAGGGTTCCACCAGGCGCCGTCCCGGACGGAGCTGGAGGATCTGGGCGACGCGCTGCGCCCGGCGCGCGGGGAGGCGGAGGCGCTGCTGCAATGGTTCGCCTCGCTGCCCGTACCACGTCGGCCCCAGGAGATCGAGCTGGTCGCCCTGCATCATCCCGACGAGTACCCGATGAGCGAGGGCCGCATCGTCTCCACGCGAGGTCTCTCCGTCGAGCCCGACGCGTTCGACGAGGCCTTCGAGGAATCGCAGGTCCCTCACTCCACCGCGCTGCACTGTCGCTTGCGGGAGCGGGGCGCCTACCAGGTGGGCCCGCTGGCGCGCCTGCTCCTCAACCGCGACCACCTGTCGCCGGCCGCGCGCGCGGCCTGCGACGGGCTCCGGGATCGCTTCGCCCAGCCGGACCCGGCCGCGTCGGTGTTCGCGCGCGGCATCGAGGTGATCCAGGCGATCGACGAGGCGCTGAGCGTGATCGAGCGTTACGAGCCGCCCGCCGCGCCCGCGGCGCCGTGGACGCCGCGCGCCGGCGTGGGGTACGGAGCTACCGAAGCTCCGCGCGGCCTCCTGTACATGCGGGTCGAGACCGACCCGGCGGGCGACATCGCGCAGCTCCGCATCGTGCCGCCCACCGCGCAGAACCAGGCCCGCATCGAGGACGATCTGCGGGGGCTGCTGCCCGCCGCGCTGGCCCTCTCGGAAGAAGAGGCGCGGCGGCGATGCGAGGCGGCGATCCGCGACTACGATCCGTGCATCTCGTGCGCGACGCACTTCCTGCGGCTCGTGGTGGACCGACGAGGAGACCCGTGCCTCGCGTCCTCGTGATCGGCATCGGCACGCGGCAGGGAGAGGACGCGGTGGGTCTCCGGGTCGTCGAGCGGCTCGCGCGCTCCGCGCTGCCCGCCGGCGCGAGGCTGGCGACCTGCGAGCGCCCCCTCGACCTGGTCGAGCTCCTCGACGCCGGGGCCGTCGTGCTGGTGGACGCGGTCTGCTCCGGGGCCGCCCCCGGAACGCTCCACGAGCTGCGAAGCGGCGACCTGGCGCGAGAGCCCGGGCTGTCGACGCACGCCCTCGGCGTGGCGGAGGCGCTCGCGCTCGCGGAGGCGCTCGGGCGCGCGCCCGCCCACCTCGAGCTGGTGGGAATCGAGGTGACGCCGCCCGCCACGGTGCGGATCGACGGCGGAATCTCGCCCGCCGTCGAGCGCGCGGTCGCCGCGGCGACGGGTCGGATCCGCGAGCGCATCGAGGCGCTCGCGGATCCGGTCCGTGCCGCCCAGGCCTCCGCCACCCGGTCCGTCGGCCCTGCCTGAAGGCGCCGAGATCCTCGGGCGCGGACGGGCGAGTCGAAGCGGCGGCCCTTCCTGGCTTACCCTCCCGTCATGAACGACGACGCGCGCGAGGGCTGGGCGGAAGAGGTCGAGGGGATACGCGCGCGGCGACGGCTGGCGCGGGAGCACGGTGGGGCGGAGGCGGTCGAGCGGCAGCACGCCTACGGGCGTCTCACGATCCGCGAGCGGGTGGACGCGCTGCTCGACGCCGGGAGCTTCCGCGAGCAGGGCCCGATCGCAGGCCACGCGGAGGAGGACGAGGACGGCTCGCTGCGCGCCTTCACCCCCGCGAACTACGTGCTCGGAAGCGGGAAGATCGACGGCCGCCCCTGCGTGGTGGGCGGCGAGGACGCCACCCAGCGCGGCGGCTCGCCCTCCCCTGCCGGGCTGCGCAAGAGCGTATTCGCCGAGGATCTGTGCCTGCGTCTGCGCGTTCCGCTGGTGCGCCTGCTCCAGGGCGGAGGGGGCAGCGTCGCGGGAACGCAGAAGAAGGGGCCGCAGCGCGGCGGCGCCAGCGCCTCCGTCGGCATGGGACCGCACCGCTTCGCCTCGATCGCCGAGGCGATGGCGACCGTGCCGGTGGCGTCGGCGGCGCTGGGCGCGGTGGCGGGCCTGCCCGCCGCGAGGCTCGTGTCCAGCCACTACGCGGTGATGACGCGCGACACTGCCCAGGTGCTGGTGGCGGGCCCGGCGCTGGTCGAGCGCGCGCTCGGCGAGCGCCTCACCAAGGAGGAGCTGGGCGGCGCCGCGGTTCACGAGCGCAGCGGCGTGGTGGACGCGGTGGCGCGCGACGAGCGCGACGCCTTCGAGCACATCCGCCGCTTCCTCTCCTACCTGCCGACGAACGTGTGGCAGCCGGCGCCGCGCACGCCCTGCGCCGACGACCGCGAGCGGGCCGAAGAGGTGCTGCTCGGGATCGTGCCGCGCGACCGCCGCAAGATCTACGACGCGCGCAAGCTGGTGCGCCACGTCGTCGACGGCGACTCGCTCTTCGAGCTCGGCCGCGGCTACGGCCGCTCCCAGATCACCGCGCTGGCGCGCGTGAACGGCCAGCCCGTCGGCGTGTGGGCGAACGACCCGCGCTTCTACGCCGGCGCCATGACGGCCGACGCAGCCCGCAAGGTGCGCCGCTTCGTGGAGATGTGCGACACCTTCCACCTGCCCATCGTCGCCTTCGTCGACGAGCCGGGCTTCATGATCGGACGCGAGGCCGAGCGCGCCGCGACGATCCGCTTCGGCAGCGAGGTCATGTTCGCGGTGGTCCAGGCGACCGTGCCCTGGGTGTCGGTGATCGTGCGCAAGACCTACGGCGTGGCCGCCGCGGTGCACCTGGCGCCCGAGGCGACCGTCTTCGCCTGGCCCTCGGCCGAGACCGGCGCCCTGCCGATCGAGGGCGGCGTCGCCGTCGCCTTCCGGCGCGAGATCGAGAGCGCACCGGACCCCGACGCCCGCCGCCGCGAGCTGGAGGAGGAGTTCGCCCGCGCGCGCTCCCCCTTCCCGCGCGCCGAGTCCTTCGCCGTCCAGGACCTGCTCGATCCGCGAGAGACCCGCCCCCGCCTTTGCGACTGGGTCGACGAGATCCAGCACCAGCTCGCCCAGCGCAGCGGGCCGCGCGGGTATGGGCTGCGACCCTAGTCCGACTCCGCCAGCAGCACCGCGCGCTGGTACAGCGCCAGCTCCTCGAAGGACGCGAAGGGCCGGCCCAGGGCGCTCTGCTGATCCGGCAGCGGCACCGCGCCGGAGCGTTCGAGGACGTGGGTCACGAAGGAGCGCAGCGCCTCGACGGCGGAGGTCTGGCCGGGGAACAGGGTCTTGGGGTCGAAGCGGTCGCCGCGCATGCGGATCAGGCGCAGGGTCTCGTGGACGGGGGCCTTCCAGTTGAGGATCAGGTCGACGAGGATCACGGGCTTCGGCGCGATGCCGTGCACCGCCGCGACGGCGACGCCGTCGATGCGCTCGTAGCGGACGATCTTCTTGGCGCCGCCTTCGGTCTGGATGGCGAGGCCGTCCTCGAGCAGCTCGAGGGGCACTGCGAGCACGCTCTCCATGCCGCGCTGGCGGGTCTCGATCGCGATCGGGGCGGGGCGTGGTGCGGAGGCAGTGCCCGCTGCGGCTTCGACACTGCCGCGCGCGCGCGACCCGACGCCGCGACCGCCGCCGGACTCGATCGCCTCGCCGATCAGCTGCTCGAGACTCTGGCGCTCGCCGATCTCCAGCTCGACGCTGCCCAGCGCGCGCCAGGCCGCCTCCTCCACCACGCCGGGGTCGAGGCCGCGCGCCGCGCGCGCGATGCGCGACGCGATCACGTGGCTCTCGTGGCTGTGCGAGCGCTCGAGGGCAAAGCGCAGCGCCGCCACGGCCGGATCGCGGTAGCCCTGCTCGCGCAGGAGCAGCGCCATGTGCACCAGCAGCGGCAGGTCGGCGGCCTCGGGGATGTGTCGCTCGGTGAGGACCAGCCAGTGGTCCACGGCGGCGGCGACGAGCTTGCGCCGGTGCTCGATGCGGATCACGCGCAGGAGCGCCGTCTCCGCCTCCACCTCGCGGCCGAGCTCGACCGCCAGCTCCCACATCGCGAGCGCTGCCTCGTAGGCGTCGGGATCGGCGGCGAGCTGCTCGGCGAAGAGCTCCAGCGCCTCGCGCGGGCGGCCCGCCTCCCGGGCGCGCGCCGCGCGCTTGTAGCGCGGATCGCGCGTGACGGCGGAGCCGCCGGCGGTCTTGCGCGCGCCGTCCAGGCCGAGCAGCCAGGCGAGAGCGACGGCCAGGGCGCCGGCCCCGGCCGCCCCGAGGTAGCCCCAGTACACGCTCGTGGCCGCCGGCGGGAGATCGCTCACCAGCGGATCGACCTCGGCGAAGAACCACGTCGCGGAGAGCCAGGGCGGCAGTGCGAGCCAGAGCGCGCCCAGCACCATCGCCACCAGGTAGAAGCCCTCGTCGCGCTGAGGCCAGAAGCGGATCGCGAAGGCGGTGTAGAGGCCGGCCAGGAGCGGCGCCGCGCTCGCCAGACCGAAGCTCGCCTGGGCGGGCGTCGCCGCCACCCAGGCGCCGGCGCCGGCTAGAGCCGCTAGCGAGGCGAGGAGGGCGAGGCCGACGCGTCCGAGGGAGCGCTCCAGATAGACGCCTAGCAAGAGCAGCAGCAGACCGTTGCCGATCAGCTGCCAGGGGCTCCCGTGCAGCGCCGGGTGGAGCCACCAGGAGAGAGCGAAGCCCTGCGTGGGGACGACGGCGACGCCGCGCGCCGGAAGCGAGCCGAGCTGCGCCCGGGCCGCCGCCAGGCGTTTGGCCAGCTCGTCCTGCTGGCGCCGCACGACGCCCGGGGGCGTGCGCGTCCAGCCGTTCGCGCTGCGCTGCTTCTCGAACTCGCGGCGCGCCGCCTTCACGCCGTCGGCGGTGATGCGCGCGGTGAGCGCCTCGCCCGGCTCGAGATAGGGATGGTCGACGAAGTAGCTGCGCGCCTGCTCCAGCGCGCCGTCGATCTGGCGCGACGCGGCCTCGCTGGCCAGGCGCGCCTGGACCGAGAACACCACGAACACCGCGAGCAGGCCCGCGGAGAGCCACGGAATCGGGGCGGCGGGACGGCCGGTGGTGGATCGGGACATGGAATGGGGCAGGCGGGTCCGGTGGAAGTGCGCGCAGGAGAGCGGCACTCCGGGATAGCGGCCGTCCGGAGCCCGGACTTGAAGGCGGCGCGCGGGGCTCGGCCGCGCGGCTGCCGGTCCCCTGCGCAGTCCCGGCCAGCCGCGAACGGCCGCTATGCTCGCCCCCCTGCATGGGAAACGCGCCCCGAATCCGGCGGCTCGCGTCCGTCGCGGCCCTCGCCCTGGCGTGGCTGGCGGTCGGCTGCGGCGCTCCCGAAGAGCGCAGCGCGCCGCCGCTTCCCGAGGCCGACGTGGAGCCGACGCGGCCGGGGCCGGCGACCGCCCGCTGGGACATCGTTCATCTCCTGCGCGAGGCCGACGCGATCCCGCTCCACCCCTCGGACGGCGGCGGACGCGCGTGGCTGGTGCGCGATCCCGACCAGCCCGGCTACACCACCCGCGACAGCCTCGACCGCTTCCGGATCGTCTACGAGGTGGGTCCCGAGGGCGTCGCGACCGGCGGCTCGATCCAGCTCCAGGTGTCGCCCTTCTGGGACTGGACCACGCCCCAGGTGACCGACCCCGAGGCGCCCGGGTACACGGAGATCCACCCCTCCGCCCCCGACATCGCGCTGCACGCAAAGACCCTCGACCGCCAGCTGCTCGGGCTCGAGGTCACCGGGCGACCGCTGGTCGCCGGCGAGCGGATCGAGATCGTCTACGGCGCCGGCCCGGCCCTCGCCGCCACCGACCGCTATGCGGAGCGCGCCTCGCGCTTCTGGATCGCCGTGGACGGCGACGGCGACGGCCGGCGCGCGTTCCTGACCGCCTCGCCCGCGATCGACGTGCGCCCCAGCCCGCCCGCGGTGCTGGAGATGACGCTTCCGAGTGTCGCTCGCCCCGGAGAGACGGTGCGGGTCGTGCTGGCCGTGCTCGACGCGGCGCTCGACACGGGCATCCCCTTCGTCGGGGAGGTGACCTTCGTCGATCCCCCGGCCGGCCTCGAGCTGCCCGCCTCGGTCGTGTTCGCGCCCGAGGATCTGGGGCGGCGCAGCGTGACGGCGGTGGCGCGCGAGCCCGGCGTCTACCGCCTGGAGGCGGCGTTCGGCTCGGTGCACGCCCAGAGCAACCCGCTGGTGGTGAGCGCCGAGGGACCGCGCATCCTGTGGGGTGACCTGCACGGCCACTCGAACTTCTCCGACGGCACCGGCGTGCCCGAGGACTACTTCGTCTACGCACGCGACGTCAGCGCTCTCGACGTGGTCGCGCTCACCGACCACGACCACTGGGGGGTGCTGCCGCTCGTGGACACCCCGGAGCTGTGGCGGGAGATCCGCACCCAGACCGCGCGCTTCTACGAGCCCGGGCGCTTCGTCACGCTGCTTGGCTTCGAGTGGACGAACTGGATCTACGGCCACCGCCACGTGCTCTACTTCGGCGACGACGGCCCAGTGGTGGACTCGGTGAACGTCGCCACCGACGAGCCCCAGGAGCTGTGGGCGGCCCTCGGCGAGCTGCCGGCGCTCACGATCGCCCACCATCCGGCGGGCGGTCCGATCGCCACCGACTGGGACATCCCGCCGGACCCGCGCTTCGAGCCGGTGACCGAGGTGATCTCGATCCACGGCAGCAGCGAGGCCCTCGACTCGCCCGACGTGGTCCACGACGCGGTTCCCGGCCACTTCGCGCGGGACGCCCTCGACCGCGGCTACCGGCTCGGCTTCGTCGGCAGCGGCGACCGCCACGACGGACACCCCGGCGCCTATCGC